>NZ_BJBV01000019.1:0-112327 GCF_036245925.1 Shewanella sp. M-Br
AAGGTATTGTATTCATAATCCAACTGCCCCGTTTGGCTGTCATGCAACTGAACTAACTGATGGCGAGCACTGTAACTATAACTGCGTTCATGCAGCCAACTGCCCCGCTGCCATTGCTGGGCGATTAAGCGGCTAAAAACATTGTATTGCTGACTTAACACTAAGCCATTGCCATACTCGCGCTCAGTCTCCCGTCCTGCTTGATCGAACCGGCATTGCAACAGTGGGGCATTGTCCCATGCCAGTTGCGACACGAGTCCTTGTTCGTTATAGCGATAATCGAGCTGACTGCCATCGGGCAGCACAGTGGCGATTTTACGGCCTTTTTCATCATAGTGATGGGCAAGGTGCCAGTTGTCTTGCCAGAGGGAATGGACTTGTGCCTTTACTGTGCCAATACCACTTGGTAGATAACTAAAACGCAGTTTACGTTGACCATTATTGGCTCTAAGCATCCGCCCCAGTTTATCGTAATAAAAATGCTGACTCGTTAACTCTTGGCTGGCTAAATTAACCGCTTTTAGCTCTGTTGTTCGCCCTAGGGGATCACGACACCATTGAATGTAACGCTCATCACTATCTGTGATGCCAACAACTAAACCGTTAGCATCATACTCAAACTGTTGAGTACGGCCATCGAACCCCAGTAAACGGATTGGCCTCTCTTGACCATCATAATCCACTTGATAGCGGGCCCCATCACTGCGGGCGATGGCAGTTAAATTACGTTCATTATCATACTCATAATGCAAGCAACTCCCATCGGCTTGGGATAATTGCTGTGGCTGGCTTAACCCTGAGTACTGCCAACGACGCTGCTCACCTAACGCGTTAGTCGATGAGACTAAGCGGGAGGAACTATCGTATTCAAAGTGTTCTTCTTGGCTATTCTCGGCGGCATTAGCAGCATATTGACGGCGCTTGACGATTAACCCAGCAGGATTTCTGATGTATTCAGTGACGAGTCCGGCAGCATCCACTATGCCATTCACTAACCCCAATTCATCGTAACTATAGCGAGTTAGCCCTTGTGGCGATTGCTGAGCCAGTAGTTGCCCTTCTTTGTCCCACGCCAATTTAGTTTGCTGACCACAGGCATCCGTAATGCTCACTAGCTGTGATAAGTTATTGTATTCATAACGTGCTGATGCGCCATTAGGGCCGGTCTCTGCTCGGAGCAATCCCGCCGATGAAAACTCACGGCGCCACTCCTGACCTTCTGCATCAATCACACCGCTACGCTGCCCTAGAGCATTATATTGAAACTGGGTAATGCCCTCGTCGGCGGCAATCACTCGGCTTAACTGGCCGCGTCGGTTATATTCAAATGTGGTCACAGCCCCTGAGGGTTGTATTTCAGCGGTTTTCTTACCCTGTGCATTCCATTGGTATTGCCAAGTTGCGCCATCTGGAGCGATTTTTTTGATTAGTCGATTTTGTGCATCATGGTAATAATGCCAAACTTGACCTCGGCTATCTGTGCTAACGGCCAGCCGATCTGCTTCATGGTACTCAAAGTGATAATCGTAACAACCATCATCCCCCCAGTTACGGCGGCAACGGGCTAACGGTCCGGCACCATACCAAGTGAAATAATGCTTAAAGCCGCTCGCGCGTTCACGCTCAACGAGCAAGTGTCCATCATACTGATATTGCTCAGTTTGCTGAGTTCTATTTGTTGCAGTTCTGAGATCGTTTGCCTCATCATATTCATAAATAGCCAGTAAGATCCCTAAGCGTTGTAAGCCTTGATCTGTATGCCTAACCGCTTCAATACGACTGATATTACCATTGGCGTGATAGGTTAATTCAATACCCCGCTTAGCGGTATAATCGATACGGCTAAGTCTCTGATATCTATCATAGAAAAGTTGCAGAGTATGCCCAAGCTGATTAATCACTTGATGTAATACCCAGCATTGCGGCTTTTCTTTGCACGGAACAAATACCCAATGAGTATCATCAGACTTGACTAGCACTAAGCTGCCATTTGATTCGTGTCGTAGAGCGAGTCCTTCGGCAAGCTGATAGGTAATTTTCCCACGAGGAACAAAGGCAAATGGTAAGCGTCGACCTTCTTCGTCGACAAACCAAAATTGAGAATTGGCCTCGTCATCAATAATAAGATCAATATGCTGATGAAAATTACTCCGCCAACCAAAACCTAAGCCTTCATTCTGTGCACTTTGGCTTGAACGATAGGTGCGAGTCCAGATTAATGGCATAGCACCTTCTAAGCTAAAATCAGTTAACGCAAGAATTTCCTCACCACTACACATAGCCACAGGATCGCCGCAGGTGACTTTATCCTTATTGGGGGGTTCCGTTTGACCTGCTGCGTTTTGGCCCTGTTGATCATTTTGGCCATGCTCGGACGGACTTTGCGTCGGCTCAGCCCGCCCTCCAGGATTGGACGCTTTCGCTGTAGGAGCGGAACGAGACGAAGCCGGTGCCGAGGGAACCTCTACTGGCTTAGCCGGTAAAATTGCGGCAAATAGCTGTTGTTCAACTAACGCTTTTGCAAGCGTTTGTCTTAACGCCCCTGCACGAGCTTGGCTCCACGTTGTCGTAAAAGATGCTGACTGATTAAACCACGCATATACAGACACAATCGTATCGCCAGGTAAGTCCGATACAGAAAACATCGATTGCAAAAAGGCAATAGCACTCTGCTCATCACTAAAGGCCAGAGAGGTTCGCGTGGGCTTTGTCGTGCTGAATAGAATTAAGTCGCCTGAGCGCGCTTTTAAAGATAACGACTTGGCTTGCATGCTAGTTTAACTTCCTTGCTGTGATAACGAACCATTCCAGGTCCGCCAACTAAATAATCCTGCTGCTCGAAATGCCTTGGCAGAAATCTCACACTGTAAGATATTCCCCGATAACAAGCCGTTTTTAAATCCTTCAAATATATGTAAAAAGCGATACAAACCACCTGCAGCACCGATTTCACCTGTATGATAGGCGGGGAATAACAGCTGCGTATGTTGACCTATTTTGGCCGATAGTAACGGATATGCATCTAACCACTGCTGTGTGAGCGTTTCATCACCATTATCAGGAAAGTAAATCGCCTGAAGTGAATCACTAGACTCCGCACTGACCTGAGTAAATAAAGACGTTAACGCCTGTTTCGGTGTACCTTCTACATCAGCATCCATAGCCGAAAAATTAACGACTACACCCACATCAGACTTACCTAAACATAATCCCACGATCCCTTCGGATGGGCATAAACCCATGTGTTGTGCAGTGAGTAAGCGCAGCTGCTGTGCTAGCTGCAACAAAAGCTGTTTTTCTGCCAAACTATCCATGGCAATAATCCAAACCTGCTCTACTGCATCTACCGACAACAAACGGGATGCTTCAGCTAATGCCATTAGATTGCCACTACTCCCATAAGGGAAAATACGGCTTAAGCTATGCGTCAATAAATGGGGATATACCACAGCTATCTGAGCAAATAACGCGTGTAACAAATGATCTTGACCATTAAAAAGCTCTGGTAAAACGAGTAGTACACATTCATCCTCTGGACACTGCAATTGCTCAGAAAACAAACAGTCAAATAACGCCATAAACTGTTCAATCGATAACTGCCCTGAAGTATTGAATGTTAAAGACGATATGAAGTTAACTAAAATCTCTTGATTCTCACTAAGAGAAAACGCTTGCGGCTCAGGTGAGGTCATATCTAGCATCATCCCATCGATACTATTTTTAGCTCTACCAATAACAAGTCCTGATTGCAAAATCGTTATTGGAGATGCCATATCCCCCCCAATAAACGACAAGGTCTGGCTAAGGGAGTCTGCGGGTAGTGTACTTTAGCGCGATAGGCTGCAGCCTGACGCTGTCCCTGGCACTCTAACTGCCAAAACGTTTTTAACTCGATAGTGTCGATAACTTGCAGTTTAGTTAAGGATGGATACTTATTAACCACTAACTCAAGGCTCGTTTCATCAATGAGATCTAATTGCGAAAGTAATACTTCTGCCTCAACAGTACCGACTAAGGTATAAAGCACATCCATTGCGACATTTTCTGTCTCTTGCTCTTTTGTTAAGGCTAAAACCATAGGGATAAACTTGGATAGGCCACTAAAGCCGATAGCCCTAAAACTGGCTGATTTATCATTTGCTTCTGAGCAAATAAGGTTTAACAAACGGATCTTTAATGGCTCTGGCGCGCCACAAATCAATACAAAAAGATAATCCCAGTGGCTTATTTCATTCTCTATTGCACAAGAAAGTAATTCGAGTTCATCTGTCCGATCACCTAGCATATACAATGCAAGCTTTATCTCTACACTCAATCTTGGATCAGCATTCCGAATTGCGGAGTTCAGTGCCGCTTTTTTGGAAATACATCCCATACTCGCGAGATACCATAACATTGCAGAGGAAATATGTTGCTCAAGCAATTTGTCAGTATTGGGGATGGGGATATGCAGATAGCTTGCAAGAAGCCAATTAGCATACTCAGCATTGTCTTTCTGAGCTGACATGGCAATACCTGCATAATCCATATTATGCAACGCCATTTTTAGCTCAGTTAGCCATAGGGCATGGGGAGGATTAACCCCAAATGCTGAATCAAATGGGATTGGTGAACAATCTAAAACCCAATCAAGCCACCGATGCTCTGTAACGTGAACCTTGCGTCTAAGCAATTCGTTTAATCCACGCATCAATTTTTGGTCATGCATCATAAGTAGCTGTCGATTGGTATAACGACTCCGAACTAAGACATGTCTTTGTTCAAGTAGAGATGCGGTGATCTCGATCAATGACTTATCGGTTAGCATGATTAACCACCAATAAGCACCGTTGGAACACCGACCACAATTTTACCACCATGAGCAGTATCATCACCCAGACGGGCGGCATTTTTGCCATTAATAAAAACGGTAGACGAACCGCCACTGATCGTGTCAGGAGGGCCGATACAAACAAGTTTGTCGCCCTTGCGAGCGGCAGGAAGACCACAGATGGAAACATTTGGCGAGCCTTGAACAACAGGACCACCAACATGGGGAACCTGTCCCGTAAACTTAGGGCAAATATGCATTGAGCCAATCACAGAGGCAGGTTTACCCATTTCTTCTTTCTTCCTTGAATATCAATCAAATAATTAACTAGTTGATACTAACTTTACTGCCTTTAATCGTAATATTGGTGCCTTTAATGCTAATAGAACCATCACTTTTCATTGAAATTGAAGCCGAACCCGTTTTGATAGTAATAGCGTCACCAGCATCGATAACAAGTTTATTACCCACTTTTAACGTATCGCTACCATCAATCGTGCTTTTACGGTCCTTATTAACAGTGTGCGTATCATTACCTTTAATGACCGACTTTCGATCATTATCAACACTGTCTGACTGATCATTCTCTACATGCAATGTAAAGTTTTTTTCTGCATGCAGATAAACCAGTTCATTTCCTTTTTTATCATCAAAAGTCAATTCGTTGAAATTAGCCGCACTCCCCTTTTCGCTTGAACGCGTACGGATACCACTTTGAGTTTTTCCGTCTGGCAAGTTATAAGGCGGCATGTGGTCCGAGTTATAAACTGAACCGATAATAATCGGTTGATCGGGATCACCATTTAAAAATTCAACAAGTACTTCTTGATCTCGACGGGGCAGAAAATTACTTCCCCAATTCTTACCTGCCCAACTTTGGCTTACCCTTATTGGACAAGAACTTTCATGATCTTTAATTGCACTTCGATCCCAGTGAAATTTAACTGTGACGCGCCCTAAAGCATCTACCGAAATTTCCTCACCTCCTTTGCAAGTAACCGTTGCGGTTTGAACACCCGAGATCATCGGCTTGGCAGTGATAGGACGAGGACGATATGGAACACTTTTAGGTACACACATAAAAGTATTAGTGATTTGTTGACGTGAGTTTTGACTCGCACCAGTCTGATTGACAATCGCACAAGTTAAGACTAGCTGAGTTATCGCATACTGCTTACCGACTTCTGACTTATCCTCATGCTCACTAAAAGCAAAAGTTTGACCGGCAGTAAAAGTTCGACAATTACTTGAGCCTTTGCGCAATTGAATGTCACGTTGTAAGGCTTCTAATCTCGATGCAGCGACGGCCTTACCCCTTAGATGAGTGTCAGATTCAGCGTCATATGCAAA
Organism: Shewanella sp. M-Br; assembly: GCF_036245925.1. Classification (NCBI taxonomy): domain Bacteria; kingdom Pseudomonadati; phylum Pseudomonadota; class Gammaproteobacteria; order Alteromonadales; family Shewanellaceae; genus Shewanella; species Shewanella sp. M-Br. The sequence goes on from NZ_BJBV01000019.1 coordinate 6,161, forward strand.
CACTTCATAATCGGTATGCTTAGGTAAAAGCCCACCTTTATCATGTGTTCCCGTGGGTAATTCCTTTGGCTTTAATAAATTATATCCACGTTGAACAAATTTACCTGGCGCCATATTAATTGCAGAATGCCATTGATTAATATGAGCTTCAGCAATACTACCTGTATTAAATTTCACTTTATTTTCAATACAAGGCTCATAAGCTGTTGCTTTATCAGCCAAAACCAAAGTATGTTGCGAAGCTGTGTGCGTAAAATAATAAAAAATACCTTCTTGCTCAAGCAAGCGGTTTATAAAAAGTAAATCAGACTCTTCATATTGGACTTTAAATTCATAATCTGGATAAGATGAAGAAATCTTAGAGGCTATATCAACCTTAACACCGTGCTCTGCAGCGACTTCATTTACAATTTTAAGAACATTTTTCTTTTTAAAAATACGACTATTTACCCTATGTTGCATAAACCATGCAGCAGGCACAATAGTTAAAACGTAATCTTTATGTACTTTATCATCTGCTTCTTTCGCGACTCTTAGCCCTAACGATGTGACGTCAGAAACCATACCGTGAATAAAACGATTCTTACCACCACCTAATTTCAACGTTATGGTGACATCTTTACCAATTAACGCCTGTGAATCAATATCCTCACCATTAGTATAAACTTGCGCCTTTACATTAAAAAGTTCCGATATTGCCTCTTCAAACACAAAACGAGTCAAATAAAGCTTATCTTTCCCTAACGGAGTATCAATTTTGATACTATTCTCATCCTGAGTCGCCAACTGCATATCGAAGCCTTAATGGTAGAAACGAAATAAACAAAAAACTGATGCGGAAAAACCGCATCAGTTTGACCATTAGTCTTATAACTTTTGGCCTTTAACGCCACTGTAACCATAAACTTGTGGTGCAGATACGTTGTTTTTGTCATCTGTAGGTACAACTGTCATCATTAGCTCTGTATAACTAATAACAATTGTTTCAACTGGACGATCACCAGAAACTGACATGTGGTAGCTACTTACCATGGCGTCAGTTAGTTCAATTTTCATGATTTCTTCAATTTTATCACCTTGTTTAGTGATATGAAAAATTGCTTTCTTACCTTTACCAATAGTCGCTTCCTTGAAAAAATCAGGAGAAGATTTATCTTGCAACTTGGTAATGACAACATCGCTCAAACGAGTTGAACTAGCTTCACGATCCATAGCAGTACCAGTATGAGAAGAGATTTCACGTTGTGAACCCCAATCCATAGATAGAACAGTAATCATGTCTTTAAAAGCTTCTGCAGTTGCTTCGCCTTTAATCCCTTCGTAGTCCAAATATGTGTTAGCTTGCATTCTATATTCCTTTTACTAATTAACGGCTGTCCTTAATTGGACGTTCATATGCTCAGGTATTAATGACCCTGGTACACAAAAATACAAAGAATAAAGGAAAGCAAAATACATTAAGCATTCCTTGATTATTAGATATATTTTTGTCGGTGGACATTATACTACCAAAAGCGTTTCTCTCAATACTTGATAACGCGATTAAACATAGGTCACATCAGCAACATATCAAGCAAATCAGAGGCTTGCTGAGATCAACCAAAAAATTGGTCATCAAACTTCTCAATTTAATACTTTTGGACTAATATGATATTTTTATAAAATATCATATTTGAATTCATTACCATCAACCATTAGTCTGATATTTGATAGAGCTTTACTCTCTGCAACAAATTGTAAAATCTTGACTGACATCTCTGGCAATATTCTATTCTGAATAACGTTATGTATGGTTCTTGCACCACTATCAGCATTTTGACACTGCGAGACAATATAATTGACAACATCTTCATCATAATTGAATTCGACTTTATAATTATTCAACAACCTTCGAGTAACACGCTTGAGTTGCAAACAAATAATCTGTTTAAGTTGTTCATCTGCCAATGGCAAATAGGGAATAACATTTATCCGACCTAAAAATGCAGGTTTAAAGACTTGTAGAAGATCAGGTTTAAGTGCTTTAGCAAGTCCATTTGGCGAGGGAGATGTTGATTCATCCTCAAATAAACGCATAGTCGTATCAGTACCAACATTTGAAGTTATAATAATTATTGTATTCTTAAAATCAATATCTCTACCTTCTCCGTCCTTTATTGTTCCTTTATCAAAAACCTGATAAAAAATATCTTGAACGCCGGGATGAGCCTTTTCCATTTCATCGAGTAGAATTACGCTATAAGGTTTGCGGCGCACAGCTTCGGTTAACACACCACCTTCACCGTATCCTACATAGCCTGGCGGAGAACCGAGTAATAAGGATACTTTATGTTCCTCCTTAAACTCCGACATATTGATAATAGTGATACTATCTTCACTACCATATACTTGCTCTGCAACAGCAAGAGCGGTTTCAGTTTTACCTACACCACTTGGACCTGTGAGCAAAAAGATACCATTCGGTTTATTTTCGTCAGCAAGTTGTGCGCGTGATGTTTGTACCGTACGGGCAATTAACTCTAAGGCGTGCTCTTGACCAACAACCCTCTCTTCTAGAATTGACTTTAATGCCAGAATTGTTTTTATTTCATCAGCTTGCATTTTCCCTAAAGGAATACCAGTCCAATCTGAGACAACCTCTGCAACTAAGTTTTCTGTAACCTGCCAATGAACCATTGGATTTGGAATGGCTGACAATAATGCCTTTATTTCATTCAGTCGATGAAGTGATGCACTATTATCTTCCCCATTCTCCGTATGCAGTAATATCGCGAGTTCTTTTGCTTCTGAAACTAAACTTTTTTCATATGTCCACTGCTGCTGAACTTGTTCAAGCTTATTATTTGCATCGAGAATTTGATTAGTAAGCAAATCAATAGCAACTAAGTGGTCCGCACCTAATCTTAGTTCGCGTTGTAATAGTGCTATTTCGGCTTCAAGCTGCTGTACACGGCGCTGCTGATCTTCAAGCTGACCAGGAATAGCATCTTGACTCATTGACACTCGCGAACATGCGGTATCAAGTAAGCCAACAGCCTTATCCGGTAACTGTCGACCATTAATATAACGGTCGGATAAATGTACCGCTGCTTGCAGGGCTTTATCCGCAATATTGACACCATGATGCGTTTCCATAACAGGCAAGATTCCTCGCAACATAACAATTGCGAGTTCAGGCTTTGGCTCTTCTACTTTTACAACTTGGAAACGACGGGTTAGCGCAGCATCTTTTTCAAAATATTTTTTATATTCAGCCCAAGTTGTCGCGGCAATAGTCCGCAATTCACCACGAGCTAATGCAGGTTTTAATAAATTAGCCGCGTCATTCTGCCCAGCTTGACCACCGCTACCTATCATTGTATGCGCTTCATCGATAAACAATATTATAGGTTGAGCACTCTGGCGAACTTCCTTGATCACATTTTTCAAGCGGTTTTCAAACTCCCCTTTCATGCCTGCACCCGCCTGTAATAGCGCAAGATCAAGGACACGCAGAGAAACATTCTTTAGACGATCAGGAACATCGCCTGCTGCTATTTTAAGAGCTAAGCCCTCGACAACAGCGGTTTTCCCAACACCAGCCTCCCCCGTTAAAATGGGATTATTTTGACGACGACGGGATAAAATATCGATCATCTGTCGAATCTCGAAATCACGTCCAATTATGGGATCAATTTTTCCAACCCTAGCTTGTTTTGTTAAATCAACAGTAAACTGATCTAATGACGGGGTTTTACCTGCTGTAGTCGGTGCATCAGAAGTATTATTTGAACTTATATTTGCAGCTTGTTGTTCATGTGAATGCTGAGCCAGACTTGGCCAGACTCTTAGTATTTCAGCAGCATCAATTTTGTCGAGCTCAGTAACACGCCTACTAATTGGGGCGAGTAAAGTTTCATCCTTCAACAATGAATAGAGTAAATATGCCGTCCGAATACGCTCATCATTAAAATCAATACTTGTATTCAACCATGTTGCTTTTAACAAGTTAACAACTTGTACGGAAATAGCAGGTAAAGAATTGTTACCTGTCTTAAAGTTTTCTAATGCTTGTTGTAATTGATACTTCACCCTATCAACATCAATAGAGAATGCATTCAACAGAAGCCTAATATCTGAATCCTTCTGTTCTAAAATTGCATCCAGCCAGTGCTCAATTTCAACGCTATAGTGACTACGAGACTGACATTTAGCCGTTGCAGCCTCAAGTGCCATTTTTGATGATGGACTAAGCTTTTCAACAAGGCTCTTTAATGGGGTATTTGACATAATAGCTTCCTTTGCTTATTTAACTACGCGCTAATTTAAAACCAACTCTGTTAACTTCTTCCAACTTATGATTTCGAATACTTAATCTTCCAACCTGTCCCAACTGATTACTTCCCGCACCCAACCGAACAGCAGGGAAATCAATATAGCGGCCGACTAAAGTTACCCTCGCTTTAACTTGAGGCGCTAAATATTCCTTAACTAGTTTTTGCACTAATAAATTAAGAGATTGACTGGGTAGTAATTTTCTTAAAACTTCAGACGTAGCCTTAATATTAATGTCAATAATGGAGCTGACATCCCATACTTTCTGCCCTAACATCATGCTCTTCCCTAGCTCAGCATTGACACCTTCAGGTTTTACTCCAGATGCTAGATAGCTACATTCTGATGCATTTAACGAAATCCAATGCCCCTGCAATGATTTTATTTCAATCTCTGCGCCAAGAAAATCTGTCAGTATTTGCTTTAAAAATTGGGCACCTCTATTTTTAGCAACAAATGCACCTGCATAATAAGAGTTTAAATTTGAAGCAGAACCTACGAGTTTCAACACTACCTGACTAAATGGGTCTTGTGAAAACTGTTGACTGCCATAGTGACAAGCAAACTGATGTTTTTCCCAAGCTCTATAATACAGTGATATAAGTCTATGATTAAAAATATCGAAAAAATCTCGCATTGTACGATCTTTTAATTTCAACCTTTGTAACATTAATTCTGAATAATGTTGGGGCATAACACCTGAAGGGCCAGTCAACCCCATAAAGCTTACATGAATATTAAATGCTTGCTTATCTGCGGAAGCATAGTCTTTGCTTTCCACTTTACTGATTGCTTGCCCTGGAAAACCTAAATGCTGAACAGATTTAAATCTAATTAACTCCTGTTCAGGAAAAGCATCTCGCCCGACACTATGCCAATAGAGTTCTTGAGATGATAACTGCTTTTGCAAGAAGTATACTGCTTGATAAAAGTCAAAACTCTCGGGAGAGTCTTTCCAATCCCTAATACTCATAGCAACACCTGAGTACCGACTCTAGCCGGCCATGTATGATAAACCTGAGCCTGATCACGCAATTTAATTGAGAGTCGAGTGTAAGAATTTATTGCAGCAAACTGCGAAAAGAAAATATCTAAAATACCTGCAAAAAAATACACTCCCGTTCCTGCATAGGATGATTGGCTAAACTCAATAAGAATATCTGAGCCTGCACAAACAGCGACTCTTCCTTGCTGGTTAACTCTTGCCGTTCCATTGCTAATGGTTACTGCGGTTATTCCATCGATCAACGCTCTGGACTCTGGCGCTCCCCGAAAATCATATAACTTTAATGTTTCTTGTAACTGAGACAATGCATTTTCGCCACTGAAACTCATGAGTGTAAGGTGATTTACAAGCTGCCAGCGGGTGTTCTCTTTCAATGCGGGCCTAACTGGCGAGGTCGGAGCAATTAAACAACGGACATCTTTAATAATGTCTACATGACTACGAATACTAAAATGAGGCTCTCCACCTCCAAAAGGTAAATAGGAGGGCAAATTTCGATTGCTGCATAGTGCATTAACTTGAATGACCCAGTCTTGTTCTGCACCATCAATAGCCATACCTTTAAACTGACAGTCAATGATTGACAGATAAACTTCAGTTCCAGCCTCTGAATAACCACCGGCCCAATTCACAAATTCACGTCGACTATGCCAAAACATATTCTGCTGTTGGGAGAATGCGGGATGCCCTTGACTATAGTAAGGATTCAGGACCATCTCATTCCCAAAAGGATCATAAGCCCTAATATCTTGTATTGATATAATTTCACACACATCAGCATCTAAATAGCTTGCTGCAAGACGATATTCATATTGTGAAGACACTAACTTGATAGGCTCTAGCTTCTGCTGAAATAAGTTAATTACAGGAGTGCAGCCAAGCAAAAAACTATCGGCATTTATATGACGTTCTAATTCAGCAGCGCCTTCAGAAAGATAAAAATATAGATTAAATTCATCTTTAATCCCATGCCAATTTGGATCTAAATCAATTAGATCTATAAATAGAAATTTCTCAGGACACAAAAACTGTTCAATAAGCAATCGATAGCCTGAAAAACTTTTTTGGCTATATGGCACTACACTCTCATTGTCACCAAATCCTACTTGTTGTATATGCCGAGGTTGTAAATAACGAATACTTGCTTCATCAGAAGCAGATACCCCAATACTGATAACTTGACGATATAAAAGCTCATAGAGCGGATACACATGATGACGTTGTCCATTCAAATAAAATCGTAAACGCGTCACACCAAGCTCATGCATTTCCGTCGTATCAAATTCACATGTAAGTGTAAGTTTAACAAGCGCCTTAATAGGCTGTTTTAAGTTCGGTGTTGGAGCATTAAACGGAGCGTTTTTAAACTCTGCTTTTGTTACCTCTAAGGGAAGCACTTCCGTATCATAGCAAGATTGAAATAAACAGTTTTTAAGCCCTTCAGTTTTAGTTTCAAACTCTGTTCCCCGAGCAACTAGAACTCCAGAAGTAGAAAGATTCTGGCTCGTCAATTTAAGAATCGAGCAGGCCGGAATGGGTGCTTGATAATCTGGATATAGCTGACCCAATAATGCATCCGTTACTTCAGGAAAACTATCATCTAGTTTCTGCCTAATTTGAGCAGTGAGTAACGAAAAACCTTCGATCAATCGTGAGACATGCGGATCTTCTACATTCTCTTCCGATATACGTAAACGCCCTGCAATTTTGGGATATTGCTCAGCAAACTCTGCGCCCATGCGACGTATGAAAGTAAGCTCACGATTATAATACTTCAGGAGTTCATCATTCATTATTGATAATCCTTTATCGTTAATCCCAAGTGAACGGGCTCTATCTCTGAATCAAACATAATATGTTCAGGTTCAGGATCTGCATATAGTAACGCTTGGATTCTTAGCTTTAGCACACGGTCTATAACCTCTTCATTTTCGAGTAATGTAACTTCTACATCAATAAACCGCGGCTCAAAACGCCTTATCGTTTGTTCAACAGCTCGGCATAGCTTTTCACGCCCATGATCGGTATCTACAACCATCACTGAAAAATCAGGTAAACCATAATTCAATAAGCTTTGATTTAATTCTTGATAGCAATCAGGCCAAACATGCCACTGAACTCGGCTGTTGAGAAGATTTTCAAGATCACGCTTAACATTTGACCGCAAAGCGCGTAAATCAAAGTTACGCCGTGAACGAAGATCATCACTTTGTCCGGGAGCGTCATCGATCAACCGATCAATAAGTGACATTTGTAAAGATTGCTTATTATTAATTTTCAATTAATTAATCTCAAGATATCGCATTAAAAGAGGCTGATTAAGCTGAGCAAGATGCCATCTTTTCAAAACTACTTATCGCTGTAATTGGGAGTACTTCATCACCAACCAACCACATTTTAAGACCTGTCCCTGTGGCAACAAACTCCCCTTTTTGCAACCAATCAGTATCTTTACCTAAGCGAGAAGATTCATCCTCACTTGAAACATACGTTAATGGAAGAAATGCTTCGCCGCTGGGTCCATTTTCAATTGAAATATCAATACGTCGCCAAACACTATCGATAATTGATTCAGCCTTATGTACAGTAAAATGTTCAATTTCAGAAAACTTCGCTAAGTAAAATTTTCCATCAGTACCATATATTTCAACGTAACCCGCTAAAACATCATCTAGATCTCTAATATCATCAATAGAGTTGTTATTGACACTTGCTAATACTTTCTCTCGATCATTTTCGATTTCGAAAACTAACGATGTTGCAGCATCTATGTTGTTCTCAAGCATTGCTAAGTTGACACGTATTGTTTTCTCAAAAATATCGTCCGATTCCTGAAAGAGATTCGCAGTCATTCCGCCACGATAAAAATCTAATCGAGCTTGATCTGCGCGGATCAGTTGCCTTAAATTTACTGCACCCAATAGAAAGTCAGGATGTTGCCGAATAATCATGTCTAATTGATTATCTGCTGACTCTAAATCTCCATTGATACATAGTAACTCTACATAAATAGCGCGTAACTGAGCATTGATGGGATCCTCTCTTAACGCCTCTTTACAGTATTCGCAAGCCAAATTTAGCTTTCCTTGCTTAATTAAATAATTTAACTTTTTCATGTTATTCCTTTTCATTTAGATTGGATTTTGCTTTGGTGACAACTCAGCAACTAATCTTACAGTCGTTACCATTTGGTCCAACTGAAAATGTGGTTGCAAATGAATTATTGAATAAAACTGTCCTGGCTTACCACGTTTTTCCTTAACCTCTATCCTTGCTGCTCGCAATGGAAATCGTGCTCTAATTTCGTCGGATGCATCTTCAGTCGCAGTTGTGTATTTATGTAACCACTTTTGCATATCCTGCTCACATTCTTGTGCTGAATGATATCCACCGACCTTATCTCGCCCCATAACTTTTATATAATGGGCAAATCTCGCGACACATAAAATATACTGCAGCATTGCTGACAATCTATGATTAACATTAACGACCAATTTATTTGTTATTTTAGCCTGCTGAACAGAGGCATTATTATAAAATGCAAAAAAATCACTGTATGGAACGGCTGACAATGGAATAAATCCATTATCGGATAATTCAGCTTCAAACCGATGGCTTACAAGTAAACTTACAGACGGCTTATTAGATTTTTGATATATATCAGTTTCATACAGACATGCAGGCAACCCACTTACAAGACCAAAACTATGACTACCCGACTTAACTCCGCGTATTTGACCAAACCAACCAGATTCACAATATGCTCGTAATAATACTGTAGCAAAAGCAAAAGCCGCATTTCCCCAAAGATAATCTTTTTCTGGCCTAGATAAATTTTCTTTAAAAACAAAGCATTCTATTCTTGAACCGTCATCTTTATATGGGCTTCTCATTAGAACTTCAGGTAGCACAATACCAAGAAAGCGAGAATCGTCCATTTCTCTTAAAGCATGCCATTTTATATATTCAATTTGTTTAAATTGATTGCCAATATCTGTTACTTGTCCTAATTGGGAGAAATCATCAACGCCAAATAAAGATGGATGAGCTGAACAAATAAATGGAGAAAAAGCCGCTGCAGCCGTTCGAGTAACATCTTTTAAAATATCAAGATCATTTACAGCATGCCCTGGACGGATAATATGACTAACCTTATAATCCCCAACAATAACACCAAACGGTTCGCCACCTGGCATATCGAATTCATTGCTATATATCAGCTTAAAAAATTCACTTTGGTCAAAATCAATTGCTCTTGTAACATCCTTTGATAGCTCAGTCCAAGATAAAGAAATCAATTTTATCTTGGTCTTTTGTTCCCTATCATAGATGCCAGCTTGCTCGGTGAGATATAAAACCCCTCTCCAACTCGCTTCTAATTCTTGCAATATTGAATGATGCAATATCTCATTAAGCTGAGCGTTGATTAGCTCATCAATTGCAGAAATAGACCGGCATAGAGATGGAACGATATGTTCAATCTCTATGTTAGTCATATTTTCCACGTTCTCTAACCAATATACTATTGCTAGTGCAGGATTGTCTTCTCGTAAAAAGCGCGCAAGTACACCTCTTCGCGTAATATCAGAGTATGTGGCACGATTTTCAATCGGATCATTTGACTCAGATAGAAAAATATCTTCTGAGACAAAGTTAACCTCATTGAACATATAATCTCCCACATAAAAACAAAAAATAGGACTTAACTAAAGCTAAGTCCATATCAAACTCACAAGTGAGTGTTAGCCACCGATTTGTGGGATCTTTGCAACTAATCGTAAAGACGTTGACAATTCTTCAAGTTGAAGCCAAGGCTTTAACCATGCAACCGCGTTATATGATCCAGGACGACCAGGAATTTCTTTAACTTGTACTTTCGCATCAGCTAAAGGATAACGCGCTCTCACTTCCTGTCCGCCACCTTCTGAAGCATTCACATAGCTTAAGATCCAGCGATTTAACCAGACTTCAACATCTTCAGCTTCCATGAAGCTACCGATTTTATCTCGAGCTAAAACTTTCAAGTAGTGAGCGAAACGTGATGTCGCCATTAAGTATGGTAAGCGAGCTGAAATAGCCGCATTGGCCGTAGCTTCAGGGCTATCATACTTATGGGGTTTCTGAGCTGTTTGTGCACCAAAAAATACTGCGTAATCCGTATTTTTATAATGGCATAGCGGTAAAAATCCTAGTTTACCTAATTCAGCTTCTCGTCTATCCGTGATCCCTATTTCAGTAGGACACTTCAAATCTGGATCACCGTCATCACTCATAAAGATATGACTTGGTAAACCTTCTACTTTGCCACCACCTTCAGCGCCACGAATAGCAGTACAGAAACTATATTGAGAAAAGGCGTTAGTTAAACGGCTACCCAATACATAAGCAGCATTCATCCAGCAATAATCAGCATGATCAGCAGTTATAGCGACCTTTTTAATAGGGTCTAACTCAAACTCTTCAAAACCAAATTCTTCTACTGGACATGTCGCATTACCATATGGCAAACGACCTAATACTCGAGGCATAGTTAGTGTGACAAATCGAGAATCTTCACTCTCACGGAAAGAACGCCATTTCGTATATTCAAGAGACTCGAATATCTTCTCTAAATCACGGGGTTTAGATAATTCTGTCCACTCGTCAAATCCAAACATAGTTGGAGAAGCAGATGAAAGGAAAGGACAAAAACCTGCGGCGGCGACGTTAGACATATAGGTTAATGTCTCAATATCCTCAGGATGATTGGTAAATTCATAATCACCAATCAGCGCACCATAAGGCTCACCACCAGGAGTACCAAACTCAGCTTCATATACTTTTTTGAATGTTTGACTTTGGTCAAACTCAACAGCTTTACTTAAATCTTTATAAAGCTCTTTTTTTGTCATACTCATTAAACGAATTTTTAGCGTTGAACTCGTTTCTGAATTACTGACTAAATGATTCAAACCACGCCAAGAACCTTCCAGTTTTTGAAAAGCCTCAGTATGCATGATGGCAGATAATTGGCTAGAAATTGCTTCATCCAGCCTTTCGATTGCTTCATTAAAGGTAACCGTTAAATTTTTATTCCAAGATACAGTACCGTTAAGCGCTTCCTCCGTTAAAGTACGGATTAATTCCTCAGCACGAGTTGCTTCCGTTTGCTTGGTTGCGCCAATAGCCATCTCCAGTAAAGAGGACGTTTCCACTTGCGCATTATCGTGTTGTTCAGCTAATGCTTCCATGCTCATATTATTTATCCTCTAAACTCAGTTCCTGCGCTAACTTCTGCAGATCTTCGTTATTGTTAAGCACTCGTTCAAGAATGTTTTCAAGTTCTTCTGACCTATCAATTTTAGTCATGAGATCACGTAACTTATTACGAGTAGCCATTAACTTATCTAAAGGTGCAACTTGTCTAACAATCGCTGCAGGTTCAAAATCCTGCATCGATTTAAACTCAAGTTCTACTGCAAATTGGCTATCATCATTCGCGAGCTTATTATCAACTTTAAAATTTAATTTTGGATTCATGCGACGTAAAACGTCATCAAAATTATCCCGGTCTATTTGCACAAAACGGCGATCTTTCAATGGTTTCAAAGCCTCTGTATTATGGCCCGCAAAATCGCCCATAACACCAACAACAAACGGCAGTTCTTTTTTAACCGAAGCTCCTTCTGTTTCGACATCATAAGTTATATGAACTCTTGGCTTCCTAACTCGTGATAATTTACTGTGAATACTTTCCATTTCTTTTCTCCTATTAAACAGAATTGCCTTGGAATAACATCACCTAGGCATGATTAACATTACTTAGTTTCAGTTATGCCTGTTAGTTTAAAATACCCATTACGACTATTACTATCATCTATAAGCTCTTGCAATAACTCAGGCAAAGTTAAGCTACTCCAACGAATAACTTGCTCTAGTGAATAAGACATAGGCGAATGAGGTTCAGTTTTTCTAAAAAATTCAGCAGCCTGCTGTAAACTTCTAATAACTTGTTGCCGTGTTTGGAGCTGATTATCGACAGCACCGATTGTCTGCGTTTCGCCATCAATATTAATATCAATGCTATCATTAACTTCAGAACTAATAACTGCCAATTTATCGGCCGCAAGATATTTAACAGAATCAAGACATTTCTGTAGTGATTTGCTAATGGCTGTGGTAGGTTGCGGTTGTCCCATAACTCTATCCATATTTTTTGATAACTGTTCAAACTCATCAATAGCACTATTTAACTGTTCAACTAACTCCCCATAAAACTCTTTAGAGGATTCAGAAACAGCTCTATTAATTTGCTCGACACTTATAACACCATTATCTGTTTTTTTCCGTTGTTTATCTTCATTTTCTCTAGATAGGTCTAATGCTCGAATATATTGCCAAGTAGCACAACAACCAGAACTTGTATCTTGAGTAATCGGAATACTCATAATTGGTGTAATTAATGCACCATCACCATCATAGCCGTTAAGTCCAATTAAGGATGCAATGCGAAATTCAATATCGTCATCATCAGGACTCGGATATAAACTATCCCAAAAGTTCTCTATGATAAGGTGCGCAGTTTTAAAGCCAATCGCAAGCCCTCTGAAACCATAAACACGACACAATGCTTCGATTAACCAAGCTGCAAACTCTAGATCCTTTACCTCGTGCACAAGTGCATTTGGTATTTCATCAATAATGGGTCGCCAATCCCCAACTAAAGACTGAAAGTCATCTTCTTCTACCAGCAACTTCCGTTCATTCGCTCTAGCATTACTACGAATATCTTTTAATCGATAATACTGAGAACTCGGAGATATATCTGTGCGAGGATCGACCCCTGAAGGAGCCAACTCATTAACATTTTTTATCAGTAATGAAAAATCAATTATATCATCATAGTCCATTGTTAATTATTCCATATTAGTTTCGAAAAAGGCCAAAAGTCAGTTTTCAACGCTTAGAATACAGCGGGATCGTTTTGGCACATTCATAATCAAAATTAGAATCAAATATACTCACTAGAATGCTCGTGACATTATCCTTTGCACCTGAAACCAAGGTTGAATGGAGTAGCGCTCGATTAGCTTCATATACATTGTTATTGAGTAGATAATCACCAATTTCTCTATCTGGAATTTCTTTATTCAATCCATCGGTACATAAAAGATATATATCTCCGGGACTGCAACGACCAAATATATAGTCAACCTCTATATCAGCATCAACACCGATTGCACGCGTGATGACATTCGAAAGCTCATGATTCTCCGCATCACTCTCAGAAATTAATCCCTGTAAAATCATTTCATTAACTTGACTATGGTCCCTACTAAGCTGAATAAGATTAGCAGAACGTAACAAGTAGCATCGACTATCGCCGGCCCAAAACACGTGATATGTCTCTTTACTTATAAAAAGAACAACAACAGTTGTACCAGCAGTACTACCCTCTAATTTATCTTCACTAAAATTGCACACAGCACGATTTGCATCATACAAAGCCTGAACAATAATTTCAGAGCTAATACTTTCTTTATGTTTCAATGCAGTCTGCGTTAATACATCCATAACCAATTGACTTGCTATATCACCAGCAGCATGTCCTCCCATACCATCAGCAACAGCCCATAAGCCAAATTCCGGTAATGACAAGCAGGCATCTTCATTTATTTTGCGAACAAGTCCCTTATGTGTTTGTGCATCAGATAAAAATTGCATAATTACATCCAGTACTAAGACCTAATGGTCTTAAGTTGCCAATTCCATTTAGCCCAATTTCCAGCGATCATTCCCGCAAATTGACTAATTTGAGGTAAACCAGAAGTGACAAGCATACAGGGCTCGACCTGCTCCGATCCTGCCGTCCACCAAAGACAGTATCGTCCAAACTGCTGTACATAACTCTGGTGCAATAGTTCTAAAAATGATATGTCCTTATTTGACTCTATTACCCATGGTTGTTTTATATGTGTCTCAGTATTACCTGACGTACTTATTTTATTCACTGGCGTCCATGGGATCTCATTTTCCTGTAATTCTTTAAACCATGCAGTTAAATTAAAATCATCGTCTAAGCTTTGCAAAATTCTATTTTCTAATTCAAAAAACCAACTCTTTTGCTCCCATGCTTGAGCTGGCGAGATATCAATAGCTGCCGCTAATGTAAATGGAAAGTTTCGCCCAACTGCATCAACACTCGGAATAACAGTACCTATAATTGGAGACTCACCACAAACATTTGCAGAAAGAGCAAAGTGCCAAATTGGGCTTGTAAGGTACATAGGCAGCCAGGACTCCCCAAGTTGCTCACGGCTTACCGCCATTACAGCTTGTAACCACTCATTCCATCCATTAATAAAATCTGTAGGTAAATTTTGAGTAATAAAATCACCATGACTCGGAATTTTCCCATATATGCCTAATTGCGGTGTCAAAGGTTGTTCGGACATTTAAATGCCTCCAATGCACCACTTAAAAATGGATTGTCGACACTATCTGGCACAAGTTCGACTCTAGCCTTGTTTCCTTGGACAGATAAGTAAAGAATCCCATCGTCTTTCGTTTCAGGACGCTCCTTCACCAGTTCATCCAATAATCGGAACCATGACCACTCACCTTTAAAGGTATTACTTGAAAGTAAACCTGAGTTTGCCGGAGTAAAAACGAGTCTAGTCTGTAATCGACTTCTATCGCCGGGCCAAAAAAACTGCGTCATACGCGTTGGTCCATGCCTGTAAGATAACTCTTGCCCATCAAGTTCAACGAGTAAGTGGGTAATATGTTTATCTAAGTAAATTGGCTTTAATCTAAAACCAATTTTTAACTTTTGAGAACCAGGCTCGAAATACATTGTTCGAATATTTTGTGCCGTTTGAAACGTTTTTAACACTCTATCACTCACACCAATATTCTGCTTAAAGCGCCATTGTTCGAGGTTTGTATTAACAAATGGGCTCAAATAATCAATGAAAAATTGCTCTAATACGCCTCCATATCCGAAGAAACGTTCGAAATCCCGGATCTTAATATCAACTGAACTATTCCTATCAAGAGGATAACGTCCATGAATCGCTTTTTGATATTCAGAAACAACATTACTTTTCCAAGCATCGTTGATGTGTTGTCGACTACCTTTAGCAAATAGTTTTGATGTGTCTGTAGAGATATTACCAAGCCAATCAGAAAAAGGAGATGGCACATCACTACGCAATCGACGTAGCATAACGCTTAGTTCGCCCGCATTATTTTCTCTTTGATTTGCAAATGCCTGCATTGCCATACCACCGCTAGGTGCATATAACCGCTCTAAGTACGCATAATATTGCTGACTCGTTTGTGCAATTTGTTCCATTTGCGCGCTATTAATCGCCAGAAGAGGTGCAAATGCTAACTCAACTTCATGTCCTGGTAGCTGGTTACCAAAATCAGGAAGTTCGTCAGGAAGCAAACGTCCAATCCTTGATTTTTGTGAAGAAAACTTTGTATCAGCTACCTTTCCTGCAACATCAAGCGTCATATCGACGTTTGCAGACTCGGGCAACGACGATAATTTTGTGTTTTGTTGGAAAGCCTTAATCAAACTTTGGATAGGCTGCTCAGGTCCGGCGAGGACTTTAGTCACATAAAGACCTTGTTCTAAATCGTCAATTTTCTGTATATCTAAATCTGCAAGTAACTCTTTCCAGTAGTTAGTATAATCACGCAAATACTTTTCCGTAACTTGCGCTGACAATACTTTCTCTACTTCGTCATCTTCTTCAGCTTTAATGCCACCATATATCCAGTTATCTGCTAATAATGCTTTTATTATCCTTCGCTTCTCAATGTTGAATACCCCATGAAAACCTTGATATGTATAAAGCCCAGGGATCCCTTGTTTTAATGATGCGCCACTTTTTCGAACAATAACATTTGCGCTTTCCATCCCCAACACATCTGATAATTTGAAGTCCGGAATGTTATTTTTAATTAACTCATTCTTAACTTTTTGATATGCCAGATCTGATAAAGGCATAGTCAGCAATATATCTCGAGTTTCAGCGACTATTTTATCATTATAATTCTGGAGCTGTACTCCATTAACAATTAATGCATTTAAATGAGATAGCAATGAACTTCTTGTATCTGAGTTAACCTCACCAGGCAAATGTCTCTGTAAATATGCATCATACCATGCAGTAATTTGTTCACTCTTAAACTTTTCAGGGTGGTAAAGCATTAAATATGTTTTTAATGTCTCATACAAATAATCTCGATGAGTGCTATTCGTTCTCATTTCACTGGTCAAGCCATTAACGAGATCAGGTAGTAAGCTTGAATATAAAGCTTTACTATAAATAATCTTCGCTGACTGCCCTAATTTATCGCCTTGATATAAGCCAATACTTTTCAGCTCTCCATCAGGTAAAACGCCAGCATATCCTGCAGGCATATCACGTAGAATACTTAATTGATTATTTAATACTAATAGATCAGTGTTTGATTTAGAGGCAGCTTTGTAATGTTCAATTGATTTGGCAGTATTTTCAATCAATTGCTGATTCCAGCGATAGCTGTCGTACCAAGCATATAAAATCCATGTCGTGGCGATCAGGGTTAGCGCCGTAACACCGTGACGTAGCCATGTATTCTTAGTTTTGTGGCGAAGATTTACAGTCGCAAGATCACGCTCAGGGATAAGAATATTTTCAAAGAAACGGTGGATAAAATATCCTTTACCTTCACCTTTTTGCTGCCTTAATGGCGGTTCAGCTAAACCACTGCTTCCTCCAACTTGCTGCATTATCCTATCGATAGGAATACCTTGTTGTGTTGCACTTGTAATATATACCCCGCGTAACATTGTTGATTTTTCAAAAGGGTTTTGTGAAAAAATTTCTTTGAGAAAATCATCCGCGGCACTCTGCAACAAACGAAGCTGGCGAGGAAATTCATATATAGCACTTCGACTTTCAAGATCTCTTTCATGCTGTAAACAAGTAAACAATCGTTGATATAAACGATTAATCAGCGCGTGGAACTCTTTATTAAACTGAGATACGGCACCCGTTTCATCCCATGTTTGGTCTGCAGAGAATGTCACGCCCCAAACTTGCTCTCTTTCTTCCGCACTTAAATCTGCAAAAAACTCTGTAAAACCCGCGACTAAATCGGCTTTTGTAAAAATAACGTACACAGGAAAGCTCATGCCTAGTTGGCTTTGAAGCTCCTGTACTCGCTGCTTAATCGCTCTAGCATGAATATTACGCTCGGTTTTAGTCTGATTAATCAGATCTGACAAACTAACAAATACGAGCACACCATTGATTGGTCTACGAGGTCGATATTTACGCAATAAACCTAAAAATCCTTGCCATGCAGCTGAGTCCTGTGACGCATGACTATCTTGCGTTGTATATCGACCCGCTGTATCGATTAAGACGGCTTCATTTGTGAACCACCAGTCACATTGACGTGTACCACCTACCCCACTGATAGGATCAATGCCTAACTGCTCCATCAGCGGAAACTCTAGACCTGAATTTTGTAATGTAGTCGTTTTACCTGAACCTGGGGCGCCAATGAGCATATACCAAGGTAATTGGTATATGTCCCTTGCACGGCTAAAGCGTGCATTCTTCAATATATCAATAGCTTTTTGCATCCGCGAAGTGAGTATTTCGATATCGCGTTTTGCTAATTCGTCATGTTGCTGTTCATCACTACTTAATAGAGATTCTACAGCTTGATTATGGTTTTTTAACTCACGACTGCGTTTGATGAATTGAGAGATCATCCAAATCAGAGCGATTGATAATAATGTGATCAGTCGTGCACTCGTCGTTGCAAGGGGTTCTACACCTGCAATCGCAACGAGTGGTCCACCAAACCAAATCAGTAATGCTAAAGCGAGTAAACCGAGTACTGTAATAAATAATGACGACTTTATTACTCTCAGTAACATGCTAAGTATTGCTTTGAAGTTCATTAAGCTATCCCTTGCTAATACATCTTATTTCAATAAGTCTATTTCGACACGACGATTTAAAGCCCGATTTTCAGGGGTATCATTGGGTGCAACAGGCTCTGCCTCACCTCGTCCCTCTGGCTGTAAACGTCCATGTAAATCTGCTCCAGCAGCTAAACTGTCTGCCATCGCATTTGCTCTTGCTAATGAAAGGTGCCAATTTGATGGATATCTGCTTGTAAATATGGGTTGATCATCGGTATAACCATTCACTAAAATACGGCCTTTAGTCCCTTCTAGGGCCCTCGCCATTTTCACAATAACAGGCTGAAATCCTTCATTAATATCTGTTCCACCCGTGGTAAAAAGATGATGAAGTCCCACCCGAATTCTCACGCGATCCGGTAACTCAATAACTTCGAGTAATTGCATGCCAATTTCTGTTTGCAGTAACTGTTGCAAACGTGCACCTTCATGCACAGTAGACGCTGAAACCTGAAGCGCTTGTGGCGTATTATCTACAATTAAAGAATTCATCTGCCGATTGACTGCATCAGACTGTGAATTCAGTTTGTAACTTAAATACATATATACACTGAGTAATAAAACACCGACAAAGGAGCACATTACCCACAGTGGTACACGATTTTCTAGATGATTAGCATTCTTTGCATCGGAATGCCAATGTGGTGATAAATCTCTCGGAGGTTCACCTTTTTGACTACGTATAGCCTTATAAGCGCGGTCTTTTATAAGTTCTAATTTTTCATAGCCATTTGTTTCAACTCTCATTTTTCCAATAAAGCCAAGCGATAGACAAAGATATTGCAACTCTAACTGCATTAAATTTTCTTTTGGGGAAGCGATAGCACTTTCTAAAAGCGTAAAAAAATACTCTCCACCAAATGTTTCGTTATGAAAAGTAGAAAGCAGACTCTCGGTCCCCCAATCACTGTTCTCACCCCAGGCGGTGTTGAGCACGAGTTCATCCAGAAAACTGCATACACAGTAACGAGCTCGCTCTATTAATTCAGAGGATATTTGCTTAGCTCTCAATTGCAATTCGTACTGCTGAATTAAATAAATACAGTGTTTCTTAATTCCTAATACATCTTGATGCTGTTGAGTACTTCGGATTGGCGCGACTAAAGAAAAAAGAAGACCTGCCTCGTCTATTAGCACATTATCACTCACAGACAAGTACAATTGAGCACTTTGAAATGATGTTGGCGCCTTTGGTATTGCCATTTGGGTTTTGTCGCTCTGATGACTAACGTCATCACGACTTGCATTTGTGCCAACAGGATCAGCCTTTCTTGCTCCTGGTCGAGGCTTCATTATTGTCTTATCTGACATGACATACATCCCTGTAAATAGTCTTGAAATACAAAGTCATCAAGATTTAATTGCCCACAATTCCAGCTTTAATCCCGGATAATTACCAGATAAATGCAAAGCAATACCACCACTATTACTGAGTTTTTCCCAATATATTCCGCTCTTATCTAACTGAAAATAATGGAAACCTGCATGATAAGGTACTTGTCTTGGCGCCACCGGTAATCCTGTCACAGCAATGCCTGGTAATTGGTTATTGACCAGCTCTCTAATATGTTCAACGGGTCCAATTTTTAATCTCGCCGGCAAGTGTTTACGCACATCATCAGCGGGTAAATCTGCACT
This sequence comes from Shewanella sp. M-Br, assembly GCF_036245925.1. NCBI lineage: Bacteria > Pseudomonadati > Pseudomonadota > Gammaproteobacteria > Alteromonadales > Shewanellaceae > Shewanella > Shewanella sp. M-Br. The sequence continues at coordinate 26,095 of NZ_BJBV01000019.1, forward strand.
AACAGCCAATACAAATTGCGCATACTCCAACAGAGTTTTATCCGTCAATGGAGATACCATAATGCCAAACTTAGCTTGTTCAATTGGTAACGCAATGGCTGTTTGTTCTAATACAACACTTAACGTTTGGTTTAATATCACTGATAAGTTGCCAAATACTGTGGCCAAATCAGTATGGTTATACTGCGGGAATTCAGGTGCTCGCTTATCTCGGCTAGTAAAAGTCGCCAATTCTCCAAGCATGGTTATAGCATGTTGATAAAGGTATTCTGGATGCTGTCCATCACTTTGCTTTATATGCTGAAACATAGGCTCATATCGATTAAGCACCTGCAGCATTAAAAAATCGGCTATCGAGTTGGCGTTTCCTTGCCCCCTTGAGATACGAGCGGCCAACGCTTCAGCACGTTGTCTCAACATGCCTAACGTCTCCTGAATAAATCCTTTTAATTCACCGTTGCGCTGAATGTTAATCGTTGGTGGAATAAATTTCTTATCCAATTTAATTTCACCGTGCTCGCTAACCTCTTTTATTTTTGCAATTGGCATTGCAATATAACCGCCGCGGTCTTCACTCTCGAGCTTCAGCAATAAACGCAACTGTGCAACCTGTAGTAGCTCTGCACTTTCTTCTGATAATGTGTTATCCGAAACCAATTGGTCTGAAAATTGATAGCGAGTTATTGTTGTACTATCGGCGGTTGCAATATCAACGCTATTCACCTTCTCGAAGGCAAGACACAGAAATACCTGTTGCTCACGGCACGATTTAGGTATCTCAATAACAGATGGTATTAAGTCATTCATTGGCAACTCAAGCAATGTCCCATCCGGTAAAATCCCCTGTAATGAAGTAATACCAAACTGAGAAAATTTTGTTGCTTTGTCATCAATTTCTAAATCTGAGACTCCCCAAGGAAAAAGTGACAACATCGCATTGCACTTTTGCTGCATATTAGAAAAGTAACGTTCTTGCTGCTGAAAGTGTTGTGGACGTAGAAACGTTCCTTCAGTCCAAGCTATCTTGCTAAAATGACTCATTTAAACAACTCCATTATGAGATATTAGCGCTTCGTTGCCGCTTCGGTGTCTCGGTCTCTGATATAGACCGCTAGTTTATCGATATAAACATACGCATCATCATATCCAGTAGGATCCGCATCAATTACAGCATGCCAACGTGCGCCCTCTACATCCCTGTAGGCGACTAAAATCGCAACAGCTTTCGTTGTTGGTTGTAAAAACATTTCATACTCTAAACGAGCACCCGGCTCAAAAACTAATTCATCTTTTTTGATTAAGTCCGTTCTTAATGTTTCGCTCGCATTATCATATAGTGCAAAAAAGTCCTGATTCTCAAAGACCGTTTTTGATGCTAACTCATACACATTTACAATAACCGGCGAAGCTCGACCATCACTATCAGGATTAATATCGTTAGCAATACGAAAGTTCATCGTTGTTGAAGGCGGAAAAGCCGAATAAAAAGTTTGACATCCGATTAAGCCCATAGACATCACTACGCCTAGTAATGCTTTATAATTAAACATTAATTACAACTCCTTTGTTATTAATAACACTGCACTATTCATCTATTATTCATAAAAGCATCATATGCATTTACAAACTCATCACTTATGTTACTATTCTCTATATTGACTTCATCAACTAATCCATTATGTTTAAGTTGATAAATATTCCAAAATCTCGCTTTCCGCTGTGCAGGGTTTAACTTATCGAGTAATGATTCGCTATAATCTTGTTTTGCAATTTCTGTGGGTGACAATTGAATTAAAATACCATTCACAGCCCCTTTTGCACCTGCAATAATGGCAGACTCGTGACGATTAATATCGTTAAACGCCTCTTGTATCGCTTGCTTTGCAGGCATGAAACTTAACGTAGACCGATTAAACAAATTATGAAACGCATCATCAATTGAGGCAGAAAATTTCAGTGGATTATTTTCTTTCTGCTGAAACGTGGTTTGATTCACTCTAAAGTTACTCTTAACTTCAGATCTTGCTCGCATAATCTGGACCAAACCTGATAATGATTCTTGCAATGCAACACCTAGCTGTTCCCACCACTCATCAGAATTCTCAAGATACTGTTCATAATTATCGATTCCTAACCCTCTTAAAAATGCGACACTGGCATTACGTCCATCTTGTTGAGATAAGAATGGGCTAGCTATTTTCTGCCCTACTTTAATTTCTTCATGTTTCTCATCAAATGCTTTACTGCTCAAACTTTCAGGAATAGTGTCGAACTGCTCCTCATTACTGGTCCATTGCTGCTCCCACTCATCAGGGATCAAGGTACTAGGTGCCATAAAATGTTGTGCAAGAGGATCATTATCACTACGTTCAATAATTGACGATATAGCAATACCGTCAGGAAAACTCTTTATGGGGGCCTGAATACTATTAATTGAAACTCCATCTCCAGAATCTAATAATGACAGATTCTGCAATGTATTCTTTTGATTATGAATGGGTTTATTAACCTGAGGCATATCTGAATGGCTTTTTGTGTTTAGCTCACAAATAGAAACCTTAACTTCATAATCCCCGAGACAAAAGACATCTCCTTCTGCTAATGGAGTTTGATTTTCTTGCCCTATTGGCTCAACTGAACGATTGAGGAACAGTCCATTTGTAGACTGATCTTTAATATAAAAGCGCTCATTTTCAAAAATGATTAAAGCATGAATACCAGAAACAACACGCTCGGGATCAGGTAAGCACCAATCAGCCTTTTCAGAACGACCAAGACTGCCACCACTCGTGCCAAATCGCTTAACTGATATTTGGCGTGGTGAAAGTCGATGATAACTTACGACTGATAATTCGATGAATGTATCATTTTGATGCACTTAATACTCCTGTATTATAACTCCATCCCATGGGCTCAGCACAATAAGTATGATTTATTGTGCGATGGCAGAGACTAATTTTAAAAAAAGTTCATGTCAACAAAACTAGAGCACATAGGAAAATATTAGAAAGAGTATTCGCGATAATATGACTAAAATCATAAGTTAAATTATATGGTTACAAAATAAAATACATTAATACCATGCATCATTCTTTAGTATTAAATTTAAATACCAACTTTAACCCAAAAGTACCAATATTGATTAAAGTACTAGATGGCTAAATGCTATTACTTTTGTTAAAAGTTATAATTTCAAGAATACGGTATAACTGCGGTGGGTAATTAATTTAGGCGGAAATTTAACAAGTGCTATTTGACTACAAACAAAGCGAACTGTAATATGTTTCACTTTATTAAAAGTGATAAATCTATTCACCATTAATTCTTTGGACTATATGGATAATAGTTCTTTCTAAGATCCATAACAGGAGTGTGGCATGCTTGATTCTGGGAGAGTGGGACTGGCTGATGAAACTGACGAATCATCTGAGACTTCTACTCAAATAAACACTAACATTAACAACTCTTCAGAAGAATTAGACATATCAGATAAAACACTCTTTATTAAATCCCCTACAACTATTCCTTTCGTAGACACTCCCTCTGTTTCCCTAGAAGGTTCCACATTAAAAAATCGTTATTACTTAGAAAGTAAGATTGGTTCTGGTGGTATGAGTGATGTTTATAGAGCGAAGGATATTTTCCTTGAAAATGCTGGGATAAAAGATAACCACGTTGTTATTAAAGTACTGCAATCACAATTTGTAAATCAGCCAGAAGCATTACAACTCCTATTAGAAGAAGCGCATAAAACCCAGCTGCTGTCACACCCTAATATAGTGAGTGTGTTTGATGTTGATTCAGATCAAGACAGATACTTTATCGTTATGGAGTATCTTGATGGCGAAAGCTTAGACCAGATCATAAAACGTTATAAGCCCAAGGGTTTAAGTCTTACAGCTGCGATGAAGTTACTAGAGCAAATCGCAGATGCATTAAATTATGCACACAAAAAAGGCATAGTTCATGCTGATCTAAAACCTGCAAATATTATGGTTGATCGACATGGACATATTAAAATACTCGATTTTGGCGTTGCACATCGCATGCAACTAAATTATGACGCGTATGCCGCAGCCCCTTTATCACAGAATGCGCCAATTAATGGCTTTACACCTGCCTATGCAAGTACAGATTTGCTTGCAGAAAAGACACCTGCTGTCTCTGATGATGTTTTCTCGTTTGCCTGTGTAACCTATGAGCTTCTTACTAGCAAACATCCTTTTGATCGTATGCCTGCCGATAAGGCACAAGCGCAAAATAAAATTGCATCAAAGCCATCCCACCTAAATGCATTAAAGTGGTTAGCGCTAAAAAAAGCACTTAACTTTAATACTGCTGATAGAAATATCTCCATATCAAGCTTAATGACACACCTCAAGCGCGAACTCTGGAAACCTACGCTGGCAACAATAGCGGTACTAGCAGTATTAGGTGGCGTGAGTTATCAAATCTATTCGCAGGAAAACAAGGTTGCACAAGTACAAGCAAGACAAACACAATTTGAACTAGATAGTCGTCAGCTGTTAGCACTTGCCGATCTCGACGCCAAACAGTTTCTTGCAACCTTACCAAGCCTTGAGATGCAAGACCCAATCATCCGTGCTGGACTACTTAGACAGCAAAGAGAGAACATTTTTAGCTATGTTGAGCAGCAAGTGGATCTCATATTCACTGACAAACAACATGATTATCCAGATTACCCTAAGATGCAAAGCTTGCTCAGTGAAGCAAGAGCCCTCTATCCCGACTCCTATTTCTTACTCACGTTGAATAATAATATGGTTCGTGGGAAACAAACTGCGATTGATGTCTTACGTGAACAATTAGCGAGTTTCTTATTACAACAGAATTACTCACACCAAACGAATGGCAATGATATCTATAAAATTGCAGCTAATTTTGAACATATAGATCCACAATATAGCATTCAGCTACAAGACAACGAAATACAGGCTTTTATCCAAGCATTTGATCAAGCTAAGCAAGCGTTAGATCCCATTGTACTAGAACAACTTATTAATGCTGGGAACCTGCTTTTTTCAAGTACAGAACAAACTAAAGCATTAATATCTCAAGGTAATCAGCTTAAAACCGCTGTAAAAGCAATGTCTATTTACCATCAAGCCATTGCGAAAGGTCAACAAGCCGCATTTCCCTATTCAGATGCCACTGTTTTCTATCAAAATGCCTTTACTACTCTGGAAAACTTGTTAGTCACCAGTAAAAATAGTGCTGACGTGGATGAGGTTTATCAGCGCTTTGAAGCTTATACACCCATAGTTCCATCTGACTTTTCTCCCTACAATGAACTACGTAAGCAACTGGCAGATAAATATCTCAATTTGGGTAGCCAATTACTTGAAGTTCGGAAAGTAAAAGATGCTGAACGCCAAATACGCAGAGCCAATGAGCTGATGAATAACAAATAGTCACTTTTAAACGCGTTCAACAGTTTTAACATGGAGCAGTGAAACGGATGTCTTATGCAAATTACGACGGCGTAATGGTTGAGGATATATGGGGGAAAACGTACCTCATCAGCAATTGCCCCTTTGCCAGAATGGATTTGGGAGAGGATCACCTCTCCTCAGTTCAGGATGTTATTTTTGGTCGCCAATTTTTATATAAACTGCAACCTGAGTGGCAGCAGGATGCCGTGTTTCGAAAACTCTACTTGCAGGCCATGCCTTGGTGCCAGAAGCTTTCGAGCTTAAACACCCTGCAAGTGGTACAGGCCGTTATCGACTGTTTTATCTCTGGTAAGTTATTAGTCTGGCAATTAACCGACGGCTGGGCAAAACCGCCTGCTGGCTCCCCCGGCGTCGGCGGTTTAGTGCCGCTGGCGGGCAGTGTACTATCTGCCACAGTTAGCAGTAACACCACCAGTACCAATAAGAGCCGCTCAGCGTCACCGCTCGTTGCCGCCCCTATCGCACAAATTAAATCCCATGAATCGTCTATTGATACCATCGTGGGTGGCGCCAAACAAGTCGCTAATGATGTCATCGCGGGTCAACGCGCAGCGGAGGCGGAATGGTTAGCAGAACAAGGTATTATCAAGGTAACGGATACTCAGACGAATAAACTATTAACACCAGAGGAAGTCCGCGAACGTTATGCTGGCATAGTCACCTTCGATATCGATACCGCCGAGCAAGTGGGTGCCAATACGATTAAGGACATGCGGGGCTACAGCGCTGCGCTATTTGCTGTCGAATTGGCGAGTTCAAAGTTCAAGAAACTGCTCACCGACCCCAAAGGCCTATACAAAGAATTGACTAAAGTGGTCGAAGATGCAGTGAAAGATGCCCGAAGCCCCGCTGAAGCCTTGGGGCACCTTGGTGGCAACCATGCAATAGATCGTTTGGGTCTTAAGCCCGATGATCGCTTCGTTAACCGTTATCATGGCCCCGATGGCATGTATTATGATGCCAATGGTAAGAGAGTCGAAGCTGAGTTTAAAGGCTATAGCAAAGACAGTACCGTGCTGAGCAGTAACACCAACCGGCACAGACAGGGTTCCGAAGCGAAAAATCTTACCCGCGCAAAAAAGATGACTGACAAAAAAAGTAAAGTAGACCAGCCATCCAATCGCCAAGGTGGAGCTTATACACAAGATGAGCAAGCACTTTGGGATGATATTAAATTAGCTGGCGGTAAGAAGAATCATCTGGCGGTATTTACCAACACCGAAACTGGTCAGGTTCGCGCCTTTAGTCAGGATAAAGACGGTAACCTTATAGACAAGGTGTTGGATGAGCCTATCCCCGATTTTAATGATGCAAAAGCTATCATTAACAACGCCTTTTCAAGGAAAAAATAATTATGGCAGACAATAAAATCCCCCAAATGACGCTGGTTAAAATAGAGCAGGATATTGAATCGGCATTAGAAGATATCAAACAGCGGCGTAATGCAGAAGCTTCTGGTTATTATCAGATTAATGATATTGAAGCTGAAACTGTTTATTGCGCTTATGCAATGGAGTACGCCGGCCTCGGCATGGCCTATGCGTTGCATGGCGATTGGGCCTTAGCCAAAGACGCCTTTCAAACCGCCGCAGAATATAAAATTAAACCACTGTTAATGGCCTATGACCCTGACTACCCTGACTTTCTCGGTGATGCCTGCACTAGGGGCGCGCAAACGATTGATGTCGTTGATTGTTTCAACTATGGCATGGCCGCAGGGGATTTAGCCATAGCGAAGCAAGCTTGTGCGTTATTTCCTGCGGAGTGGCGCCCTCGCAATAGTAAACCAGATACGACTGATGACTTTGTGCATGCGTTACATGCGTGGTTTAGCGGCGATAAGCTTAGAGCTGCTGGTTTTTGTCAAAAAAGCATGGAAGCCTATATCGCCAAACCCAGTAAAAAAGTCACCTATCGCAGTAATTACTACACCCTACATTTGGCCTTATGGGGCATTATTATCAACGACCAAAGCGTGTTCGATACTGGCATTCAAAAGCAGTTGGAGATTTGCCACCATGAAGCCCGTTATGGTGAATGGAAGGGCATGGTTGAAGGTCATTTCGCAGAATATGCTTTGGCCCTTACCAACTTAGCGATTCAGGCGGGAATGAAACACCAGGTTATTGACCCTTTCATTCCACAAGGGCTTGTTTGGCAGCAACCGCTTTAAGCCATGCTACGGTTCACTCACGATTAAGATGTGGGCTTCACTGGTATTGACTACATGAAGCCTTAACATTTCTCGTTGACAAATTAAGCACACATAAGCCCTACTTCCCAAAGATTATGCGTGCTCATCTCATCAACTGCATCGATAAATACCAACCTCAAGCAATATGGCTAAATTTACGTTTAACCGCGTTGGGCAAATTTAGCCCTTAAGGTTAATTTCGAGGGGATGGGCGCAAAACCCCACCTACGCAGAAAAATGAAAAAGAAGCAAAGTCAACCAGCCAATCGTCAAGGTGCAGAATATACCGAAGATGAGCAAGCGCTTTGGAATGATATTAGATTAGCTACCGGTAAGAAAAATCATCTGGCGGTATTTACCAACACCGAAACCGGTCAGGTTCGCGCCTTTAGTCAAGATAAAGACGGTAACCTTATAGACAAAGTGTTGGATGAGCCTATTCCCGATTTTAATGATGCGAAAGATATCATTAACAACGCCTTTTCAAGGAAAAAGTAACCATGGCAGAAAAGAAAATCCCCCAAATGACGCAGGCTGAAATTGAGGAGGATATTAAATTTAATCAAGAGATTATTGAACGCGCAAAAAGTCTTAAAGAAGCCGGCTTTTACGAGCAGAATGAGATTGAAGCAGAGACGGTTTATGCGGGTTGGGCGATGAAATACGCCGGCCTCGGCATGGCCTATGCGTTGCATGCCGATTGGGACTTAGCCAAAGAAGCCTTTCAAACCGCCGCAGAATATAAAATTAAACCACTGTTAATGGCTTACGACCCTAACTATCCAGATTTCCTTGGTGATAATATCGCCGAAGGAGGGCAATCTCATAACGTTGTTGATTGCTTTAGTTACGCCATGGCCGCAGGGGATTTAGCCATAGCCAAACAGGCTTGTGCGTTATTTCCAGCCCAATGGCGCCCTCGCAATAGTAAACCAGATACGACTGATGACTTTGTGCATGCGTTACATGCGTGGTTTAGCGGCGATAAGCTTCGAGCTGCAGGCTTCTGTCAAAAAAGCATGGAAGCCTATATCGCCAAACCCAGTAAAAAAGTCACCTATCGCAGTAATTACTACACCCTACATTTGGCCTTATGGGGCATTATTATCAACGACCAAAGCGTGTTCGATACTGGCATTCAAAAGCAGTTGGAGATTTGCCACCATGAAGCCCGTTATGGTGAATGGAAGGGCATGGTTGAAGGTCATTTCGCAGAATATGCCCTCGCGCTCACCAACTTAGCGATTCAGGCGGGGATGAAACACCAAGTTATTGACCCTTTCATTCCACAAGGGCTTGTTTGGCAGCAACCGCTTTAAGCCATGCTACGTGCCACTAATGGCACCGTGTTGGAATATCTAGTGGTCGAAGCCAAGGGGCCTGAGGTAAGTTACAGCCAACTAGTCTAGAAGAAGCCGCCAGCATCCTGGCGGCGATCCTGACCCCAGACTTTTCCGAGGATTATGCCGGTTTCATGGCCAGTTATGCAGGTACCGGGAAAGATTTTCACAACAGAGATGCGGTAGGCCAATATGCCAGCAAGACCATCCAGGATCACGAGCTGCGAACATTGAGCCCTGCCAGGCACGTGATGCAGGAAGAATTCGGTGCCAATCCCCTGTTCGCGGGCAACGGCTTGACTAAGGTCGATAAGAACAACCGCTATGCCAAGGACATAGGCCAAAACTCCGGCGTAGTGGAGACCTTCACCTTCGAGCGCGATCCGCTCACCATAGACGAACTGCAGACTCTCGGCGCCGTAACCCTTATCCCGACCATCCCATTAAGGTGCTGATTAATAAAAGAATAAAGAAATCCCCATGCAGTTATTACACACAGACAACTTACCCGCAGGCCATAAGCTCATCGCCAAGCTCGACTATCTGTTATTCAAGGATGAAATTTTATACATAGTGGCCTCCGCCAACGACTTTTACTTCATTAAAAAAAGCCCAGCAATGTTTCCGGAAGATGCCGACGAACCCGGCTTCGATGTGTTTCAAACAGGCTTCCCACGGGCGGCTTGGATGGTCGACAATATCGAGAATAAATTGTGGAAATCTGCCGCCGAAGGCGGTTTACCCTCGGGCACTTATTTCATCGACGAAGACGTCGACGGTGAAAACCTCAAGATCCGCCGCACTATGCATGTGGGCGCAGATCAAGATAAGGGCTTTGTGTTGATCAACTTCAGCCGGCCTCACCTCAAATTTACCGAAAAGAACTTCTAGGAGGTAGACATCTCAGACCGCTTGTTGCTCGAAGGTGGTCTTCTTGATGTGCTGAAGCAACTTTAGCCATACACTCATTCCACTGGCAATTTAGCGATTTAGGCGGGGGATGAAACACTAGGTTGTTGGCCCTTTTATTCCACAAGGTTTTGTCTGGCAGACAACGCTTTTAGACTTATTCTGCTCAACTTTATAGATATAAAAAATGTTAAACTTTCGCCTATCGTCAAGCATCATACCTCCCATTAAGTACCATCATTCTTCTTCCTCGAAACCTAAAAAAGTCGAACATCAATACCATAGATGATCTCTTTAAAACCAAGCTTCAAGCATATTATCGAGAGTTTCACGCCCAATTTACAGCGAAACCGAAGTTAATCTAGCGTTACTCAAAGGATGCCACATCGTGATGAATACGTATGTAAGCAGTTGTGCAAAAATCTACGCCGAGGCTACTATAAATCCGCTCGTTTCACCCTCTGCTTGTGGGGTTTGAAATCTGTGAGGTCGTTTCTGATAGGGTTACATACAAGGATTGCTATCAGGCTTAAGTTCTTTCTGCTGACTGGCTTTAGGCCACTCACTTGGGCTAATCCCTTTGAATTAAGGTGTTAGGTCCAAATTTGAAATGAATTTATCGGCGAATATGCTTCTGAGGGAGGAGTATATTCGCCATTTTTTCACAGAGTACACTCATTCATGGCATGCGCGAAAGCACCATGAATAAGCCATGAATCTGACTCTTGGCTGTGATGAAATAGCTCACCACATAAAAGCAAAGTACAGTGCCAATCCATTGCTAGGCAAAACAATTAAAACAATAAGCACTCAAGGCAGAACGACTGCCGGCAACAGAAAGGAAGTTCAATGTCTTCGAATCACCAGCAAGATCCCCATCAAGCCGCAGCGCCTCAGTTGCCGCATGCATTCAAGCAACAACCTGAGCTGAGTTTCTGGCAAATTTTTAATATGTGTTTCGGTTTTTTGGGCATTCAATTTGGGTTTGCCCTGCAAAATGCCAACGTCAGCCGCATTTTTCAAACCTTAGGGGCTTCTATCGATGAAATTCCCATACTGTGGATTGCCGCACCACTGACGGGTTTATTGGTTCAACCTATTATTGGTTATTTGAGTGATAACACCTGGGGACGCCTTGGCCGTCGCCGCCCCTATTTTTTGATTGGCGCGATTTTTACTACCCTTGCCATTTTTATCATGCCGCACTCGCCTACCCTGTGGATTGCCGCCGGCATGTTATGGATCATGGATGCCTCGATCAACATCGCCATGGAGCCGTTTCGCGCCTTCGTCGGTGACAATTTACCGAAAAGCCAACGTACCCAAGGCTATGCCATGCAAAGCTTTTTCATCGGCATTGGCGCTGTGGTGGCTTCGGCCTTACCCTATATTTTGACTCACTTTTTTGATGTTGCGAATACTGCACCAGCGGGTGAAATTGCCGATTCAGTGCGTTATGCCTTCTATTTTGGCGGCACAGTATTATTGCTCGCGGTCACTTGGACTGTCGTATCGTCAAGAGAATATTCCCCTGAAGAATTAGCCGCCTTTAACGCAAAACAAGTCAATGCTGAAGATCAAACCTTAGCCCGCACTCGTACCCGCAAGGACTATCAATTTGCCTCCTTCGTGTGGATGGGTCTCGGCGCCCTGCTAACCTTCGCTATTTGGGCGCAGGATTTAGACAAGCAGCTGTATATTTTGAGCTTAGGGATTTTCGCCTTTGGCCCATTACAACTGTATTGCGCGCTGCGTTTGGGCAATTCACAACCCGCTGAACGCAATAAGCTCGGCATGGTATTTAGCGTGGTCGATGACTTGTTCCATATGCCCAAAGCCATGCATCAACTGGCGATCGTGCAGTTTTTCTCTTGGTTCGCACTGTTTGCCATGTGGATTTACACCACAGCCGCCGTGACGTCTTACCATTTTGGCAGCAGCGATGTATTGTCCCAAGCTTATAACGACGGCGCAGATTGGGTCGGCGTACTGTTCGCCTCCTACAATGGTTTTGCCGCCATTGCCGCGATTTTTATTCCTATGCTGGCTAAGCGTATTGGCATCAAGCTGACCCACACAGTCAATATGTTCTGTGGTGGTATAGGTTTGATTAGTTTCTTTTTTATTACAGACCCAAGCCTGTTATGGCTGCCTATGATAGGTGTCGGTATCGCGTGGGCGTCAATTTTATCTGTGCCCTACGCCATGTTGTCGAGCATGTTACCCCCGCAAAAAATGGGCGTTTACATGGGGATTTTTAACTTCTTCATCGTCATCCCGCAGCTTCTTGCCGCCAGTGTGCTGGGTTTAGTGCTCAATGGTCTGTTCGATGGTCAACCTATTTATGCACTGATCACAGGTGGCGTCTTGATGATGTGTGCAGGCATTGCCGTATTATTTGTCGACCAAGACGTTGTCGAACAAAATAACCCAAATAATCAAAGTACAGCAATGAACCACAAGACCCACTTAATCACGAAAGCCACAGACAAATTAACGAATAAAAGTTAGCTCTTTATAGCTGCGATACACATTAGGCGATATGCAGAAATGCATGTTAAGCGCGGTGAATTCGGTCATTTGGCTAATCACAGCAGCATAAAATATCTTTATCAATTCAATCACTATAAAAATAAAACCATTATTTGGGGAGAACGAGATGGAATCGAGTCCTACGCCGCAACAGGATCTGCACACAAGCCAAAACCGTCACACACAAGCGTTAACAAGACGCAGCCGCCTAGCGCTTGCCGTCGCCGCAAGCCTATTGGGGATAATAGGGTTAGCGGCCTGTTCACCCACATCGAATTCAGCAACAACTGCCACAAGTGTGAATGCCGCGCCAAGTGTGCAGCGGGTTGCGCCCGGCGCACCGGGTAAAGCGCCCACTTGGGCATTTTCGGGTAAAACTGGTATTGGGACGTCTTACGAGCCTTACACCCAAGGTCAATACCAAGATGCTAAGCAAAATCCCATTAGCCGCGTTTGGTTCTCCCTCGCCCAAGGTATTTTGACCGAAACCATGTATGGTCTTATTCACAACGCGCAGCTCAAAGAACTGCAATTTGTGGTCACAGGTAATGGCTTTGTTGATACCGAAAAAGAGAACACCATCAGCAGCATAGAATATTTAGATACAGATACTAATGGTCGCCCGCAATCCCTTGCCTATAAAATTATCAATAAAGATGTTGAAGGTAAGTATCAGATTGAAAAGCATATCTTTACCGATCCAGACCGAGACACTTTGATGATGCGCGTGACCTTTACCGCCTTTGAAGACGGCATTACACCGCATTTGTATGTCAATCCGCATATCGATAACGCAGGCGCCAATGATATTGGCCGCATCGACACTCATACTGACAGTCATGCTGACAATCATGCCAACACTCATGCTAATAATCAGGCGCTGGTGGCCTATACCGCCGCCAAAGACAGTAGCGTAATGACGGTAAAATCCGATCTGAATTTTGTGCAGGCAACCACTGGCTTTGTCGGTGTCTCCGATGGCCTAGCCGATTTGGCCGATAACGGCAAACTCGATACGCCCTATCAAACGACCAGTGCGCAAGATAAATCGACCGTCGGCAATATCGCCTTTACCGCGAGTTACCCTACGCTCATCAAAGCCAAACCCGTTACTTTTAATCTCGCCATCGGTTTTGGTAAAGATGAAGCACAAAGTTTAGCCAATGCCGATGCCAGCTTAGCCGCAGGTTATGATTCTGTGCTCAGCCATTACAATGCAGGCTGGCAGGGTTACCTAAGCTCACTGCCCGCCATCGCTAACATGGCTAACAACACCACAGATAACGGCAAGCTGCTGTATACCAGCGCTATGGTCTTGAAAGCGCAGGAAGATAAAACCTATGCGGGCGCACTGATCGCTTCGCTTTCAAACCCTTGGGGCGATACGGTTTCGGCAGCCGTGCCGAGCACTGGCTATAAAGCAGTATGGCCGCGCGACTTTTACCAATGCGCCATGGCATTCCTCGCCATGGGTGACACACAAACGCCCAAAGTGGCCTTCGAATACCTGAAAAAAGTGCAAGTGACCGAAAAGACGCCCGGCTATACAGGTACGCCAGGTTGGTTCCTGCAAAAGACCCATGTGGATGGCCAAATTGAATGGGTCGGTGTACAGCTCGATCAAACCGCCATGCCTATCATGCTCGGCTGGAAACTCTGGCAAGCGGGCGTACTCACCCCCGATGAGATCAGTCACTGGTATCAAGAGATGCTCAAAGGTGCAGCGGACTTTTTGATCAGCGGCGGTGACGTCAATCTGGATTGGAATCACACTCAAATCACCCCGCCTAAAACTCAGCAAGAGCGTTGGGAAGAACAAGCGGGTTACTCCCCCTCAACAACGGCCGCCGTGATTGCCGGTCTTGTTGCCGCGAGTGACATCGCCAAAGAAGCCAAGGATATCGACTCCAGCAGCCGTTATCTTGCTGCCGCTAAAAGCTTAAGTGACAGCTTGGAAAAGCATTTAGTCACCACCCAAGGATTATTGAAGAACAGCGCAGGCGTCAGCCCGCCTTACTATTTACGTTTAAGCCCGAATGGAAAGCCAAATACTAGCGATACACTGGCGGCAAATAACGGTAAGCAAGGTTTAGATCAGCGTCAAATCCTCGATGGCGGATTTTTAGAACTAGTGCGTTATGGCGTGCGCGGTGCAACTGACAAGCTCATCAAGCAAAGCCTTCAACTGATTGATAATACAGAGCTTGAACCAAATCTACGCATAAAATACGAGTTTACCGCCAAAGAGGGCAGCACTATCCCAGGCTTTAGACGTTATGGTAACGACGGCTACGGTGAGGATACGGTTTCTGGCAATAACTATGCGGAATCCGGCAGCAACAGCGCCGATCAACGCGGCCGAATCTGGCCATTCTTCACCGGCGAGCGCGGTCATTTTGAATTAGCACTCGCCCAAGCAAAAGGTGAGCTAACAGGCAATAACGCGCAGCAAACCAAGCAGCAATTGATCAACACCTATGTGCAAGGCATGGAAACGTTTGCGAATGCTGGCATGATGTTACCCGAGCAAGCGTGGGACGGTGTCGGCGACGCCACCCGTTATCATTACCAACTCGGACAAGGCACCAACTCTGCCACACCGCTTGCTTGGACCCATGCCGAATACATCAAACTGGTGCGCTCAATGACCGATGGCCAAGTCTGGGATTATTACCCTATCGTCCCAGCGGCATTGAAATGACAAGTTGAAATAGCCGATTAAAATAGCGCATTAGCTTAACAATACTTTGATAAATTGCAGGCTAGAACAGCATCCTAGATATTGTTCTAGCTTTTTTATAGACGGTTTTATGATGCCTGATTTAGCGCCCGCTTTTCATAGGCTTATGCTGCGGGTAATCTTGCGGCGTGCAACCAAATTGCATTTTAAAGGCGGCACTGAAACTGCTGACACTCAAATAACCTAAACTATGGGCCACCATAGTTGTGCTCTCCCCTTGGCTTAAGCTCTCAAGCGAATTTAACAAACGAAATCTTTGCCGCCATTGTCGATAAGTGAGCCCAGTTTCAGCTTTGAATAGTCGCTCAATCGTTCTCACACTCGCGCCGCCCATTTCAGCTAAATCGGTCAGTGAGTAACTCACTTTTGGACGTCGGATCAGCGTTTGGATCAAGCGGCTGAGTCTTGGATCTGAGCCAGCAGGTAAATGGGCATCCAGACTGCCCAGAGTTTGGAGCTCATCGATGGCAACCAAACCCAGCCGATGCAGTTGTCCACTGTCCATAAGATGTGAACTTTCACAAAGTTTAAGCACTAATTCACGCATCAGCGCTGTCATAGTCACCATCACCACTTGTGTATCCTGTGGCCTAACGCCATAACTAGGGTCAATATAAATATTGCGAGTATGGGCGTGGGTTTCACTGTTCACTTGATGGGGCAAATTGCAAGGGATCCAAACGGCATGGGTTGAGGGTACCACCCAGACGGCATTTTCACTGCGAACACGTAACAAGCCTTTGACGGCCCAAAGTAACTGACCCCGCGGGTGCGAGTGAGGCTCGATGCCCGCTTCCGCCGCCATATTGCGAGTATGGGTCAGCACGGGCCAATTGGCATCTATGATAAACGCCGCATCACTGGGTGTTAATAATGTCGCTTTAGGAACATGTTTTGACATATTACCCTCTTAAAACGCCAAACTAAGTCAGCTATCTTAGTAGACATCTTTTACGTATTCAATCCAATAGGTCGGTAAGCATGAAACGTTTTATTGGCGTTAAACAGCTAGCGTTTTTCAGTGCACTGTTGATCGCTACTTTACTTGCGCTTTTTCCGCTAAGTCAGCATCCCGCGGTGTTTTCCTACAGCGCAGGCGTAGTGTTAGTGACCTTGATGTTTTGGAGCACAGGTTTCTTCCCGCCCTTTATGGCGGGGTTAATCTTTTTTGCCCTTGCCACCATTTTTAAACTCATTGAGCCGAGTATACTTTTCTCCGGATTCGGCTCAACTGCGGTGTGGTTAATCATTTCGGGGTTTGTGATCGGCAGTGCCATCACTCAGTCTGGCTTAAGTCGCAGAATGGCCAGTTTGATTGCCCCCATACTGACCTCAAGTTATCCACGCTTGATTGCGGGTTTGGTCTTTAGTGCCGTGCTGCTTGGCTTTGTGATGCCCTCATCCGTTGGCCGTGCTGTGGTCATGCTACCAATTGGTATGGCGTTAGCCGAGCAAGTCGGTTTTGCTCGTGGTAGCCATGGGCGGATAGGCATTGCGACCGCCTTGGCACTGGCGTGTAACATGCCCAGTTTTGCCGTGTTGCCCGCGAATATTCCCAATATGATATTGGCAGGTTCCAGTGAGAATCTATTCAATATCCATTTTGGTTATACCGAGTATCTCCTATTGCATTTTCCAATCCTTGGCTTACTCAAATCAATATTGATTGTGGCGCTAGTCGTTTTCCTATTTCCTGCAAAAATTGATAACAACCAGCCTGAACGCGTTATTGAAAAAGAAGCTTATAACCTTGGTATGCAAAAGAAAGTTGCACTGTTACTGGCGATTACTTTGCTCTTTTGGGTGACTGACTCGCTGCACGGCATTAATCCCGCTTGGGTAGGATTAACAACGGCTATCTTGTTATTGCTCCCAAAATGGGGAGTGCTTGAGCCTAAGAGTTTTAATAGTTCAGTGGATTTGTCGACCGTCATTTTTGTCGCGGCGGCCTTAGGTCTGGGAGCATTGGTCAATCATTCCGGGCTCGGCACTGCGCTAGGTCAACTGTTCAGTGAATGGTTACCCTTGCAGCAAGGGGCATCGTTCCTGAATTTTATGTCGTTATCGTTAATCGCGACGCTAACAGGATTAGTGGCAACGGTTCCAGGCGTGCCGACTGTGTTATCCCCCATGGCGGCAGACTTTGCCAATGCAACTGGCTTCTCCACCCCTGCGGTATTAATGACGCAGGTGATCGGGTTTTCAACCGTGATTTTTCCTTATCAGGTGGCTCCTTTGATTTTGGCGATGCAATTATCCCAAGAGCCATTAACTAAAATACTTCGCATCACCTTACCTCTAGCGGCAATAACTCTAGTTGCACTTATTCCACTGGATTATCTGTGGTGGCTATGGCTCGGTTGGATAGCCTAAACCCTCACCATTGGCGGTATTCATGCCGCCAATGGTGGATTTTAGAGCGGTTATATCAAGAACTCACAAGGCCCACGTCCAAAGCGCGATGCTCAGGTGACTGAGTAAAACTCAATTACTTGATCTTGAGTTGGTAAACACTCGTTGTGCCACTAACTTCATTGCCTATTATTAACAAAGGATTACCGTTAGGGCTTTTATCGGCACTGACAAATTTCATCCCTTCTGGTCCCAAATCACCCGCCAATGTTGCATCACCTTTGACTGCACCTGTAGCGGTATCGACAACGAAGTCAGCTTCAAAATCACGATTCACAACATAGTCGACAAAATGCACATCGAAAGGATTAGTCACGTCATAGATCATAAAGCCAGAGGTACGTTCTAAACCAACAAAGGCATATAGTCGTTGACCAATTTGGCCTAGGGCTAAAGCTTCTGGCTCTGGCCCCTTGTCATCGCTGCGACTATCACCTTTATTTTCTTCGTTGTTATTGTTGAACTTATCCCCCAGTAGTGCGGCGGTAATACGCTCAAAATCACTGCCACTGTCAAACACTTGCTGGCCATCAGCATTCCAAATCGAGAAGGAACGAGCACCAAAGCTCACGACTTTGTCGTAGTCGCCGTCCTTATCGTCGTCACCCATGCTCGTCGTTACCTTAAGACGCGCTAATTGGGTTTTATCTTTTGCGGCGGCAAATTGTGGGTGATTCGGGTCGAGCACTAAATCCCCTGCGCGGGCTTCTTCCGAAAAAGCCGCATAGTCACGGGAGTCACCTTCATTCGCAGTCACAATAAAGTCAGTGTTATTCCAACGGTAGCTAGCAAGGGTATCGGGTTGATACATGCCGTACACCCCAGTGTAGCTTTGCAGGTTCACAAGATTGTCTTTGTCACTCGCATCAATTTTATTCACATCAAGCCCGTAATCTTTGAGGCCTAGCGGTAAAATCTTAGAGACTTTCGCATTGGCGATATCAATCACGGCAACAGCATTGTTCTCTTGTAAACTGACAAATGCACGGCGGTTATCATGGCTAATGGCGATATATTCAGGTTCTAAATCCTGCGCCACACTCGCCATTGGACCATTAATTTTAATGTCAGCGGTGATTTCACTTGCACGCGCACCGCCCTGATTAAACACACTAAAATCTATGATGGTCGCAGCGGCTGCAGGCTTACCGTCAGTAATCGCAATAAGCGCAACACTGCCTTCAGGATCTAAGGTATAAGCAGGATTAGGTTCGCCTTCATTGGCCACGAGTAAGGTTTTACCGTCGTGGGTGAACACCACATTATCGGGTAAAGCACCGACTTCTACGGCGCTGATAAACTGCGGAGCATCTGTGCCGTTAAGCTGATAAAAAGCCACAAAACCATTGGCTTGGGTTTTATTGCCTGCAGCGTCACCACGCTCAATGGCTGCCGCTAACAAGTTGCCTGAAATACTCACGCTGTTCACGCTACCCATAAAGGGTTGACCCACATCCTTAGCAACATCGAGTCCTGCTAATTTTTCGAGATTATTCAATGCTAAAGGATCTGTGGCGTTTGATGCAGTCGCTAATAAGCTGCCATCGATAATATCGACTTTGCCGCTGATCGCATTAACCACAAAAATACGGTTTGAAGCACTATGATATTCAACAATTTCGGCGGCACTTAAGCCATAAACGCCAGTCTGATGACGACCAATTAACTCAGCCTTTAAGCTTGCAGTTTGTGGCAGGCAAACATATTGGGTTTGCGCGACTGCAATTTCATTGTCATCCAATTGTCCATTATGGTTGGCATCTAGTCCGGTATCGATACGCTGACCACCGGCGGGACAATTTGTATCACCGATAGTTAATGCGGTCACTTTAACCAGTGAATTTAAGCCGTTGTCGCCTTTATCACCTGCTGCGCCATCATCACCGCTGCAGGCTCCAAGTAATAAGCTCGTCATAATGGCAGCGGCTAGCGGAAGTCGTTGTGTTTTCATCGTGTCATTCCTGAATATTTTATTTTTAGTAGGGTGAAGCTAAAGCCCACTAAACTAGTCAGCATAAAAGACACCTAGATGACAAAGCAGTGACACTCAGATGACAACTAACACTTTTGAATGAAGCATATTGGAGGATAACGGCTCGAGCCGCCAAGGTTATGCCTCGATTATCGATACTTGCTACTTAGTTACAATTTAATCGGTAAAATACGGTAAAGAAATCATCGCAAAGATTGGTTTATTTGTCCTAGCGCTTTACTATGCTATTGCTTAATGCCTTACCGTGAAAATTGATCTAAGCACAATTCACTTTGTCCCAAACACCGCCAATTAGCGCAAGATGCTGGCTAAAAATGGACGGGTTAGAGTGAATTGTCCTAGTACAATTTAAACCACGCCGCATAACCCTGAGAAATACGCTTTCAATTCTTTCGCCACCCGAGGTAACAGTGGACCCACAATCACAACCTTCTGCCCATAACGGTAGACGTATACCGAATTTAGCGCTGCTTATTCCCATGCTAGCGGCGATTGTCGCGATCACACCATTGGCCATCGACATGTACTTACCTGCGATGTCGACATTGGCCCTTAGTTTTCATACCGATATTACAACAGTGCAACAGTCCCTAAGTATCTACTTAGCAGGCTATGCACTGGGCATGTTGTGCTTTGGCCCCTTAGCTGACCGTATTGGCCGTCGCCCTATGGTGATAATTGGGCTGAGTGGATTTATGCTAACCAGTTTACTGATTGGTTTTGCTGGTCAATTCGAAGTCTTTCTTGGGCTACGCTTTTTGCAGGCCTTTATCGGCGCAGCAGCGACTGTGGTGGTACCGGGATACATCAAAGAAGTCTATGGCGACAATACCGCCAAAGGTATGTCTTACGTGAGTTTAATCATGATGTTAGCGCCATTACTGGCCCCTAGTATTGGCAGCGTTATCTTAGAACTCGGTGATTGGCATTTAATCTTCTTCATTCAATCTGCCTATGCCGCGACCCTGTTATTACTCGTGCTGTTTGCGCTAAAAATGCCCAGCGATAAAGATATGGATACCCGCAGCCAAAAATCATTTCTTGGTGCCTATGCGACCGTATTTTCCCGACCTGGCGTTAAGTTGAACATTGCCAGCGGCGTGTTAACGTCTTTTGCGTTTTTCTGTTATCTCACCGCATCCCCCTTCGTTTATATGGAAGTCTTTGCCTTAGATAAATCCTATTTTGCCATCTTGTTTAGCATCAACGTTGGCGCCTTGATGTTGGCCAATATCATTAATACTCGCATTGTCGGCCGCTATGGTTCGCTGCGTATGTTGCACGTATCGACCTTTTTTGGCGCTATTGCGGGGGCTGGTTTATTAACGGTCAACCTACTGGATATGAGCTATCATTTTACCGTGATCATGCTTATTCCTTTGATGGGCAGCCTAGGGGTGATGTCGGTCAACGCCGATGCGATAGTGCTGATGAAGTTCAAACAAGAAACCGGAACGGCAACGGCGGTTATTGGCACCTTAAGATTTGGCTGTGGCGCGTTAGCGGGGCCATTATTAGCGGTGTTCTATGATGGCACAGCAGTGCCCTTCTCCGCCCTTATGTTAGGCTCTATTGTGTTAGTCGGTATTTGCCAATTCAATCGTCCAAAACATCAAACGCAGCCGACGGTTTAAGGATTTATTTTTAAGGGTCTATTTTTAAGAAATCATGGATGCCAATGCCTCATCTACAACACATGTTTGATCGCGTGAAAACAGCGCATTGGCTTTCACTAAATATAGCAAATAAGTAATATTTAATCGCAATAGTTAAGTATCTGCTTATCTAACGTCCCACACCAAAACGGCACTTTTAGTGCCGTTTTTGCTTTTTAAGCATCTAAAAATCTGAAAAATATAAAATAAGCTCATAAATCAGCCTAGATTACTTGGCGATTCCAGCAAGTTATCCAGCCATTCAAACGTGAAATTGTTTCAAGTTGGTTATTTTTTACATAAAAGGCTTGAAATGTTGTTTTTTTTGAATATGATGAAATTCTGTTCATTGCAACAGTTGCTGCATCCTAAGGATGAGTCACTTGTCTTCTACGAAGTCAGTTCAGCATTTCGGAGTCTGAATTACCCTTCAGGCTTAATTTTTAGAGCGATTACCGTCGCTGTAACAAAATACTGTTTACCGTAACGGTACTATGCAATAGGAGTTCCACATGGAGATGTTATCCGGCGCCAGCATGATAGTGCGTTCTTTGATTGATGAAGGCGTAAAACACATTTTTGGCTATCCTGGCGGTTCAGTTTTAGATATCTACGATGCCCTGCACGTTATCCCAGGTATTGAACACATACTCGTTCGCCACGAACAAGCTGCCGTGCACATGGCCGATGGCTACGCCCGTGCAACGGGTAAAGTGGGCGTGGTATTAGTCACTTCAGGACCCGGTGCCACCAACGCGATTACCGGTATTGCCACCGCCTACATGGACTCTATTCCCCTCGTCGTATTATCGGGTCAAGTACCGAGTAACCTTATCGGTAATGACGCCTTCCAAGAATGCGATATGATCGGCATCTCTCGTCCAGTGGTCAAACATAGCTTTTTAGTTAAAGATCCCACTCAAATCCCTGAAACGATAAAAAAAGCCTTTTATATTGCCTCTACCGGCCGTCCTGGGCCTGTGGTCGTCGACCTACCAAAAGATTGCTTAAACCCAGCGCTGCTGCACGAATATATTTATCCCGAAAGCGTGAAAATGCGCTCGTACAACCCGACAACCTCAGGGCATAAAGGACAGATCCGTCGTGGACTACAGGCACTATTAGCGGCTAAAAAGCCTGTGCTCTATGTCGGTGGTGGCGCCATTATCTCGGGTTGTGATAAGCAAATTTTACAATTAGCTGAGAGATTAAATATTCCCGTCGTCAGCACACTTATGGGACTCGGGGCTTTTCCAAGTACCCACAAAAACAGCCTAGGCATGCTAGGGATGCACGGTCGCTACGAAGCCAACATGACTATGCATAACTGCGATTTGATCTTCGGTATTGGTGTGCGCTTCGACGATAGAACCACGAATAATGTGGAAAAATACTGCCCGAACGCGACCATTTTGCACATAGATATCGACCCCTCGTCTATTTCAAAAACTATCCACGTCGACATTCCCATCGTAGGGTCGGCCGACAGTATTTTAGACAGCATGTTGACACTGTTAGATGAATCGAACGAGCACAATGACAACGATGCCATCGCCACTTGGTGGAATGATATTGAGCAATGGCGCGGCCGCGATTGTCTGGCCTATGACAAAAACAGTGGTCGCATCAAACCACAGCAAGTGATTGAAACCTTGTATAAGCTGACCAATGGCGATGCCTATGTCGCCTCTGATGTTGGCCAGCACCAGATGTTTGCCGCCTTGTACTATCCGTTCGATAAGCCGCGCCGATGGATCAACTCAGGGGGTCTAGGCACCATGGGATTTGGCCTACCCGCCGCGATGGGGGTTAAAATGGCGATGCCTGATGCCACGGTTGTCTGTGTCACGGGTGATGGTTCAATTCAGATGAACATTCAAGAGCTTTCGACCGCGCTGCAATATGATACGCCGGTTAAAATTATCAACTTAAACAATCGTTTCCTTGGCATGGTTAAACAATGGCAGGACATGATTTACTCTGGCCGTCACTCACATTCCTATATGGATTCAGTACCCAATTTTGCCAAAATTGCCGAGGCCTATGGCCATGTAGGTATGACGATCAGCGATCCCGCCGAACTTGAGTCAAAAATGGCAGAAGCGCTAGCGATGAAAGACAGGCTGGTCTTTATCGACATCATGGTGGATGAAACTGAGCACGTGTACCCCATGTTGATCCGCGGTGGTGCGATGAATGAAATGTGGCTGACTAAGACGGAGAAATGCTAATGCGTCGAATTATATCTGTATTATTAGAAAACCAATCCGGCGCCCTGTCTCGTGTGGTCGGTTTGTTTTCACAGCGCGGTTATAACATTGAAAGTTTAACGGTGGCGCCAACGGACGATATCACATTGTCGCGGCTTAACATTACGGTCGTTGCCGATGAAATGGTGTTAGAGCAGATAGAGAAGCAGCTACATAAACTCATCGATGTGTTAAAAGTTTCGAATATTACCGAGTCTGCTTATATTGAACGCGAATTAGCCCTTATTAAGGTCCGCGCCCAAGGCGAGTTTAGGGAAGAAGTTAAACGGATGGCGGACATTTTCCGCGGCCAAATTGTCGATGTCACCGCCAATTTATATACCATCCAAATGGTCGGCACATCAGAGAAACTCGATGCGTTTATACATGCGCTAGGTGAAGTGACTAAATTGGTCGAAGTCTCTCGCTCCGGCGTGGTGGGTTTGGCTCGCGGAGAAAAGGCCATGAAAGCGTAGCTTTCTCACGGAAATCTCGCGGACATTTTTTGCGTGAACACAAAAACATCAAGGGGAGCATTATGCTCCCCTTGTTTTTAGGTGGTTACCACAGTGTCAATTATGACTGGCTGTCTAGCAAGCGCGATGAAGTGATCTCGATTTTGCGTGGTTTCAACGCTTCAGGGATTTCACGCACTAAATCAATATTGAGTAAGCCATTTTCTAAACTTGCGCCGAGCACAGTGACATAGTCTGCCAGTTGGAAAGTGCGCTCAAAACCGCGTTCCGCTATGCCTTGGTACAAGTATTTACGCTCGGTTTGGCTTTCAGCTTTATTGCCTTTCACCAGTAATTTCTCACCTTCACTGCTGATCTCAAGTTCATTCATTGAGAATCCGGCCACGGCCATAGTAATGCGATAGCGATTTTCGCCTAATAATTCAATGTTATATGGGGGATAGCCAGTATTGCCATTATTAGCGGCGGCATGTTCTGCCAGCTGAGCTAAACGGTCAAAACCAATGGCACTACGGTACAGGGGAGCTAGATCATAATTACGCATATTCATATCCTTGTCTTAAGCAATATGGAGAATTGGCGGACGGTTTTCACGATGAAAACGCTTGTAGAGTCTGCCGAGTTAAATCTTCTGTCCTTACGGCACAGAATTCACACTAGGATCCTCATCGAGCGGTCCTGAAATAGATATAAGGACGGGAGAGAAAATTTCAAGCAAGAAAATTAAAAAATGTGCAAAATTTAAAAAGACTAATAAAAACAAACTCTAATTAAGTTTTAACACTTTGAATTGACGTGTGATTTGTATAAAGGGATTAGCGTCATTGCAATACGGAAATCTATATTCACTAAATTGCAGCCAATAAAAAAGGAGCCTAGGCTCCTTTTTTAGTCTTAGCATCGAATTAACGAGTGCGTGGACACAATTCTTCAGCGCTGAAGAAGTAAGCAATTTCACGAGCAGCAGATTCAACAGCATCTGAACCGTGAGCCGCGTTTTCGTCAATGCTTTCTGCGAAATCAGCACGGATAGTACCAGGAGCTGCTTGAGCTGGATTAGTTGCACCTAAAATTTCACGGTGAGCTAAAACAGCGTTTTCGCCTTCTAATACTTGGACCATGATTGGACCAGAAGTCATAAATGCAACCAGAGCACCGAAGAAACCGCGCTCGCTATGCTCAGCATAGAAACCTTCAGCTTGTTCTTTGGTCAGGTGTAACATTTTAGCTGCAACGATCTTAAGACCAGCAGTTTCAAAACGATTGTAGATAGCACCGATGTGGTTTTTTGCAACAGCATCTGGCTTGATAATAGAAAATGTGCGTTCGATCGCCATAACTAGCTTCCTTTGTCAGCAAGTTTAAAAAATTCGCGCGGATTATACGAAATTTAAAAGCTAAATCCTATCTTTATAGCAAATTAGTCTGAGATATTGCGCACATTCGCTTTATTCGTAATCAGTTTGATCACACAAAATACCCCGCTAGGAGGATAAATCCTTAGCAGGGTTCATTAACTCATTAAAAAATGGGATTATTTTCTATTTTTTGCCCAAATACCAGCCCATGCAATCAAAGCGACTAAAATGACTGCAGGTGCAAGATCTAACAAGTGATGGAATAAACCGACACCGCCATGACCTGGATGAGCCCAAGCCATTGAAGGGACAAGCATACATAACAATACAAGCAAAAGTTTCATGTGAACATCCTTGCAGTTGCGATAATAAAGTTAAGCCATATAAATGCCTTAACCAATATACAACAAATTACGATATCCACTGAAAATGAACTTGACTGTGATCAAACTCTCGCCAAATATTCTCTGCGCCACTGCAAATACGTGAGATAAATCACCTTAGTTAATCTTCTGAAGGACAAGATGCCTCACATAAAAAGCCGTACCACAACTGTGCTCACTACTTTTCATCAATCCAACACTGCTGAATTGCTTCCAGTATTTTTTCATTGCAATGCTTAGGATCATCTGCAAAATCATTCAAAGCTAACACCCACTCATACAGTTGGGTGAAATGCAGCTGAGTGGGATTCACCTCTGGGTGTGCTTCGAGTAATTCCAACGCAATATCTAACGAATCTATCCAAGTTAATGTCATCGTTTTCCCCTATTCGGTTCGCTTCAATGGGTAAGCTAGTGCTTAACGCCGTTACCCATAAGGAGGTGAATCAAGTGTTGATATTCCGTAGTCAATACTCGACACCAAGGGTGTTAACCCTGTGCTTGCGTCACCTTTTTTACTTTAATCGCATTTTTTTCAACAAAATCAATAATAGCACCCGCCACATCTTTCGTGGTGGCACCTTCAATCCCCTCAAGCCCTGGTGAAGAGTTCACTTCCATGATCACTGGACCGTGGTTTGAGCGTAACAAATCAACCCCTGCCACATTCAATCCCATCGTCTTCGCCGCACGAATAGCTACAGAGCGCTCTTCAGGAGTCAGTTTGACTAAACTCGCCGTGCCACCACGGTGCAAATTAGAGCGAAACTCACCGGGCATAGCTTGACGTTTCATGGCGGCAATCACTTTATCACCGAGCACGAAACAGCGAATGTCTGCGCCGTTGGCTTCTTTGATATATTCCTGCACCATGATGTTGGCTTTAAGGCCCATAAAGGCTTCAATCACGCTCTCAGCCGCTTTGCGGGTCTCGGCTAATACCACGCCAATGCCTTGGGTGCCTTCGAGTAATTTAATCACCAGAGGCGCGCCACCCACCATATCAATTAAGTCAGGAATATCACTCGGTTTATTGGCAAAACCGGTAATAGGCAAACCAATACCGCGGCGTGACATCAACTGCATAGAACGCAATTTGTCCCGTGAGCGGGAAATTCCAACTGAATCATTTAAGGCATAGACGCCCATCATCTCAAATTGACGCAACACCGCCGAACCATAAAAGGTAATTGACGCCCCAATACGGGGGATCACGGCATCAAATGCAGGTAACTCTCGCCCGCCAATGTGGATACTCGATTGCCGCATGTTGATATTCATATAACATTCAAGGGGATTGATTACGTGTACTTCATGACCACGTAATTGAGCCGCTTCAACGAGTCGCTTCGTTGAATATAACTCTGGCCCTTGCGATAAAATCGCTATTCTCATTTGGTCTCCGGCAACCATTAATTTTGAGCGCATAATACGCCTGCGCAAGGATAAATCAAACAACTAGAGGCATAGACAAGATTAGTTGCACAAATGCTCAACGCCAAAAGCAAAAAACCAGTCACGTGGACTGGTTTTAATCATTATCGAAGCAATATTAATTGCCTTCGCTAACCATGTTAACCGTGTATTTAGGGATCTCAATCACCATGTCAGTGTCGACCACTTTAGCCTGACAAGATAGACGGCTTTCGGGCTCAAGTCCCCAAGCTTTGTCTAACATATCATCTTCTAGCTCATCACTTGGCTCAAGATCATTAAAGCCTTCACGCACGATACAGTGACACGTCGTGCAAGCACAGGACTTTTCACAGGCATGCTCGATATTGATGCCATTACGCAGCGCAACATCGAGAATGGTCTCACCAACATTCGCCTCAAGCACAGCGCCATCAGGGCACAACTCGGCATGGGGAAGAAAGACTAATTGGGGCATTACATCACCTATATGTTGTCGATCGACTGGCCTTTGAATGCCACTCGAATAGAATTGTCCATACGTCTGGCAGCAAAATCTTGGGTTTGCTCATCCAGTTTTTCAATCGCGAGCTTAATCGCATCGGCATCATCGCCCGCGGCAACTTGCGCCACATTGGCCATAGTAGCATCGATTTGTCCACGCTCATCGGCATTCAGCAAATCGCCATCCTTCGCTAACGCGGCATGTAAAGACTCGAGTACCCTTGCCGCCTCCACTTGCTGCTCGGCCAGCATACGACGACCGATATCGTCTTTGGCATACTTCATCGAATCTTTCAGCATAGTGGCAATTTCAGTATCCGATAAACCAAAAGACGGCTTAACTTGAATACTAGACTGCACGCCGGTGGATTTCTCCATCGCCGTCACGCTAAGTAAACCATCAGCATCTACTTGGAATGTCACCCGAATGTGCGCAGCGCCTGCAGCTAACGGCGGAATACCCTTTAAGGTAAAACGCGCCAGTGAGCGGCAATCGGCAACGAGCTCACGCTCGCCCTGCACCACATGGAATGCCATGGCCGTTTGACCATCTTTAAAGGTGGTAAATTCCTGCGCCCGTGCAACCGGAATCGTGGTATTACGCGATACCACTTTTTCCACTAAGCCGCCCATGGTCTCTATACCTAATGACAAAGGGATCACATCGAGCAATAACAAATCCGATTCGGGTTTGTTACCCACTAAAATGTCGGCTTGAATGGCCGCACCAATGGCGACAACACGATCGGGATCGATAGACGTCAGGGGTGGTTTACCGAAGAAAGCTTCGACCTGTTCACGCACTAATGGCACGCGCGTTGAACCGCCAACCATCACAGTTTCAAGCACTTCATCCGTCGTCACGCCCGCATCACGCAGGGTACGGCGACAGCTGGCAATGGTCTTTTTCACCAATGCCGTAATCATGGCATCAAATTCAGCTTTAGTAACGATTTGCGTGAGTTCAGTCCCATCGGCAAGGATCACTTTTGCTTCAGTTTCTGCGGCATCCGTTAAGGCTTCTTTGACTCGACGCGATTCAATCAACAGTTGACGGCTTAATTGTGAGTCGATGTCGCTAAGCTGCCACACTTGTTGCATATGTGCTTGCAGTAAATGATCGAAATCATCACCACCAAGCGCTGAATCACCGCCGGTGGCTAACACTTCAAATACACCGCGATTCAAACGCAAAATAGAAATATCGAAGGTACCGCCGCCTAAGTCATAGATGGCAATCACGCCCTCTTGCTTAGAATCTAAACCATAGGCAATCGCAGCAGCCGTCGGTTCATTCAATAGACGTAGCACTTTAACGCCCAGCAAAGCTGCAGCATCTTTAGTACCTTGGCGCTGAGCATCGTCGAAATACGCAGGCACGGTAATCACCACGCCTTGCAGTTCGCCGCCTAAGGTTTTTTCAGCGCGGGCGATCAGCGGACGTAAAATCTCCGCAGATACTTGCACGGGATTCACTTGGCCTTGGGGAGTCACAAATAAAGGTAAACCGTTTTCGCTTTCGGCAAACTCGTAGGGTAATGATTGCTCGCCAGCTTGAATATCCGCTAGGCTGCGGCCCATAAAACGCTTTACCGAAACGATCGTGTTTTGCGGATCCTGCGCCGAACTCAACGCCGCAAGTGCGCCGACTTCGACTGAATCTTGGGTATAACGCACGATAGAAGGTAATGAATGCTGTCCAAATTCGTCCGGCAGGGTTGCCGTCTCTCCACTTCGAACGGCCGCCACCAAAGAATTGGTCGTACCTAAATCGATGCCAACGGCAAGTCTATGTTGGTGCGGCGCGGCACTTTGACCGGGCTCAGCTATCTGCAAAAGGGCCATATATATCCAACTTAGTAATGCCAACTCAAGCGTACTTGAGTCAGCAAAGTAACATAAACACGGAAAATCAATCTAACAGAGCGTCTTCGACTCTGGTCAACTCGTCGTGTAATTTTGCCATAAATTTGAGTTTGCGAACTTGATCCGCCGCTAACAATGCGTCTTCAGCCTGCTCACTGGTTAACAGTTGAGTCAATTGCTGAGTGAGTTGCGCGCGGTACTCTGCAAACGATTGATATAGCTCGTCAATACTCGCTTGAGGATCGGCACTATCGCGTATATCTTCTAACGCCTCGCGCCATTCCATTTGCTGCATCAAGAAGCCAGTATCTTTCACTGTCGTGGTTTCATGGCTTAATTCAATTCCACGCAGCGACAACATATGCTCAGCGCGGCGAATGGGATCTTTTAAGGTTTGAAAACCATCATTGACTTGCGCCGTGCGCTGCACCGACAGCAATTTTTGCTGATCAGTATCATTGGCAAATTTATCGGGATGAACCGCCCGTTGCAGTTCGCGATAGCGTTCTGCAAGTAAGGCGGTATCAATATCGAAGGCAGGGGAAAATTTAAACAGCTCGAAATAATTCATGCGTCAACTTTAGCGGTTAAACAGTGAAACTCTCACCACAACCACACTCACCTTTTGCGTTAGGATTATTAAATTGGAAGCCTTCGTTCAGCCCTTCTTTAACAAAATCCAGCTCGATCCCTTGAAGATAGATAAGGCTCTTGGCATCTATGATGATTTTCACATCTTCGATATCAAACACTTCATCATCATCATTTAAAGAATCAACGAACTCAAGTACATAAGCCATACCAGAACAGCCTGATGTTCTTAAGCCGAGACGCAGGCCTACGCCTTTGCCTCGGTTGACTAAGAAAGATCTGACACGATCGGCTGCCGCTGGGGTCATTGTAATCGCCATCTTAACTCCAGATGTTACTTAGCTTGTTTCGATTTGTACTCGTCGATAGCAGCTTTAATGGCATCTTCAGCCAAAATTGAACAGTGGATCTTCACTGGTGGCAATGCCAATTCTTCAGCGATATCCGTATTTTTGATCGCCGCAGCTTGTTCGATAGTCTTGCCTTTAACCCACTCAGTTACCAGTGAGCTAGACGCAATCGCGCTACCACAACCGTAAGTTTTGAACTTAGCGTCTTGAATGATGCCATCAGCACCAATTTTCAACTGAAGTTTCATCACGTCACCGCAAGCAGGCGCGCCTACCATACCGGTCACGACCGAAGGATCGTTTTTATCAAAAGAACCAACGTTACGTGGATTCTCATAATGATCTATCACTTTTTCACTGTAAGCCATGGTACTGCTCCAAAATTATCTATTGTAAAGGTCAGAATTAATGATGTGCCCACTGAACTTGGTTCAGGTCGATCCCATCTTTAAACATTTCCCACAAAGGAGACATTTCTCTTAATTTATCAATAGATTGAGTAATAACTTCGATAGCGTGATCGATTTCTTCTTCGGTTGTAAAACGGCCGATTGAGAAACGAATCGAGCTATGTGCCATTTCATCATTTAAGCCAAGTGCACGTAATACGTAACTAGGCTCTAGGCTGGCTGAGGTACAAGCCGAACCCGATGAAACCGCTAAATCTTTCAGTGCCATCATTAACGACTCACCTTCAACATAGTTGAAGCTGACGTTGAGGCTACCGCTAACACGCTCAATCGCATCACCATTGATATAGGTTTCTTCAATGTGCTTGATGCCATTCCATAATTTGTCACGTAATGCACCGATACGAGCGGCATCAGAGGCCATTTCCGCTTTTGCGATTGCAGCCGCTTCACCTAAACCTACGATTTGATGCGTCGGTAACGTACCGCTGCGCATGCCGCGCTCATGGCCACCACCGTGCATTTGCGCTTCTAAGCGAATGCGTGGCTTACGACGAACATATAGTGCGCCTATACCTTTAGGGCCATACATTTTGTGACCAGAAATCGAGATCAAATCCACTTTAGTGGCTTGCACATCGATAGGCACTTTGCCTGCACTTTGTGCCGCATCCATGTGGAAAATAATGCCCTTTGAACGGCATAGCTCACCGATTGCATCGATATCGTGGATCACACCGATTTCGTTGTTCACGTGCATGATGCTGACAAGGATAGTGTCGTCACGCATTGCCACTTCTAAACGTTCCATCGGAATGATGCCGTTTGCCGCAGGCTCTAAATAAGTCACTTCGAAACCTTCACGCTCTAATTGGCGACAAGTATCGAGAACCGCTTTATGTTCAGTCTTACTGGTGATGATGTGCTTGCCTTTCTTGTGATAGAAATGAGCAACACCTTTTATCGCTAAGTTGTTCGATTCCGTCGCGCCAGAGGTAAACACAATTTCGCGGTGATCGGCGTTAATTAACTCGGCAACTTGGTTGCGAGCAATATCCACCGCTTCTTCGGCTTGCCAGCCGTAGCGGTGTGAACGTGAGGCCGGATTACCAAAGATGCCGTCCATTGTCATGCATTGGAACATCTTTTCCGCGACTCTAGGATCAACAGGCGTGGTGGCGGCATAATCTAAATAGATAGGAAGCTTCATAACACACTCCGTACTGAGCAGTCTCTGGTAGAGGCTACATACAACGTACAAAAATTATTTTTATATATAACAAAGTGCCGCTATAAACTGACTCTTTGTTCCTTTTGCATAGTGTCTTGCTTAAGTGAGATAAATTGCACATCTCGCTTCTGCATCAAGCCGGCAAGACTGATACCATCTAAAAAATCGGAAATTTGTTTGCTTAAATCGCCCCAAAGTGAATGGGTTAAGCAGCGAGTTCCACTCTGACAATTGCCAAGTCCTTGGCAACGAGTCGCATCGACAGACTCGTCTACAGCATGGACAACCATGCCGACTGAAATATCATTGGCTTCTAGGCCTAAGCGATAACCACCGCCCGGTCCACGTACACTGGCAACTAAACCGTGTTTTCTTAGCTTAGCGAAGAGTTGTTCCAGATAGGAAAGCGAAATCCCTTGTCTTTCAGAGATATCCGCTAAGGGAACTGGTCCCGATGCTGAGTGGATTGCCACATCTAGCATAGCGGTTACTGCATAACGACCTTTTGATGTAAGTTTCATAACTACCATAGCTCCCGAACAGGTATGCATTATTTCAACATACCCGAGTAATTCAGTCAAGTATTAAAACCTACTAAAACACTCAAGTATATGAGTGTGCACATAACCAATACCCTTTCATCTTGGTGGGGTATTTAACCTTTTTCTAGGCTAAGATTCAATGCTAAAGCGCCAATTAATCGACATCTAGCACGATATAAACGCAGGATAAAAGTGATCTCGGTACTATGGTGCGCTCAAACTCAGGTTTGATCACAATATGCGCCTTTACAACAGGATGAGCTAAAGTAAAACGCTAAACGAGACCCTTGTGAGGGTCAGCCCTTAAGCAAGTTAGACCGCTAAGTTAAACCATTTCGTTAAAACTTAGATACTCGGATCAAACTCATCTAATGCACTATGGCGTTTTTCCGCCGCCGCTTTTTCTGCATCATTAAACTCGCCCATATCAAGCTCTGGCAGCTTTTCAGTGCAGACATTGCCACCCAGCCCTTGAATGGCTTGACACAACTCTTGAACTTTCGAGTCCATCAAATGCATGTGATCGAGCATCTGCCCTATTGCATTGGCCACCGGATCGGGATTATCCGGTGATACCGCGTACGCATCGAAGCCATATTTTTTTGCCATCGCGCTGCGGCGTTCAGTTTTCTCTTTCGATTGCGGTGACGGTGTAGCCACCACGCGCCCAGGAATCCCCACAACCGTGGTATCTTTGGGCACATCTTTCACCACAACAGAATTAGAACCCACACGCGCACCATCGTGCATGGTAATAGGACCGAGGATTTTTGCCCCTGCGCCCACCACCACGTTATTGGCTAACGTAGGGTGACGTTTCCCCGCCTGCCAGGTGGTTCCACCAAGCGTGACACCGTGATAAAGGGTGCAATCATCACCAATCTCAGCCGTTTCACCTATCACAACGCCCATACCGTGGTCGATAAAAAATCGATGACCTATGGTTGCCCCAGGATGGATTTCAACCCCTGTCAACCAACGGGAAAACGTCGATAAACAACGTGCCGTTAAGCGCCAATCGCGCTTCCATAGCTTATGGCTTATCCGATGCAACCAAATGGCATGCATGCCTGGATAGTTAACCAAGATCTCAAACGCGCTACGCGCCGCAGGATCACGGTGATATATAGATTCAATATCTTCTTTTAGCCTAGCTATCACGCCCATTGTTTATCCTTCGCGATTAGTGTTAATTATTAAGGTTTGGCTATTTTTCGTTAGAACCCGCCACTTTCTCAATTGACGTCAAAATGCCCCTGAGGATATTCATTTCCTGACTCTCAATCCGTGCACGACTAAACAAGCGGCGCAGTTTCATCATCACTTGTCCAGGATGGTTCTTGATGATAAATCCAGTGGATAACAGTGTCGTTTCAAGGTGTGCGAAAAAACGTTCCTGATCGGCAGCCAAGGGATACTCAGTCAGCTCTTCTTCGGCAACATCTTTTTGCGCGAGATGGGCAACGCGGGTTTCATAACAAATGATTTGTACGGCTTGCGCCAGATTAAGCGAGCTGTACTCTGGATTCGCAGGAATCGCCACATGATAAGTACACTGTTGCAACTCTTCATTACTTAAGCCGTGGTTCTCACGGCCAAACACAATCGCAACAGGGCCTTTAAGTGCCTCGGTCGCTAATTTCACCCCAGCTTGTCTTGGCTCTAACATGGGCCAATCTAAGGTGCGACTGCGCGCGCTGGTTGCAATCACTAGACTGCAATCGGCAATCGCTTCAGCAAGTGAATCCACTTTCACAAGATGTTTCAGAATATCCGATGCACCCGCGGCTAATGCTATGGAATGACCGTCGGGCTCAACCCTGGGTTCTGCAAGATACAGAGTAGACAGACCCATAGTCTTCATCGCTCTGGCAGTAGAACCAATATTGCCGGGGTGCGAAGTCCCCACTAAAACCACTCGAATATTACTTAGCATGAAACAACTTAATTTAATTCATAAAACGTTGGGGACGAATATTATCACAGCCATTGCCGAATGCTTATATGAAAATCGGTATTTGATATAACTATCAAATCGAGTATAATACCGCCCGCTATTTTAACGTTCTTTAACATCCAGGGGATTGCAATGCATCCGATGCTGACGATTGCTGTACGCGCTGCCCGCGCGGCCGGCCAAACTATTATGCGCGCCTATACTGAACTTGACCGTATCGAAGTCAGTTCAAAAGGTATCAACGATTTTGTTACCAGTGTAGACAAGGAAGCAGAAGCGACAATTACTTACCAAATTCGTAAATCTTACCCTGATCACACTATCGTGGGTGAAGAGAAAGGCGAAAATCGCGGTGAGAATAAAGACTATGTTTGGATAGTCGACCCTCTGGATGGCACTAACAACTTTGTTAGAGGCATTCCCCACTTCGCGGTTTCTATCGCTCTGCAATACAAAGGTAAAACTGAAGTTGCCGTTGTTTACGATCCTGTCCGTGAAGAACTCTTTACCGCTGTACGTGGTAAAGGCGCCAAACTCAATGATTTCCGTCTGCGTGTTACCAACGTGAATGAATTAGCGCCTACCATGATTGGTACTGGCTTCCCATTCAAGGCGCGTCAACACACTGAAACTTACATGGCTATTTTCGGCGAAGTCTTCGGCCAATGTGCTGACTTACGTCGCGCAGGTTCTGCCGCATTAGATTTAGCCTATGTTGCCGCGGGTCGTTTGGACGGTTTCTTTGAAATCGGCTTAAAACCATGGGACATCGCTGCTGGCGATCTGATTTGCCGCGAAGCAGGCGGTACAGTGACTGATTTTACTGGCAACCATAACTATTTGGTTTCGGGCAACATAGTTGCTGGCTCACCTAAGGTGACCACAGAATTAGTGAAGATCATGCGTCCATTATTGAACGAAGGCTTAAAACGTTAATCGAGATTAACGCTTAGCTTTAAATAAACGCATAAAACAGATACAAAAAAGGCCAGTGGTAATCTCTTTAAGAGCGCCCACTGGCCTTTTTGTTTATGTGGTTTTCATTCTAAAGCCTTAAGTACTCGAGTCATCAAGTTCTCAGTCGCCACAATATCGTATTTAGAAATAGTATAGAAATAAAGCAATAGTCATTGGGAAGAAAGGAGTGTCCTGAAAACATCTGCACTGATTTCAGCCCACATCGGCTAACATGACGAACAGCCACTTATCCAGTTATCTACCCGCTAACGCTTGTGCTGGTGCAATTTGGCTCGCCTTCCAAGCGGGATACAAAGTCGCGATTAAACTCATCACAAACGCCATCACAATCACCAGTACCGCATCCGAAACATGCAATTCAGACGGTAAAAAATCGACAAAGTAAACATCGGCCGAGAGCAGTTGAATACCGAGTAATTGCTCAACTGAGCTCGCAATCGCACTTAAATTCAGCGCCACACTAATGCCGATAATGCCGCCAAGGCCACAGCCAAGCAGACCATTTAACGCGCCCTGCACCATGAAAATCCCCATCACAGCCAAACGACTCAGGCCCATGGTCATCAAAATCGCAATTTCGGACGCTTTATCCCGCACCGCCATGACTAAGGTGGAGACAATGTTAAAGCAGGCCACACCAATCACTAGAACTAAAACTAAATACATCACAGTACGAACTAACTGAATATCTTGATATAAATGCCCTTGCGTACGGGTCCAGTCACTGATATACACAGACTGCTTTTGCGCATAACCGAGTTCGCGCACTTTTACTGGTGCATCAAACACTTTATCGACGCTAATACGCACACCCGTTACACCGTTATTCATGTTCAAGATCTGCGCCGCGTATTGCAATGGAATATAAGCGGTTGTCAGTTCAAGCTCGCCGCCCAGATGATAGGTGCCTGACACCACAAAACGATGGCTCTTCGCAGCACGTAAACTACCTGCCGCGTCTAGATCGATATCCTGCACATATAAGGCCAGCGTATCACCCACCTCAAGCCCCAACTTAGTCAATAAACTCTCGCCAAGGACGATATGATTCTCATCTTGGCTCAGACTCTGCCAGCTTGCATCACTCATAAACTGTGACAAAGTTGAAACCTTCGTTTCTTCTTTCGGATCAATACCCACCACGGCTAAGCCTTGAAAACCACCAGGCTTCTGCACTAAACCTTGCATGCGAATAAAGGGGGCAGCACCACGAATACCTTCAATTTGTAGTGCACCTTGCGCAACACTCTGCCAATTGACGATAGGTTCGTCCACCCCGACAATGTCCGCCTGCGGCACTACACCCAGTAATCTTTGCTCTAGCTCGCGCTCAAAACCATTCATTGCAGACAGAACTATGATCAATACCGCCACACCTAAAGCGATACCGGCAGTCGATGCAAAGGAAATAAAACTAATAAAACTGTTGGATTGGCGGGCGCGATAAAAACGCCAACCAATGGATAGGGCTAACGGTCCTTTCATACTTGGGTTTCCGCCGCTAATTGCAAGTAACCGTTTTTCATCATCAGTTGGCGGTCCATACGGGCAGCCAATTTATGATCATGGGTCACCACCACAAACGCCGTACCTAACTGATCGGCAAGCTCGCGGATCAACTCATAAACCGCATCGCCACTGTTAGCATCTAAATTACCCGTAGGTTCATCGGCCAGCACTAACTTAGGTTTATTAATCAACGCCCTTGCGATAGCGACACGCTGACGTTCGCCGCCCGATAGCTCGGCGGGAATGTGGGTCATGCGATGGCCTAGCCCTACCCGCTCCAATAAGACTTTGGCATCGGCGAGCGCTTGTTTACGATCTTTACCTTGAATAAATGCCGGCATAGCGACGTTTTCTAGGGCAGTGAATTCAGGCAATAAATGATGGAATTGATAGATAAAGCCGAGATCTTGATTGCGGATCTGCGCTTGACGCGCACTAGACACTTGGTATAAATCTTCGCCTAGCAACAAAACTTTGCCCGCGGTTGGCTCATCCAAAGTTCCCATAATATGCAGCAGTGTGCTCTTACCTGAGCCTGAGCTGCCGACAATCGCCAACTGCTCGCCCTTAAACACCTGCAAATCGACATTAGACAACACTTGCGTGGTCACGGCGCCATCATGGTAACTCTTACTGACACTCTGCACTTGCAGTAACACGTCTTGCATTGAAGTTCTCTCTTAAACATGCTTTGGCATCAATTTATTTCATTAAATCAATGCATTAAATTATTTTCATCTTAGCAAACCATCACTCACGGATGAATACCCATGGGTGACGACTATTCGTAAAAGCTCACGGGTTTACTCGTATCTCAGCGCAGTTGCGGGTTGCACACTGGCCGCACGCAGCGCGGGATATAAGGTCGCCAACAAGGTGACCAATAGTGTGCCTATCACGATCACTGACAACTGCATCAACTCCAGTTTTACTGGCAAACTCTGTCCCGCACCTAAAATCGAAATGCCTAAGGTCGTCATAATGCCATTCAGATTCAAAGTGATAAGTATACCTACCGCGAGCCCAAGCACTAAACCAAGTACAGCATTGAGCGAACCCTGCACCACAAAAATGCCCATCACGGCGGGCGTGGTTACGCCTTGGGTTTTTAGCACTGCCACATCCGTGGTTTTATCGACCACCATCATCACTAGCGCCGAAACAATATTGAATGCGGCCACGGCCACAATCAGGCTCAGCATCAGTGACATCATGTTCTTTTCCATTTTTACCGCACCAAACAAGTGACCATAGGTATCGCGCCAATCGCTGGTTGTTACCTTAATATCTTGTTTAGCGAGAACATCCTGCACTTTAGACGCTAAAGCGGGCGCGCTGAAGGGATCGGCTAAATAGAGTCTAAGCTGATCAATAGCCTCACTCGGTTGACGCATTAGACGCTTTGCATCTTGATAATGGATATATGCAACGCCGGCATCAACCTGAGAGCCCATTTCAAAAATGCCAGATACCAAGAACTTACGTTGACTCGGCACTGGGCCTAATGGGGAGTACACCACACCATCGCCACTCAATAATCGTACCGTATCACCGGGAGCGACTTTGAGTTGCCGTGCGAGCTCAGATCCTAAAATCACCTTGAAGTCGCCACTCGCCAACTGTTCAAATGCACCTGAGTAAGTGTGCTGAGCAACGGAGGATAACTTTTGCGCTAATTCGGGAAACACCCCATAAACCTGCACAGCGCGAATATTCGACGCAGATTGCACCATGGCCTGCGTCGACACGCTCGGTGTAACGCCTAACACACCCGGTAAGGCTTTAAGCGCACTCGCCTGCTTTGTCCAATCGACTAACGGCGCTTCGCTATAAAGGGTTAATTGTGGCACTGCACCTAAAATACGTTGCTTAAGTTGGCCTTCAAGGCCATTCATCACTGAACTGACAACGATCAAGGCTGCAACGCCTAAAAAAATGCCCGACACGGCAAATAAGGTAATGAACG
Organism: Shewanella sp. M-Br; assembly: GCF_036245925.1. Lineage (NCBI taxonomy): Bacteria > Pseudomonadati > Pseudomonadota > Gammaproteobacteria > Alteromonadales > Shewanellaceae > Shewanella > Shewanella sp. M-Br. Next base: position 65,127 of record NZ_BJBV01000019.1, read on the forward strand.
ACGCAAACGCGTTCGCTTTTTTGGCCCGCCAATAACGGTAACCAATGTAGAAAGGGAATCCTGGATTCATTGAAAGAGGGTTGCGTCCTGTGTGCTGAACTTGCTAAATCATGAAGATGGGCACGATAATAGGGGTATTGGTCCTATAAATAAAGAGGCAAGCCTTGTTCACTGACACCAATCCGTATTTTAGTGTGCCTCACCACTTTACCGCCTACCTAAGCCAATGGCCGAGTTCCCAGCCATTACCCTCAGAAATGGCATTGAGATCAATGCAATCATTAGGCATTCAATTGCTCAGCGAAGTCAAAACACTCGAAGCTAACTGCTTGCTACAGCTGCGCCATTTAGATAACGAGGCAAAAGTTGTCGTGGATTTTTTAAAGCTGCAATCCCGCAAAGTAGATCTAGTGCTGCAACATGTATTAGAAAAAGAAACCCAAGAGGGCGAAAAATGCTTTGGTAACCAATTTGGTGGCAGTGGCCTGAGATTACTCACCCCAACAGCCTTAGACATTGGCTCCCACTATAAAATTACTCTGTTTATTCACGACGAATTAGTTGCCATTCTCTGTTTTGGCAAAGTCATCGCCACTCAAGCACAAAAAATAGCACAAGCCGAAGGCGATATGAGTCGTAATGACAGTACAGAGCAACATACTCAACCTGAACATCTACAATGGCAAACCGACTTTGAATTCAGTCAAATTCTTGAATCTGACGTGGAGCAATTAGTCAAAGCCAGCCTCAATGTACAACAGAAACAACTCAAGCTACGCAAACTCGCCAGAGACGAGCGTCAATAGCCGCTGACTTTTCTCTGGCACCTACGCCATCAAGTCTCTACAATGTCTGCAACTCTTTGTGAATGAATCAGTTTATCGCACGCCAATGACTCACATATCAGCCCTAACGCCGCCAGCCGTCAAAAATGGCACTCAAATTCAGACTCTGTCCACCGTGGGCGGGGTTTGCCAAGCCGTTACACTCGCCAATTTAGCGCGTCAACATAAGGGAACGACCTTAGTCGTCACCAGTGACACGCCAAGCGCCTTAAGCTTAGAGTTAGAGCTAAGTTATTTGCTCAGTAAAACAGGCATTAAGGTCAGATTATTCCCTGACCGCGAAACCTTGCCCTACGACAGTTTTTCGCCCCATCAGGATTTAATTTCCCAGCGACTCGAAACGCTATCGCAGTTGTCTCAGATTGAGCAAAATATCGTTATCGTGCCCGTCACCACCTTGATGATACGCCTGCCACCTAAGGCCTATTTAAGCGCCAACGTGTTTGTGCTCAAAAAGGGGGATAACTACAAGTTACACGATGTACGCCAGCATTTAACCGACACTGGCTACCATTCGGTGGAGCAAGTGTATGAACATGGCGAGTTTGCCATTCGCGGTTCGATTCTGGATATCTTCCCAACGGGGATGAATATGCCACTGCGCATCGAGCTATTCGATGAAGAAGTGGAAACCATTCGCCATTTTGATCCAGAAACCCAACGCTCATTGCAACCTGTCGACTCGATTCGCCTATTGCCCGCGAAGGAATTCCCAACCGACAGTTCGGCCATCGAAGGTTTTAGGCAAAGATACCGCCGCCGTTTCGAGGTCATAGTCAAAGAGCCGGAATCGGTTTATCAGCTAGTGAGCCGTAACTTGATGCCGGCGGGGATCGAAAACTACCTGCCGCTATTTTTTGATGACACCGCCACCCTATTCGATTACTTGCCCAAGGACACTCAACTCGTCACCTTAGGCGATATCGAAAAGTCGGCGCGCGCCCATCTGCAAGAAGTCGAGCATCGCTATCAAGACAGACGCGTCGATCCGCTGAGGCCATTACTGGCGCCTAAAGAGCTGTATTTACTCATAGAAGAGTTATTTGCCGCCTTTAAACCGCTGCCACGTTATCAAATGCAAGTGCCAACAGATGGCACTGAAACAACGAAAGCGGTTGTTATTGCCGCCAGCACCCTGCCCGACATCAGTGCCAATCATAAATTAAAGCAACCGCTGCTAGCGCTGCAAGATTATGCCAGCAGCGCCAAACGCATGTTGTTTAGCGCCGAGTCCGAGGGTCGCCGTGAAGCGCTGCTTGAATTGCTCGCTAAAATTCAGTTAAAACCTGCGCTGTTTAACCATTTTGATGAATTTATTCAAAGTGATGCCAAGTTAGGCCTTATCGTATCACCGCTGTCACGCGGTTGTTTGCTGCAGATCAGCGCCAAAGAAAGTATCAGTATTATTTGTGAGACTGAACTCTTCGGCCATCGAATTTCCCAGCAACGCCGGCGTGAAAAACAGCGTCAGATCAGTAATGATGCCCTGATTAAAAACTTGGCCGAACTCAAAGTTGGCCAGCCCATAGTGCATTTAGAACACGGCGTTGCACTTTATAGGGGCTTAGTCACCCTAGATACGGGTGGACTGGTCGCAGAATACTTGCAATTAGAATACGCTGGCGGTGACAAACTGTATGTGCCAGTATCTTCATTGCATCTCATCAGCCGTTACAGTGTTGGCGCCGATGAAGACGCCCACTTAAATAAACTCGGCAACGAGACGTGGGCTAAAGCCAAGAAAAAGGCGATTGAAAAAATCCGCGACGTCGCGGCCGAGCTGCTCGATGTCTATGCCCGTCGCCAAGCGCGTCCTGGCGAAAGCTGCGCAATTGACGAAGAAGAATACGCTCAATTCGCCCGCGGCTTCCCCTTCGAAGAAACCGTCGATCAAGAAAGCGCCATCATCGCCGTGTTAGCCGATATGCAATCGCCGACCGCAATGGACAGATTAGTCTGTGGCGATGTGGGCTTTGGTAAAACCGAAGTCGCCATGCGCGCCGCCTTTGTAGCCGTCAACGCTGGCAAACAAGTGGTCGTGCTAGTTCCGACCACACTGCTTGCCCAGCAACACTATGAAAACTTTAAAGACAGATTTGCCGACTGGCCCGTGGTCACTGAAGTTATGTCACGCTTTCGTACCGCCAAAGAGCAGACTCAAGTGCTGCAGCAATTGGAAGAAGGCAAAGTCGATATCGTTATCGGTACCCACAAGTTACTGCAATCTGAGGCTAAGTTTGAAAACTTAGGCCTGTTGATTATCGACGAAGAACACAGATTTGGTGTGCGTCAAAAAGAGAAAATCAAAGCGCTGCGCGCCAACGTGGATATCTTAACCCTGACCGCGACGCCCATTCCGCGCACCTTAAACATGGCCATGTCGGGCATGCGCGATTTATCAATTATCTCCACCCCGCCCGCCAAACGTTTAGCAGTGAAAACCTTTGTGCGAGAATCGGATCCCGCGACTGTGCGCGAAGCCATTTTGCGGGAAATTCTCCGTGGCGGCCAAGTGTATTACCTGCACAATAATGTTGAAAGTATTGAGAAATGTGCCCAAGGCATTATCGATTTATTGCCTGAAGCACGAGTCGTTGTTGCCCACGGTCAAATGCGTGAGCGCGATCTAGAACGGGTAATGTCAGACTTTTACCATCAAAGATTCAACGTGTTAGTCTGTACCACTATTATTGAAACCGGTATCGACGTCCCAAGTGCCAACACCATTATTATTGAGCGCGCCGACACCTTTGGTCTGGCGCAGTTACACCAATTGCGTGGCCGCGTCGGGCGTTCGCACCATCAGGCCTACGCTTATTTGATGACGCCGCATCCCAAACGTATGACCCCAGATGCGCGCAAACGTTTAGAAGCTATTGATGCTCTTGAAGATCTCGGTGCGGGCTTTATGCTGGCGACCCAAGATTTAGAGATCCGTGGCGCAGGTGAACTCTTGGGCGATGAACAGAGTGGCCATATTTCGAAAATTGGTTTTAGCTTGTACATGGAAATGCTCGAAGCGGCAGTCAAAGCCTTAAAACAAGGCAAAGAACCGTCACTGGCGCAAATGCTCAATCAGCAATGCGAAATTGAACTGCGTATCCCCGCCCTACTGCCTGAAGCCTATGTGAGCGACGTAAATATTCGTCTGTCGCTCTATAAACGCATCGCAGGGTGCGAAACACAGGCGGCGCTGGATGAGTTAAAAGTCGAATTGATCGACCGTTTTGGCTTATTACCTGAACCGACGCGTAACTTAATGGAAATGACCCTCTATAAACATGAGGCGACTCGCTTAGGTGCGACTAAAATAGAAGTGCACAGTAAAGGTGGCAGCATCGAATTTAGTGATGATCATGTCATAGATCCTGTGTTTATTATTGGATTACTCCAAAGCCAGCCACAAATCTATCGAATGGAAGGACCGAATAAGTTAAAGTTCAGCCTTGCAGCCGAAACCAGTAAAGACAGGCTCGCTTTAGTGAAACTCTTGCTAGAACAATTATCGCAACATCGTCTTGGAGATAAATAGTGTTACGTAAACTCGCGGTCTCTATCGCTACACTCATTGCACTATCACACAGTCAAGTCGTCCAAGCAGAAGCTTGGTTCGAGGTTGAAGTCTATGTGTTTGAACGCCAAAGTCAGTCAAGTGAACAATGGCCTGATGCGCCAAACAAGACGAAAACCGATAACGCAATAGACTTAATCTCCCCCGCTATCGCGCAAGCAATCACGCCGATACCCAGCGCATCTGCGCCTTGCACACTGGTATTTGATGCCGATGCAAATAGCCACTGCGCTGAAACCTTAAACGGTACCTCAACGTCAGAACCTATGCCTGCCGCGCCTGCGAGTGTGGACTATCGTTACCCGCCGGTGATCCCATCTGAAATCAGCAGCGCACAGATCAGTTATCCTACAGCCAATGGCAACCCAGTATTGTTAACCCGCAGCCAAAGTCAGTTCGGAAGCATTATCAATAGTATCTCCCGCGAACGTGGTACGCGCAGTTTACTGCACATGGCTTGGCAACAACCTATGCGTGGTAAGAGTGGCTCAGTACCCATACGCTTATTTGCGGGTAAAGATTTCTCAGGTACTTATCACTTCGATGGCAGAAAAATCATTAAGCAAGCTCAAGCAGAGCCTATGACTAATGCCGATGGCACGCCAATACTTGCGCCTGCTGTATCACCAGTATGGGAATTAGATGGCACGCTGAATATCTATTTAAGCCATTATTTGTATATTGAAACCGCATTGCACTTGCGCAAAGAAGGCAGAAAATTAATGCCAGCCGTACCCAGTGATGCTTCCGATACCAGCGCAACACTCACGGCGCCCAAAGTCATGACACCATTTTTAATGTCTGTGCCTTTGGAGCAAAACCGCCGTGTGAAGAGTGAAGAAATCCATTATTTAGATCATCCCGAAATGGGCATGGTGATCCAAATCCGCAAGATGGCGCAACCCAGTGCAATGCAAAATAATCAGAATGCCGAATCAATACAGACTGTTGGCCAATACTGAACAAACGCACAACCCGCACAATTCTTAAGTTAAAACGGTGCAGTTAAATTAACAAGGTACGTTTAAATTAAGACTGAACGATGGAGAAATCGAGGTAGATATCATCAGCCTCGTCTTCTCCTACCGTTACGGTTAATCCCTCAGTGCAGGGCACACCTACTTCGCACCAAGCAATTAAAGCATTAACAGCAATGTCACTGCCTTGGGCGAGAACTTCAACACTACCATCGCGGCAATTGGTTACATATCCTGTCACACCAAGGGCTCTGGCCTTAGTCAAGGTCGCATGACGGCAACCAACACCTTGCACTTTTCCCGTCAAATTAATTAATACTCGCTTCATCTCACGCTCCTTTTTCACGGAACCTTGTTATAGAAATAAGCATAGCCGCAATTATCCAACGGCTAAGTGTTAACCTATGGATTTGTAGAACAAAAAACAAACAATATTTAAATTTAGGCAAAAAAAACAGCTAACAAGACTGCTGCTAGCTGTGTCGGGCGACATACGCAAAGGGATATCCAATAAATGGACAAATAAAACAGCAACTCTGTATCATTTTGTTACAAAATAGCCAGGGTCGCTACTTTACACAATAAATAATTATTTTCAAGAGTTTGAAAAGTAAAACTATCCATCCCGAATGAATATAATGCTTTTAGCTGAAAATCAGCTCGTACATCCATCTGCATTGTTCATGTTTAAAAACACCCCCTGTGATAACCGAAGAAGTATAAAGACGTGTTGACGTTTAACGCTAAGATTGTGTTTGTTCTGGCAAGTTTGTAAACGCGAAACGAGGGGTTGAGAAGTCCCCCTCTAATGACAAGCGGCGCGTATGCCTGACGATAAAGCAAGGCAAGCAAACTAGATGCAAAAAGCAAAAAACCGGCCAATTAGCCGGCTTTTGCTTGATGGTGTGGTTAGGTGATGAAGTGCTACTCGCTGATCATCAGACCATTTTGATAGCGATACTCGGATGAGGGTTCACCATTAAAGTAGTACACCGACCTGCCGTGCAGTTGATTATCAAGATACTCATCACTTTGCAGCAGGCTGCCATCTTCGTTAAAACTATAGCCTTTGCCTTGCAATTGACCTTGATCATCATACTGGGCCTGCCCTAATAAATGGCCATTGACGGAAAAGGCTTGCCAGTGACCCACTTCGTGTCCAGCTTTATAGTTGCCATGCCAGAGCTTAACCATGCTGTAGCTGCTTTCATCTTGCAGCAGCCATTGGCCTTCGCGCTGACCGTTAACATACTGACCTTGGGCTTGCAGTTGTTTATCAAAGCCACGCAGTAAATACGCGCCATGTAACTTAGCGTTTTTATAAAACTCTCGGCGCATTATCGTGCCATCGGCTGCGATTTCTGTTTGTTCACCACTCAGCTCACCTTGTTGGTTAAACTGCTCATTGCGCGTCGTATCCGCGTTTTTTGTGACCCACTTGCCGGACTTTAACCCTAAGTGATATTGGCCACTGACAAAACCGCCGTCCTCGGCCTTGTCTTCTCGATATGCACCGTGCATTTGACCTTTGCGGTAGTTTATCCGCCTGATATAACCATTCCAGCCTGCACCGATATACAAGCCATCGTATCGTCCCTTGAGTTGTTCATCACGTTCAATCAGCTCATCTGCTGCATCAAAACGCTGACGTAAGCTCCAGTCTTTTGTAGTATCTTGCTGATATTGATAAGTTAACTTTCCCGCAGAATCGAAGCGCTGTTCAGTGCTAGTCTGACCTTTAGCGAGGTATTGCGTGTCGGTTTGGGTCGCAACGTTACCGGCATTATCATAGGTAATATGTTGAATTTCACGACCATCCTTATCATACTTTTGCAGCTCTGCTAACCGCCCTTGTTCATCAAAACGCTGCTGGTTTCCCACCTGTTTATCATGCTCATAGTGTTTAATCTCTTGCAGCACATCGGCAGCTCGGTAAATCAACACTTCGCCGTGTATTTTCCCCTTAAGATAAAACTCTTTAGTGTATAACCAGCCTTCTTTTGTCCAATACAGTCTCTCGCCTTCTCTTTTCCCCGCCACCATATTAACGGTTTGCTCCGGCTGACCATTGTTATGAAAGCTTTCATATAGCCCTTCCATACCGTTAGCGCCGTAGGTTACGCGTGTTTGCAACTGGCCATTGTTAAAATAACTTTGCGATAATCCTAATTCAGCCCCATTCACACGATGCTGAAGCTCCCTTAATTGACCATTAGTATGGTAACTTTTCTGATCTCCATGCAACTGGCCATGCTGGTAGTGGTACTCTCCCGAGAGCACTCCGTCTTCCCAATAATGCAGATGCGTGCCTTGATAACGCCCTTGTGCATCGCTACTGCCCTTGCGAGACAGTTGACCATCGGGATAGAAAAACTCGAAATCACCAACGATAAAACTCTCGGCTAAATTGGGACTGTTGACGCTGCCCTTAAAAACGGGTTTATCCGTCTCCAGATAAAAGAGTTGTAGCGGCCACTCACCATTTTGCTCTGTCGGCGCTTGCTCCTGATAATAAATGGCTTCACCAGGCACATCGCTAAGCCGCCATAGTTCGTCGAGTAAAATTCGCTCAGCCGACAGATTAAACGACATAAGTAGCGCAGATAATAGTAATAAGACTCTCATATTCTGCTCCTTAAGGTAACGCAGGGAATGTATTAACCCACTGTTTATTGACCGGTTCTCCGCTTATCGTCAGCTGCTCTATCTGTGCTGCGCGCCCCGCCAGTACAAACCAGCGTTCCTCACGTAATACTTGCTGCAACGGACGCTGATAAAAATCACTGCTGTCACCTTGAATAGCAGGAGCTAGCTGTAAATTTTGCGCATTTAAAAAACGATAGCGCCGCATAAAGTCGGCCACGGTTTGATGGGTATCAACATTCGGCAACTGAGTGATATCAATCAACCAGCTTTGCTCGGGTTGATACGCTAGCGCTTGCCATTTTGGCGTACCGGTACAGGCCAAAGTGCTGCTGACATTGATGTCGTAAAAATTGCGGCGGATCCCATCGGCGCTAGTCAGTTGGTACAGCACAAACTTATCCAGCCCTCCACCAAAACCCGTGTTGTTAGTGTTAGTGCTTGTGTTTGTCCATTGCAGTGTGTGCCCGTTGACCTTAGGTGCATCGACAACACTGAGCGTGCACACAGCTGCCTGCTCGGAAGTTAACAGCAAACTGACGCCGTATTTGGCCACGACTTGCGGCTCAAGTAAGGCGGGGTCTTCAGGTGCAGTAACTTGCGGCTGATTAACATAGGACGCATACATATCATCACTATAAAGCAGTTGTTGCTGCACCGGCGGATAGGCGACATTTTGCGCGTAATCTTGAGTCGGAATAAAACGAATGTTCTTAGTCAGTTCACCACTGTCAACCACAGTATTCACATAGAGTGTCAGCGTCGGCGGCGCTGCGGGAAAGGTAAACTGTGTGATCGATTCAAATTGTGCCGCTGAGGCCAACGCCAGCATATTTTGCTCTGCCGGGGTTAACCAATCCGGCCCAGTGGGCGGCGGTGAAAGATATTTCACCATAGCGCCTTCGGCACCGTCAAAGCGCCGGTATAACCAAGATTTGTCAGTGCTGCCTCGCGATTTCAGCAAATAACTGAATGGTTTATCTGGGATTGGCGAGAGTTCCAGCTGTATATCTTCATACTGCAAGGCCACAGTTTTGCTGGGATCGGGGGTCAGGTTAAGTTTGACTAATTTCGCGCCGCGATAATGGGCAGTCGCGCGAAACTCAGCAACCTGAGCTAAGAGGTCATTCGGCGCATTCCAACCGATAAGCAAATTCTGCTGCTCAGACTGATGGAAACCATCCTGTTCTGAATAACTGTAACTGCCTACCTTGCTCAATTGCAGCGGCAGTACTGTGCCATCCGCACTGTGTGCTGTGATATCGGTTAAGCTAAACCCGCCTTCGGGTTTAAAACCTGAAAAGTCATACTGATAAGTCAGCTTTAATAAATCATCTTGCTGGTAAAAGTAGCCCGCATCATAGGCAAATACAGCATCTTGGGTTAAGGTCTTATTGACATTATCCAACACAACGTCAGGTTGTTTTTGATACTCAAATACTGGGAAATCATAAAAACCTAAATACTGTGTCAGATCGCCCAATTGGCGCTCCTGCGGCAACATAATAACGTTGCTGCGCACAGTACCCTTATAGCCGTAGCGCTCAAACGGCGCTTCTGCCACTAAGGCTAACTGCGCTAACCACCCCCGCTCACGTTCTAACATCAGCTGACCGTATATTTTGGCTTGCTCGCCGCCACTTTCAACTTTGGCTAACACATGAGTATCAGTGACTTGCAAGACGGTAAGTTTTGCATTCGCGTGGCCTTGATAGGCAGGAAGCGCGACAACCGCCCCCGCTTTGGCGGGTATGGTGCTAAGAAAGGCCGATGAGCTAAAGAGCTTTTTCAGTTCCTGCTCAAGCTCTGCGCCGCGTTCAGCCAACAGCGCCTGCCATACAGGTTTGTTCAATGCACTGAATTCTTTAACGCTGCCATCGTCTAGATTTAAAGAAAATTCAAACCCCTGCGAGAAAATAGCGTGCATTTCTGGATTACGATCGGCCCGCTGGCCACTACTGACACCGCCCCCTTGGCCATCGCGCATGTTCATATAATCGACATGCACTTGAAACCGACTGTTTTTGCCTGTTTCGAGGACCTTATAACGCAGCAATTGATGTGACGTGGCGTTAACCGTTTCGGTACGACTACCATTGTCTACCGTGATGTTAGTGGTGCTATACAGCTGATAAGAGCGCTCTTCCCCTTTTTCAGGTGTAAACTCAACATCAGCATCCCCAAAAGAACAGGCCGATAATAAACAGCATGCAACTACGCTAACCAAGTACTTCATGGTTATTCCTTGTATCTCAAATAGTAAGCGCCGCATTATGCCCTTTCATGCCCAGTAAATAAAATGCTTTGGCTATTTATGCCTGTCCAGCGCAACACCAGAGTGCGCGACTAAGCATCCTTTTTAGATAGTCACAGGTACTGCAATACCAATCTTAGGCAAGTTTTTAATGACGAATTCCGGCATCAAGAACAGATGCAAACAGCTAGCTGTGCGGCATTAATTGTCATTAATGCCCAGTGACTCTTCGATTTTTATTTAATAAGAAGTATCCCTCTGGACTCGACGGTAACATCTGCAGCACACGGAAGTGTAAATACCGCGTTCACATGGTCAATGATGTTCCCGACATCATAGTGACATTTCCCATATCCCTATGGGTCAGATGTGAAAGAGCAGCCATATCGCCAACGGTCACTGTTGTAACAAGGTCAAGCTTAACTAAGTCATTAATACACAAATCAGCCCTAAACAGCTTTTGCCCCAAAGTGAGTTAACACGGGGCGTTTGACCACAAACTTGCTACCTCATTTCCCAACAAATTCTCATCTATTTTCTGCTTTCAGCAATTCACCATAAGTGGCCGAAACTGGAGCGCTAGACAGTCGTATTAAAAAATGCGTAGCTCTGAGTGTTTTTAAGTCAATTTTTGTGCGCGCCATCTCAATCATTAACATCTAAAACTATTTAAAATTAATTAGTTATATAAAGCGAAACTTAGATAATAGGTTTGTAAAACGCGCATGCGCGTTTTTCCGGATGGTGTATTTGAGAGAAAGCTGATAAGTTCCTTATATTACAAGTAATTAACTATTCGCGTTTTTACTGGTCTAATGAGGTAAACGCGCATGCCCCTCATAAAATGTTAGGCATCAATTTTATCGAACACTTTTTATCCTAAGGAATAATGTCATGGGAAGAATGTCAGATTTAATGATAGTGCTTGAAAATGAAAAGGCAGATCAATGGATAAGAGACCGTCTTGAGGATAAAGATGCAGATGAAGAATCCGAAGAGTATAGAGATTTAGCTGACGAATACTTTAATCTTCAAGAGCATTTAAGGGACCAATTTGAATTCGAAGAAGATCTAAAATGGTTACAAAAAAATGATTCTTCAACTCTTTACAGACTTTTTCTCGAAGAGATAAGAGAGCTTGAAAAACTTATAGTTAATAACCCACTAAAAACAAAACCATATATTATGTATAGAATGACTTATGCACATTCGGTTAGTTTGCTTGAGGCATTTCTCGGTGAAACTGTAAAATCTCTAGTAAATAATAATGATCGTTTTTTTGTGAATTCATTTAAAATCGAAGAATTAAAAAATGCAAAATATACGCTTGAGTTTTTAGCAGTAACAGAATCAAACCCCAAAGCGCTTGCTATAAAGGAACTATCTAAAATACTCTATCACAGCATGCCAAAAGTAAAAGTAATATTTGAGACCATACTTGGAAACAAAATTGATCTGAATATCTCTGAAGTAGATAAAATAACTAAAATTCGCCATGATATAGTCCATAGAAACGGAAAAACCAAAGAGGGTAATCCAATTTATTTGGACCAACAAGCTATTTTTAATATGTTTGTAGATATTAAAAAATTTGCAAATGAGCTTCAGGAAATCGTCAACAAAAATGCCTAACAAGTTGCTGCACGTGGACTTGATACAGTTGTCGCGCTTTTTGCTAAAACAAAATGCGGCAAAAACAGCACCAACTTACTCGTCGGTGAGCAAGGTGTTACCCATAGAAGTTTTAATTCGAGACTCTCTAATTCGAGCTAAAGTCTAACTCGAAAATGTCCAAAAATTAGCTAGTGAATCAGACTTTCCTAGTCTGGTTCATAGGGTAACATCCAGTAATAGATATCAACTAATTACTCTTCAAACGGTATAAAAAACGCTACCGCAAAAAAGCAAATTCCTATAGCATCATTTATACCAATTGACACGGATATGGCAGCGGCCAAGTCCGACAAGCGATTTATGCCCTGCAAACAGCGCAGCGCATAAATACTAAGACGTTAGCTTTTTGTAGGGATAACAATGTCAACAACAGCATCATTAAAGTGTAAGTATTGTGAAAAATATAATGAAGTCGATGCGTGTTTTTTTGATGACTTTATGACCAGCAATGAAATTAATCTTTCATTTCATTGCGGAATATGTGGTAAAGATAACATTTATAGCAATCTCACACAGTCAGAACTGGAAGAAATAATTAATCCTTCAAGTGAATTAGTAAGACAGGCGGAATTCTTAGGTATCTCTGCTGCAAAACTTAGTGCATATGTTTATCCTCCGGATGTAATGAAGGAGGCAGATTTAGATAGAAGAAAAATTCGTGGTTTGTCTATAAAAGAGTACCTAAAATCATGTCGTCAGAGCTACCCAAAAAAGGAAGGGCAGAATTGGTGGCTCGTTTATCAATTAAAGACATTAGATGCTGTTGTGCTCTTTCGTAGAGATTTTAAGTCATATAGGCTTCTAGATGGGAAAGGTATATATCTTGAATTTAGAAACATTATAGAATTAGGAGATTACGTACGTGAAAGAATCTAAAAGCACTGCGGGGGCTCGCTGTCTAGGAGCTGTTCACCGTGGTTCTAGACTGTTGCTATGATATTACCAAGTCATCTGCATTGTAGTGATCAATAATCTGTGGGTATTGACCTGCACACCAAGAACCTTGCCCAATATGTGTCCCGCATCAATATGCGCCTACAAAGTTGAGGGATGGATATACAAAAAAATTATGCCGAGGATGTTTAATAACCTCCTCGGCATTTATTATTTAAGAGATAGTGGTTTAAAATCAAGAAGGGAACTATCAAACTCCACAGACAACAATTTATCTTTGAAAGCTTCTGATATTATTATATTAAATGCACCACCCCACTCATACAAACGAAAGGCGTCTAAGTTTTCAGGTATTTTGTCCTTATAGACAACGGGTTCAATAAAAAATCGCCCACGCTTTGACTCCCAAACTTCTGGAATGTAGCCCAGAGGCCAGCGTTCAATTTTAGAACATTCCCAATCAACGCAGTCAGTATAATTAAATACATGCATCAACACATACTTTAAATTGTTATGCCTATTTATAAATGGTATTAACTGGACACCACTAACATTAATATCGTCCTCAAAAAAGACATCCTCATTAAACGCCAATAACCTGGTTCCAACCGAGACAACCGGAGGTGATTTACCTTCTTTTAAGGCATTGAAATATAAAACACCTTTGAATCCAGATTGAATCGCAGATAGTTTCACATCACTTAATTCATTTCCTTCGCCATCTATAAAAAATGAACTAGGATTCATATAATTCATCCATTTTTTACTTTCCGAATTTATACCTAATTTATAGTAATTCATTACTTGTTAACCTTCGTCAATATGTTAGTGCCAGCAGTAGTATCATTAAACTAGGATCCTATCTCTAAGCGCGGCGCCGCCTTCATTAAAGAAGGGAGATATTTATTAGACTCCTTTGTACAGCCGAATGTGTTTCCCAGCGCTGTTATCAATGTCGCTTTATCCATAACTGGCAACACGATCCCTGAATCACTCGAGTTTATAAAAAATAAGGTGATAACACTAGATTCTGAAGAGAACAATTTTTCAGTGTTATTAGAAATGTCCCCCGCATTTTTCTGGCATTTCTTATGGATATTTCTGGCCATTTCATGGCCAGTTAGCATCGTCTTACTTACGGGTTCTATCCTATTTGTACTCGATTCAAGAGTTACTCGCCATTCCCTCACCGATGACATTGTAGTGGAATAGAGAAAGAAGAGTTTTTCTTAGCTTATCAGCCAGTGATGTGCCGAGAAAGGTAAAGCTACGGGAGTCGAGGCATTAGTACGTTGGCAGCACCCGCAAATGGGCTAGTGCGGCCTGATTTGTTGATTCCCATTGCCGAAGAGGACAAATTAATTGTTCCATTAACTAACTATATTTTTGAGCGGGCATTAAAAGATTTTGCCGATATGAAGGTTGACTCGGGCTTTAGGATTGCGTTTAACGTGGCGCCAGCGTATTGAAAGCTTATGCCAGTTGCGGATTTTAGTGGCTATCGATGACTTTGGTACTGGGCAAACAACCTTATCTTTGTTACAAACCATGCCATTGTATTACTTGAAAATCGATAAGACGTTACTCCAAGAATAGCTAATCCGAATTTGGCTAAAAAGAGCCAATTATCTAACAAAGTTTTGTCCAAAAGTGTGTTGCGTATGTCTTTTAAATCTACAGGTTACGTGAATGCACAAAAGGTGCGCCATGGTGATTGGCGAGACGACCGTCCGCCCCCATGGACGGGGCCGGTCGAGCATCCAAGGATGGACTGGCTGCGTGTCGGTGAGTCAATGCCATGGCAAGCCTGTGCAAGTAGATACCAGCCAACGCTAATCCCCTAAAAAAAAACCAAAAGTCGCAGCCACTCGAGACTACTTTCCTACACATTTAAGTCCAAAACCAATACAGTCGATTTTATAATCTAGAGCCCTCAATATGCCCTACTGAAATATATACCCATAGTCACACTCATATTCAGAGTCGCAATGTGCGCGGCATGAAGTATTAAAAGCTAAAACCATAAGGCAGAATAATCGATAAGATAAAACCACTCCCCCTCTTAAATAGAAAAAGAGGAGTGGGACTTTTATCCAATCGATATCAATCAAGCCAACTTAAAGGCTTTTATTTTGGGCAGATGGGCAGCGAGTTGGGGGAATTTGTGGGGTTGAACGTCATCCCAATCAATCGAATAATAGGCGCTTAATTCACTGGCGAGTTGCTGATTATCGAACATCTCATCATTCACAGAAAATATGCACATGGCCTTGTGAGTATTCTTTTCACGAAATTGCGACACGCACTTATTGGCAATATCGGCATATTCTTCTGGGCGATCAATCTTGCCCTGCATATTATTTTCTGGGTGCAAATTAGGATTAATCAGCACTGATTTAAGACCATTCAAAAATCCAATCCGTTCGGCCCAATAAGCGCCGAGTCCCACGCCAACCATTAGCGGCGCGGGATCGTCGCTATGCTGCATTTGCTTGGCGACTTCCTTAAGCAAGTGTTGCATGTCGTGCTTAGGGTGCAAGGTGCTGTAACTGATCAAACGCACATCAGGGTCAATAAATTGCAACTGACGCATTTTTTCGTGATTACCTGGGCTAGTAGCATCAAATCCATGAAGATAGAAAATCATATCAAGGCCTTTTAATCATTTTTGATTACAGTGAATTAACTAACCCTAGCAAAAGAGTGATCTCACACCTTGCGCTACATCAAACTTTCGCCTGTTGAGCCAAACAAATTTGCTCGGCAAGCTGCTTGGCATTTTCCCAACGGGCCGTATTATCGAGCGCCGCTGCCGTTTGCGCGGCATTGGGTTTAAGTAAACTCGCAGGATACTGTGGCGCGCTCGCAGGCCAAGTAAAGCCATCGAGTAGCGACATTACGCCCGCATTATCATTACACACTAAAATCATGTCGCAACCTGCGGCTAAGGCGGCGCTGGCCCTTGCACGGTAATCGCCCGCAAACCCTGCGCCTTGCATGCCGAGATCGTCAGAGAAAATCACCCCGTTAAAGCCAAGTTCTTTACGCAGCACTTGTTTTAACCAGTATTCGGAGAAGCCCGCAGAGTTAGGGTCGACTTTAGGGTAAACCACGTGCGCGGGCATCACGCCTAATAATTTCTCTTTTGCGATCAATTCTTTAAACGGCAGGATATCCTTTGCAAAAATGGCCTCGGCATCACGATCATCAATGGGTTTCTCGTAGTGCGAATCCGCCACGACACTGCCGTGCCCGGGGAAATGTTTACCCACGGCGCCCATGCCAGCTGCGGCCATGCCAGCAATAAAGCTTTCGGCCAGTGTAATCACCTCGGCAGGCTCTGGGCTAAAGCTGCGTTTACCGATGACTTGACTCACGCCGTTTAAGTCCAATACGGGCGCGAAACTTAAGTCGATATCGCAGGCCAGTAGTTCAATCGCCATCAAGAAACCGAGCTCACAGGCCCAACGCTTGGCCAATACCATATCGCCCTTTGCTGCGGGTAAAATGTCGCCCATGGCGGGAATAATGGTAAAGCCATCACGGAAACGTTGTACTCGGCCCCCCTCATGATCGACGGCGATTAATATTTCTGGGCGTATTTGGCGTATCTGTTGTACCAGACGGATCAACTGATCACGGCTCGAAAAATTGCGGGAAAATAGGATTAAACCACCCACCTGTGGATGGCGTAGCATCTCAGATTCAGCCTCACTGACGTCCAACGACAGTAAATCCAACATTAAATAGCTCATACTTCTCCCTAAAAATATTCATTAATACTCAAAAAATAACCACTCAAGCCATAAGTAGTCCACGCTCACAAAAAAGCTAAAAAAAGCGAGCCACCTACCCTTGTAGCGCTATCGAAGCCTGTATTCTTGCCCATAAAATGGCCTGTAAAAAAGTCCCAATTAAGTTCAGCTTATCCGAACTATTACGAATAAAAAAAACTAATGTGAATTGTCACACTAATCTATGGGATACTGGCGTTAGAGTATCACACAAGCAGATTTCGCATGAAAGAATGCCGCCACTGACCAGAGTACACGCGCAAGATTAGCGTGCTTCAATCTACAGAGCGAGCAATCCCATGCACTCAGACTAAAATAATAAACAAGACACAACAGGACTTCTATCATGATTAGCGTATTTGACATGTTCAAGATCGGCATAGGTCCATCGAGTTCACATACCGTCGGCCCAATGAAAGCGGGCAAAATCTTTATGCAAAACCTGACTGACTCAGGACTCGTGACCCAGATTGATGAATTAAGAGCCGAACTCTTTGGCTCCCTCGGCCAAACAGGCAAAGGCCACGGCACGGGCAAAGCAGTGATTTTAGGCTTAATGGGCGAAGATCCCGAAACCGTGGACACTGACAGTATCGACGGTATTTTAGAACACGTCTCCAAGGACGAAACCTTAACGCTGCACTGTGGCAAAGTGGTTAAGTTTACCCGTGAGCAAGGCATTACCTATCACAGACGCAAAACGCTACCTGCGCATGCTAACGCCATGACCTTGTACGCTTACTGTAAAGGAGAATGCATTTTTGATCGCACTTACTACTCAGTGGGTGGCGGCTTTATTTTAGATGAAGATGAAATTAGCCAACGTAATGCATCGCCAGCCTCACAAATTGAATCGGCTCCTTTTGATTTTGTGAGTGCGGCTCATTTACTGGAATTATGCGGCGAGCAAGGTCTCAGCATTTCTTCTTTGATGATGGCGAACGAACTGAGTTTAGCCTCTGAAGAGGAAGTCAAAGCCAAGCTGTGGAATATTTGGCAGACGATGAAAACCTGTATCGAACGCGGTTATCAGAAGGAAGGCATTTTACCTGGCGGCCTAAAACTGCGTCGTCGTGCTCCTGCACTGTACCGTCGTTTGAAAGCCGAAGGCCGTAACAATGTCGATCCATTAACCGCTATGGATTGGGTCGATTTATTCGCCCTGTCGGTCAACGAGCAAAATGCGGCCGGTGATCGCGTCGTGACTGCGCCAACAAACGGTGCTGCGGGAATTATTCCTGCCGTTTTATGCTATTACGATACCTTCGTACAAGAAGTGGATATCGATGTCTGCGCCCGTTATCTATTAACTGCCGCTGCTATTGGTATTTTGTACAAGAAAAATGCCTCAATTTCGGGTGCCGAAGTCGGTTGCCAAGGTGAAGTGGGCGTGGCCTGTTCTATGGCAGCTGGCGCACTGACTGAGATCATGGGCGGTACGGTTGAGCACGTTGAAAACGCGGCTGAAATCGGCATGGAACATAACTTAGGTCTAACCTGCGATCCTGTGGGCGGCCTAGTGCAAGTGCCTTGTATCGAACGTAATGCCATGGGCGCGATCAAAGCGATCAACGCTTCTCGTATGGCCCTACGCGGTGACGGTAACCATAAGGTTTCACTGGATAAAGTGATCAAAACCATGATGGATACCGGCAGAGATATGCGCAGTAAATACAAAGAAACCGCCAAAGGTGGCCTAGCAGTCAACATTGTTGAGTGCTAAGTGCTGAGTGTTAGTTCACTCCCACTAATCGCTTAAATCGCACCATAAAAAATGCCGCAACTCACAAAGTTGCGGCATTTTTGTTTTAGCGCATCGGCGTGACTGCTGAATCGGCTATTTAAGGCTTAAAGTACAAGCTATGGAACTTAAGGTGCTCTTCAATAAAGCTCGCGATAAAGTAGTAGCTGTGATCGTACCCCGCTTGCATCCGCACATCCAAGGGATAACCCTTGGTATGGGCGATATCCACCAGCGATTGTGGCATCAATTGGGTATCTAAAAAGCTGTCAGCTTCACCTTGGTCAATCAGTATTGGCACTTCGCTAATCGCGAGCTTAAGCAACTCGCAGGCATCATACTGGCGCCAATGTTCACGATTTTCACCTAAATACTCACTAAAGGCTTTAATGCCCCAAGGTGCATTACTCGGATTCGAAATCGGGCTAAAAGCCGAAATTGAGCTATATCTGTGCGGATTACTCAGACCAATCACCAAAGCACCGTGACCGCCCATCGAATGGCCGGAGATAGCGCGCTGGGTAGTGACGGGAAAATGCGCTTCAATCAAGTTAGGCAGCTCATGGACTATGTAATCGTACATTTTGTAATGACGATTCCAAGGTGCTTTTGTCGCATTGAGGTAAAAACCCGCGCCTAAGCCTAAATCGTAAGCTTTATCAGCCGCATCGGGCACATCGTCACCGCGAGGACTGGTATCAGGGGCGACAATCGCCATCCCAAGTACCGCTGCCATGCGCTGTGCACCCGCCTTCTGCATAAAGTTTTCATCGGTACAGGTTAGACCTGAAAGCCAATACAGCACAGGCACAGGTTTATTCACCGCCTCAGGCGGCAGATAAATCGCAAAGCGCATCTCGCAGTTTAACGACTGAGATTGATGGCGATACTGCTTATGCCAACCGCCAAAACTCTTGTTACAACTGATATTTTCTATGGTCATACAAGTCCTTTTAAGCTCAATCTTTTAGTGTTTAGTCATAAAGCTTAGAGTACTCAGTTGGCAACACGGCAGACAGATTTGCACCTGTCTGCCCGTTAGTCACATCAAGCTGAAGCATCAACTTAGCGTGCAAAATCGCTT
This sequence comes from Shewanella sp. M-Br, assembly GCF_036245925.1. Classification (NCBI taxonomy): domain Bacteria; kingdom Pseudomonadati; phylum Pseudomonadota; class Gammaproteobacteria; order Alteromonadales; family Shewanellaceae; genus Shewanella; species Shewanella sp. M-Br. The sequence goes on from NZ_BJBV01000019.1 coordinate 84,604, forward strand.
ATTTATCAAAATGGATCACGCTACGGATGCTCTTACCTTGGTGCATCAGCTCGAATGCTTCATTGATTTGCTCAAGTCCCATAGTATGGGTGATAAAATCATCGAGCTTAAATTCGCCCGCCATGTAACGCTCAACAATGTGTGGCAGTTCAGAACGCCCTTTCACACCGCCAAAGGCAGAACCGCGCCAAACGCGGCCAGTCACCAATTGGAATGGACGGGTTGAAATCTCTTGACCAGCACCGGCAACACCTATGATCACCGACTCACCCCACCCTTTATGACAACACTCTAAGGCGCTGCGCATCACGTTGACGTTGCCGATACACTCGAATGAGTAATCCACGCCGCCATCGGTCATCTCAACGATCACCTCTTGGATAGGCTTATCGAGTAATTTTGGGTTGATGCAGTCGGTCGCGCCGAGTTTTTTGGCTAACTCAAACTTAGACTCATTAATATCAATCGCGATAATACGGCTGGCTTTGGCCATAGTAGCACCGATAATTGCCGATAAACCGATACCGCCGAGGCCGAAAATCGCCACGGTTGCGCCTTCTTCCACTTTGGCCGTATTCATCACAGCGCCCATACCTGTGGTTACGCCGCAACCTAACAGACAAATTTCTTCTAATGGCGCGCTCTTATTGACTTTAGCCAATGAGATTTCAGGTAACACGGTATATTCAGAGAAGGTCGAGCAGCCCATGTAATGGAAAATAGGCTTGCCATCGAGATAAAAACGCGTGGTGCCATCGGGCATTAAGCCTTTACCTTGAGTCGCGCGAATTTTTTGGCACAGGTTAGTTTTGCCCGATAGGCAGAACTTACACTCGCCGCACTCTGGGGTATAAAGTGGGATCACATGATCGCCTACTTGTACACTGGTCACACCCTCGCCCACTTGCTCAACGATACCGCCGCCTTCGTGGCCTAAAATCGCTGGGAATACGCCTTCTGGATCGTCACCGCTCAGGGTAAAGGCATCCGTGTGACACACGCCCGTAGCCACAATGCGCACTAAGACTTCGCCCGCTTTAGGTAACATCACATCCACTTCTTCAATCTTAAGTGGTTGTCCTGGTCCCCAAGCCACTGCGGCCTTTGATTTAATAAACTGCGGTTTTTCGTTCGACATTGTTACGTCCCTTGAATAGGTAATAGGAGTAAGTCATTGGTGTATCATAAATTCAATTCAGGCCAAGCAAACTCTTGCGCCCATTGCACTGATGCTACTGAATAGGAGGATTGTATTTGTTTCTCAGCGAGAGACAATCTAGTATTCAAGCAATTCATTTTTACTGAGTAACAACAATGTATCTCTGGGATGGCATTTCTGAATTTGTCGCAGTGGCCGAGGCCGAAAGTTTTACCCTAGCAGCGCAGCGGCTGAATATCTCCACCGCCCATGTTAGCCGCCAAGTGAGCACCTTAGAAAACCGCCTCGGCACAAAACTCTTTTACCGCACCACCCGCAAAGTGTCGTTAACCGAAGAAGGCACGATTTACTATCGTCATTGCCGCCAATTACAAACTGGGTTAGAAGAAGCCGAGCGTGCCATCTCAAACCTAAAGGACTCACCCCAAGGCTTAGTCAAGCTCACGGCGCCCGTCGCCTATGGCGAAAAATTTATCATGCCGTTACTCAATGATTTTATGGTGCAATATCCCAGTGTTGAGTTTAGCGTCGACTTGACCAATCGCACCTTGGACTTGATTGAAGGCGGTTATGATCTGGCGATTCGCCTCGGAAAACTTGCCGATTCAAGCCTGATGGCCAAACCGCTCAGCAGCCGTACCCACTATGTCGCCGCCTCACCAAGCTATGTGGAAAAATACGGCCAGCCCCATACCTTATCTGAGCTTAACCAGCACAATTGTTTGATCGGTAATCATAATTACTGGCGCTTTGTCGAAAATGGCCGCGAGCGCAATATTAAAGTCCGCGGTAATCTCAATTGTAACAGCGGCTACGCATTAAGGGATGCGGCACTAAAAGGCATAGGGATAGTTCAACTGCCTGATTATTATATTGAAGAAGATATTCAAGCCGGACGGTTGCTCTCCTTCCTTGACAGTCACCGCGAAGCCAAAGAAGGCATTTGGGCACTCTATCCGCAAAACCGCCACCTGTCGGCCAAGATCCGCGTATTGGTTGATTATCTTGCCGAAAAACTCGCCGAGCAGGATTAAATACTGTTTGAGCAAATTGATTGGTAGCAGACAACACGGCGCAAACTAGCGCCAGTTTTCCCGCAAAGTGTAATACAACATGCCTAATGCAAGCGCTTGATTGCCGAACCATTCATTTAACGGAATGCGGATATGGCGCATGGCCGCAAACAAATCAAATTCACGCAATTGCCCATCCATCGCATTAGCCATGATCTCGGCCATAATGTGCGATGTCGCCACTCCGTGCCCAGAATATCCTTGGCAATAGAATACATTAGGCGACACTTTGCCGAGCTGCGGGATACGGTTAATCACAATTCCTGCCATTCCGGCCCAGGCAAATTCGATATTAATGCCCTTTAATTGTGGAAACGTACGCTCAATCGCGGGCCGTAATTCCGCCGCCACATTTTTAGGATCGCGGCCGCTGTAGTTAGTGCCGCCGCCGAACATCAGCCGTTTATCCGCGGTCAGGCGATAGTAATCCAGTACAAAGCGGCAATCGTACACGGCTAAATCCTGCGGATTGATTTGCGAAGCGATCTCATCGGGCAAAATTGCCGTGGCGCAATTGCCCAAAGAGGCAGGGAACAACATACCGCGCAGCTTCGGACGGGCGAGTTTATGGTAAGCATTACCCGCGATCAGCACACTGTTGGCGCGCACTTTTCCCTTGGCGGTGACAACTGTCGCCACATCGCCTTCTTCAATATCGAGTACGGGAGAGTTTTCAAAGATTAATGCCCCAAGACCTGCTGCCGCGCGGGTTTCACCAAGGCATAGATTAACAGAGTGTAAATGCATATTGCGCCGATTGACTAAGCCACCGTGATACAAGGGCGAGCCTAAATAGGCGGGCATTTCATCGGCGGATACCAGCGTCATAAATTCACCCATGCCGCGGCGCTGCGCCTCATCATGCATAGCCCTAAGCTCTTGCATGTGCTTTGGCTGGTAGGCGGTTTGGATATGACCAAACTTTAAATCACAGTCTATGCCGTACTTGGCCACCCGGTTTTTAATAATGTCATGACCGCGCCAACGTAAATTCCACACATAATCTTCAGCTTCATTGCCAATTTGGCGGCGCAGCTGTTTTGTCATCGCAACATCGCCGGACAAACTGCCCGTCACCTGCCCACCGTTGCGTCCGGTCGCGCCCCACCCAATTTTATTGGCCTCAATAAGCGCCACTTTGTAGCCCTTCTCAGATAATTCCAACGCCGTTGCCACGCCGGTAAAACCGCCACCCACAATCGCCACATCGACTCGAATGTCGCCTTCAAGCGCAGGATAATCTGACTCTTGGTCAATGGTGGCATTGTAGTAGGAGGCGCAACGCTCTGCTGGCATGGTCATTCCTTGATGTTGAAAGTTAACTGTTGAAAGTTGATGGCTGAAAGTGAGTGTTAAGTCTTAGTTCTGGGCACTCAGTTCTTCTGGACACTCAGTTTTGGAGACTAGTTTTAACACGGCATCATACCGACGTTGTTTTATATTTTTTACAAGCGTTCAGAATTTGTGAGTATATCTGAGTTGAGATCGAGATCAACAGTGAATTGCGATAACTATTTTTGCAGGACAGGACAAAGGGAGTTGAGCTGGCTGCAGGCTCCTTCTTGAAGAACCTGAAATGGAGGTGCTTGAGATGGAAGCTTCTGAAATGGCGGTACCTAAAATTAAGGCACTAAAATTAAGGTACCTAAGATAGAGACTCCGAATGTTAAGGCGCGGCTCATTTTATCTTTTAAGCCTTATACTTTTTGCTGGTTTAAGATAGGCTTGTGCGGCGTCATCCTCTTTTAATCTCAGCAACCTAGAGTCCATTATGCCACTAATGCCAATTACCCAGCCACTTACCCAATTGCCGTTTTCCCAAGCGTGTGAAAACAACAAAGCGCCGATTTTAGCGGTATTAACACAAGCATTCTCACTCAACCAACATGTACTCGAAATCGGCAGTGGCACAGCGCAACATGCTGTGTATTTTGCAGCAAATCTTCCCCATTTAATCTGGCAAACCAGCGATCAAGCTGAGTATATTGAGGTCATTACCGCAAGGTGTATACATGAAGGTAAGCTACCCAATGCAGCGGCAAACCTACGCTTACCACTTACCCTTGATGTTACCGCGCCATGGCCGGTGAAGGGACTAACACCTGATATTGATGGCGTATTTACTGCAAACACTTTGCATATTATGAGCAAAAATATGGTTGAAGCGTTTTTTACTGGCCTTGGTCTGTATCTCCCCCAACTCAAGACCCTGTGCATTTACGGCCCCTTTAACTACCAAGGCGAATTTAGCAGTGACAGCAATCGCCAGTTTGATACCTTTTTAAAACAGCGCGATCCCGCCAGCGGCATTCGTGATATTGAATGGATTTGCAGTTTAGCCAGCGAGCAAGGCTTAACACTGAAGCAAGATGTGGCTATGCCCGCCAATAATCGACTACTGCATTTTGTTAAAGACTCGTTTTTTGTTAAAAGCTAGCTTTGGTTGAGTGGTTTAGTCCGTTTTGGCCTCGGCGGTTCTGTGTCCATAGCTCAGTACTCGGGTAGCTTTCCACTGTTCGTTCTGTTTGCGCCACACAATGACAAAGTCGGCTAGACCTTCACAATTGCCGGTTTCAAAGCTGCAAAAACGATGAACGCCTTGCTCTATCGCGCCAAACTCTTTCACCGGAAACACTTTCAGCGTGCCCGCAACTAACTCGCGGCGGTAATGGCCACAGGCATATTTTTCAGTATTAGCGATCATGTCCTTGCGGTTCCAAGTGACGCCGCCCGTGTCGTGGTAAAACTCTACATCTTCAGTGAAAAACGCCGCGTGTTTCTTGAGTTCAGCAGGGGCTGAACACTTATTGAAACTGTCGAACACAGCAAAATCCACCGCTGCAATTTGGGTAAATAAAGTGTCTGTAAGTGCAGCTACGGGCTGCGCAATGTCAGCTTGTGGAGCCCCTGCCGTTTTAACTGATGCTGCTTTAGCTAATGCGGGCGCATCTGTGGCAACAGCAGGTTCGGTAGTGGCGAGTGACAAAGTTAAAACAGCGACTGTGGCTAGGCTATAAAATGCTGGATTCATATTCTCTCCGTAAATATTGGCAATACATTTTGTATGGTGACGATTCACGTCACAAACATGAATGCACCACGAAACACAAAGTCACATCGCCAGCAAAGCTTATGCCAGTTAAAATATCCATATTAATCATATCGATATGGCTTAATATTACGTTATGCTGTTTTGTGCTGTGATAGTTTCTGATTATTCTCACTATTTTTTAGTGATTTATCCGACGACAGTCAGACTCAGATCGTCATACTCAGTGCCTTATGCTCAATACACTCAATCAGGATGACCATGCCAGCGAGCAACACGTCGAATATACGGGCTATCACACTGTTATTAAACACTAAAAATTTACACTGCCTTTACACAAAAGAGAGACATCCAAGCTTGAAGCTATAATTAAGAATAATTATCATTCGCCAAAATTACCGAAGGAAGAATGATATGCCCCGCTTTATCCGTCGCACTCGCCAAACCTCGCATCTATCTCATGCAACACAGACACCTATGTTGAGCCAGCTATCGCGCGCTATTGGTTTATGTTTGTTATTACCTGCAGCATGGGCTAGTGCTGCAAACACGCAAGATACCACTCCAGAAATGGAACGCATGGTGATCACAGCAACACAAACTAAACACTCGGAGCTTTCGGCGCCAGCTTCAGTGTCCGTGATAAACCGCAGTGAACTTGAAGCGCTAGTCATAGACGATCTTGCTAGCGCAGTCCGTTATTTACAGGGTGTGAACATCAGCGAAGGCACGCCCTATGGTCGCAATGAAATCAGCCTGCGAGGTTTAGATTCAGATTACACTTTAATCTTGATTAATGGCCGCCGCATTAACTCCCGCGAAGCATTAACTTCTGGTTATGGCAACGATTTTGACTTGTCCTCTATTCCAATGTCTGCCATTGAACGTATCGAAGTTGTGCGTGGGCCTATGTCATCCCTATACGGCTCAGAAGCTTTGGGCGGTGTGGTTAACGTCATACTGCGTCAACCAACTGAGGACTGGCAAACCAGCGTTGGCGTGCAATACGATGCACCTACCAGTGGCAAGGGTGGCGATAGCACTAAGTACAATTTCTACAGCAGTGGCGCGCTGATCAAAGATAAATTACTGGCAAACTTAATCGTCGACAGCAATAAACGCGATGCATGGCGCTCGGACTTAAAACCCACTATTGATGCGTTAGAAGACAGAGATGAAATCAGCGCCCTCGCCAATTTACAATGGCTGATTGATAACCAGCAAGATCTGCAATTTGACTTAAGTTACGCCAACGATGAACGCGAGTCTGATTGGAATAACTACGGCACGATTCTCACCAATAACCAACAAGCGGAGCGGATAAGTTCAGGTCTGACCCATAATGGCCACTGGATCTGGGGCGACACTCGCCTGCGCTATTACTATGAAAATGTTGAGGTGACTGACGACTCAGCGTTAATCGCCGAGATAGGTAATATCACCCAAACCAACCACAATCTCGACGGTCAAACCACTGTCCTGCTTGGCGATCACATGTTAACCAGCGGTGCAGAATACCGTTGGACCCAGCTCGAAAATAGCCGCAATATTTTAGGTGATGGCACCTTAGACGACAGCCAATCGGCATTGTATCTACAAGATGAATTTAGCTTAGGCGAACTCAATATCACCTTAGGCGGGCGCGTCGATCACCACGATGTGTACGGCACCGAATTTAGCCCACGCTTGTATTTGGTGTATAACTTAAGCTCTGAATGGGTCATTAAAGGTGGTGGCGGCAAAGCCTTTAAAGCGCCAAATATGGCGCAATCCCAAGCCGATTATATTATCCCCGCTTGTCGTGGCGCCTGTACCGTTGCGGGAAATCCTGATCTACAACCCGAAACCTCAGTGAACTACGAGTTATCGACCCAATATCAAACCACGGATTTTGGTGGCTCGATCACCTACTTCCATAACGATGTAGAAAATAAAATTATCACCGAAACTTGGAATAGAGTCCCTGGTACAGTATTAACTTACCAAAACGTGAACGAAGCTAAGATCACTGGTTGGGAATTACAAGCTTGGTACAATTTAACTCAAGATCTCAGCCTAAACGGTAATTACAGTAAAACCGATGCCGAAGATAAGCAAAATGGCGCGCCTTTTACCTTAACACCGGACGACAGCTATAACCTAAAACTGCAATGGCAGGCACTCGATGGTTTATCCACCTTTATCGCCTACCATTATACTGGCGAGCAGTATTTGCGAGCCAATGTCAAATCAGAGGGTTATGGCTCGCTCGATATAGGTGCGAATTATCAAATTAATCCTATGTTTAGACTGAAGCTTGGCGTGACTAACCTAACGGATTCTGAACGTGACCAAGTTGCCACCGACCTTGATTATATTCAAAAGAGTCGCAGTATTTATGCAGGGGTAACAGCAAGTTTCTAAGCTTCACAAGCCAGAAATTAATGTGTAATTGTAGCTCTGCTACTCAACATTAAACATCATAGGCGAAGCTCGTTTTGGCTTCGCCTATTGTTTAAGAGCAAAATGAATATCACACATCCGACTAGAAAAAGTAAAATCAATATATTTTCTAAAATAGAGAATTTTTAAATAAACATTAAAAATATAAATTGCATAATCCAGATTTAAATCATTAGTCTTTTACATTCTGCAATATAACCTTGATCATACTTTAAAGCTAAAAAATAACTCACCCGTTAACCTTTGATAACGATCAAGGTTTTGTCATATTAAAAAACTATTATACACACGCAAGACTGCTAAAGCTTGAGGTGTAAAATTCTCGACTATTAAACTTACGCACCAAGCAAAAGCGATATTATCTTTCCGTTTATATCACTAATAAAACAGCGAGAAAAATACAGTTCCAACTTCAAGTTACATATTTCATAGCTAGATATGTGATTTACTCGCTTCAGAATGATGATTTAACCAACAATAAAAAAGGAAAATAACATGCTTAAAAAGATGATGCTAATGTGCGCACTGTGCTTTTCAACGAATTTAATGGCGGTATCACTTGCCGACAGTCATTCTGAAAGATCTGACTGTGAATCCTGCCATAAAGATAAAAAACCTTCAGCGGATTATGTTTTTGAAAATCAGCAATGTGTATCATGCCATGGAGAAATGAAAACTCTCGCAGGTGAAGCTCATACTAAACATGATGGCGTTTTAACATGCACCAATTGCCATATCGCTCATCAAGAAAAAGCACCAGCAGATGCTTGCAAAGAATGCCATTAATTCACAAAAAATCTAAAACCAAAGGCCGAAGAATTATTTATTTTGAATGGAACCATTAGGCAGGATGCCACTTGACCCAACCTCCAAGGGTGTTTGCCACCTATTGCTCACAGGTGGCAATTTTTACCTCCGTTTTTATATCCTTACAATATGTGTAACGGCTCAATACTTAGCTCAGAATTCCATATCCGGCAAATAGGACAAGTTTACGTATGCTAGGTAAGCCATAGACGACTCTCAGGGGATTGTTCTCAAAAACGCCAATGCCTTTTCTAGGTCACGGGTGCGCGCCATCGGTGGAAGCGAGTTTAAAAAAGCTTGGCCATAGTAGCGATTCACAATGCGATTATCGCAAAGGATCAGCACACCGCGATCTTTTTCATCGCGAATGAGACGGCCAACACCTTGTTTCAGCGCAATAATCGCCTGCGGTAACGACACTTCAGTAAAAGGATCGAGTCCCTGACGACTCACATTGTCGGCTCGGGCGCGATACAGGGGCTCATCGGGCGACACAAAAGGTAATTTGTCGATAATCACGCAGCTTAACAATTTACCGCGCACATCCACCCCTTCCCAAAAACTACTGGTGCCGAGCAATACCGCATTGCCAAGTTGGCGAAACTTAGTCAGCAGACTCTGTTTACCCGCTTGGCCTTGTACCAGCAGCGGATACTGAGTGCGAGTTCGCAGTGCCAGCGCCGCTTGTTCGAGCATTTTATGGCTGGTAAATAAAATAAAAGTCCGTCCCTGCGCCGCATCTATCGCTTGCACGCACACATCCACCAGCTGCTTTAACGCTTGCTGTTGATTGGTCACGCTCCCAAGTTGTCTTGGCACACAAAATACCGCTTGGCGGGGATAATCGAAGGGACTGTCGAGAATACTTTGCTGCGCATCGACGATACCCATTTCTCGGGCAAAATGAACAAGACTGCGGTTAACCTGCAAAGTTGCCGAGGTAAATATCCAGCTGGTTTCGGGCACAAATAACTGTTGGCACTCACGGGCAATATTGATTGGTGAAATTCGCAGCACCACAAAGCGACTACCAAATTCGATGCTGTAGGCCGCCAGATTATTATCGCAGTTAAAAAACACACTGAGCTTGTTATTCAACTCAGCCAACTTAATGGCGATATCATCTAACAATTCACTGCGGCCAATATGTGCCATTAATAAATTCTGCAGCGCGGTTAATTCCGCTAATAAATCCCATGACGCCGCCGCGAGCGCTTTATTGCCCAGCACTAAACGCCAATCGGATTCGCCGCAGGAATATAACTGATTATGCCAATCACTTAATTTAGCGAGGCAACGCTGGCAAAATTGGGCGAGTTGCCCAGTATCACTGAGTTCAGTCTGATAAATAGCGAGTAGCTTTTGAATGAAATCATCGATAGTACGACTCGAACATTGCTGGCCAAAATAGTTAACGCAAATATCGGGTAATAAATGCGCTTCATCGAAAATCACCACATCAGGATCGGGTAATAACTCGGCAAAGCCCGTGTCTTTCAGTACGCTATCGGCGAAAAATAAATGGTGGTTAACCACAATAATTTTGGCATCCATGGCACGGCTGCGCGCCTTGCGGGTAAAGCAGGCATCGTAAAAATCGCAGCGCTTACCAATACAGCTTTCCTTAGTGCTGACCACAAGCGGCAGCGCCGAAGAATTCTCAGGCACTGAGGTTAAGCCGCCAATATCACCATCTTTACAGGTGCTCGCCCACTGATTAATTTTCAACAAATCATCCAACAAACGCGCATCGATATGTGTCGCCTCACTCATTTGCTTATCGAGTCGCCACTGGCACAGATAATTATTGCGGCCCTTTAGTAGAGCCAGTTTAGGCTCAATCCCCAACATGGCGACCAGCGCGGGTAAGTCTTTAAAAAACAACTGCTCTTGCAAGTTTTTACTGCCCGTACTGACGATGACTTGCTTACCGCTCAATATCGCGGGGATCAAATACGCAAAGGTTTTACCTACCCCCGTACCCGCCTCAATCACCAGATTGCCCTTCGCAGCTATCGCCTCACTCACTTGCTGCGCCATTTGCATTTGGCTTGTTCGCGCACTAAACCCTTGAATATGTTTAGACAATACTCCATCGGGCAAAAATGCGCGTTGCACTTCGGACGCGAGTCGACTCACCGCAGCGGCGCCTTTTAAGGCAGAAGGCTTAGCGACGGTTTCTTTAGAGGAAACATGCTTTGATGTCGGTTGGCGAGAGCGAGTCAAAGGGAGAATCAATCCTTTATCAAGGTGTTAGGGAGCGTTATAAAACAATGTAGTAAGGCCACGCTATAAGCTGCTGCGGGGCTGCTGAGCGAGTGCATAGTGATACTTTAATTAACCACAAGCACTGGTTAGTGCCGCAAGCCGCGACCGTAAACAATAGCGTTAAGCTTAACGGCTCGAAGCATTATGCTGATTTGAGATAAGACTACAAGTTAGCCGCGTAATTAACACCAATTTAAACGTCGGTATTTGCTAGCATCCGCCAAAGCATGTGCGCTAGCTGTAACGGTTCGCAAACTTCTGTCGATTTCAGCCTGCCACTAACCATTTGAAATAAATAAGCTACCTCAGCAAAGCAAAACTCTATACCATTATATACGCTCGATAACAGGATGTTTCAGTGCCCAAGCATCAATACTTAGACGCAGGTAATCAGGATGAATGATGTCAAACGTCAGTCTTATCAATTTAAAAATAAGTGACACCACAACGCTACAACGTCTTCTCCAACTTTATTACTTTGATTCAACACCTTGGAGTAAAGAAGATATAGGCATTGATGGGTTATATGATGGATCTACAGCCTCAGATCTTGAATCCTATGTTAACTCACAAGAGGCAAAAGCCTACCTCATTTGGGTAAATGAAGTATTGGTAGGCTTTATTCTACTAGATAGGGTTGAAGTTGAAGAAAGGCTTATCTGGGAACTGGCCGACCTCTTTATTCTTCCTAAATATCGCGGTGGTTGGATTGCGCTCGAAGTAGTCCGTCAAATATTTGAGCAGATTAGCACACCAATGCTGGTCGCTACGTTCAAAGAAAATGAACTGGCTTTGCGCTTTTTTAAAGCGGTATCAAAACGATTACAGCTTAATTCAGTACGTGAGTTAATCGAGGATGAAACTACTCCGTTTTATACATTCATCATAAATGAACACATCTAACAATCGATGTCATTCAAGTTTTTCTAAGCCACCCATTGTTTGTAGTGGTACGGTTAATTTGGCCATCTAGTTAGAATTGACCTCAGCAATGTCTACGTTTTTTGACCTTCGCCATACTTATCGTAATGTGAACTAGACGATTGTGAGTAATAGATCTTCCGCGCTTTTGTCCAAAAGCGTGCTGCGTGTCTCCTTAAAACCTACAATTTATGCTAATGCTAAAAAGGTAGGCCATGGTGATTAGCGAGACGACCGTCCGCCCCATGGACGGGGCGGTCGAGCATTGCGAGTCGGTGAGTGAACACCATGGCAAGCCTGTATTAATGAATATCAGCAAATGCTCACAACTCAAGTTACAGTTCCCCTGCACGACTTCCAACACATTTCCATCTACTTTCAACATCACACCAACAAAAATGCTCAATAACTTTATTTAAAGATAACCACCTGCCTTTCACAAAAAACGCATAAATATTCTCATTTAATTCAAAATTTCTGTTGCAAAGGCTCATAAAAGCGGTTAGTTTAAATCCACTTATACGGATAGACGTCCGTAACAACGCATTCAACGCTTCACTGTATTTCGAGCAGTTGAGCCAATAAAGCTAAATACCGAGAGAGTAAAATGAGCCCACTACTGAACGCTATTCACCACCATCACCACCATATGCGGTAGCCTTCGGACGCTCACTGCCGGAGGACTATATCCTTCTGGCGAACTGATTCAAGATGATCATAAACCCCTGGAAGGAATTCCGGGGGTTTTTTGCATTTAGGCGTTAATTTTGGTTTTAATTTTGATTTTAATTTAATAAGAAATTTTAGATATTTTACAAATTATCAATACGTTAGCTAGAGCTCTTAGCAAGATTACTTAGCTAGAGTCCATTAAACGGCAAGACGTATTAAACCGATTAAACAACACATTTTGAATCTTTTAATTTTGATACTTTTGAGCGAGATAACACTATGACTGAATCGAACCGTTTACGCATCGCCATCCAAAAATCTGGCCGTCTTTCTACTGACTCTCAGCAACTGCTAAAAAGCTGTGGTGTTAAATTTTCCATTAATGAACAACGCCTTATTGCTCACGCCGACAATATGCCTATCGATTTGCTGCGTGTTCGTGATGATGATATCCCAGGATTGGTGATGGACGGCGTGGTTGATATGGGGATCATCGGTGAAAACGTGCTCGAAGAGGAACAAATCGAGCGTCAAACACTGAACAAGCCCGCAGATTGCCTCAAACTGCGTCAGTTAGATTTCGGATCATGTCGCCTCTCGTTAGCCGTACCGACAGAATTCAGTTACGCCGATGCCTCCTCTTTAGAAGGATTACGCATCGCCACTTCTTACCCGAACCTGCTGCGCCGTTTTATGCAACAAAAAGGCATAACTTATCGCGACTGTATGTTAAAAGGCTCGGTTGAAGTCGCCCCACGTGCCGGCCTTGCCGATGGTATTTGTGATCTTGTGTCGACGGGCGCAACCTTAGAAGCCAACGGTTTATACGAAACCGAAGTAATTTACCGCTCTATGGCCTGCATCATTCAATCGACCCAAACCCAAACGCCGACGAAACAAGCACTCATCGACAAGATTCTTTCCCGCGTCAACGGCGTTATCCGCGCCCGTGAGAGCAAGTACATACTGCTACACGCGCCAACCGAAACCTTAGATCAAATCGTCGCCCTACTGCCCGGCGCTGAAAACCCAACCGTATTGCCATTAAATGATGATACTAACCGCGTTGCTATCCACGCCGTCAGTACCGAAGATTTGTTCTGGGATACCATGGAACAGTTGACTGCACTCGGTGCCAGCTCGATTCTGGTAATGCCAATCGAAAAAATGATGGGGTAATCTATGGAAATCCTAACTTGGTCAACCTTATCAACCGCCGAGCAGAAAACGGCGCTGAAACGCTCGCCTTTAATTGGTGACAGCGGCTTAGAGCAAAGCGTTCGCGCCATTATCGATGCAGTGGCAACGCGGGGTGATGCCGCCATTGCCGAATTTAATCAAAAGTTTGATGGCTTCAATAGCGCGACCAAAGATTTAAATGGACAAGGAAGTGGCAAGCTGCGCATGGGTGAAGCCGAGATTGCTGCGGCAAGCGCACGGGTATCACCAGAGCTTAAAGCGGCGATAGCCAAAGCCATGGCGAATATAGATGTGTTTCACAGCGCCCAGCAATTTCGTCCGATTGATATGGAAACCGAGGCGGGAGTACGCTGCGAGCTACGTAGCGAACCGATTGAAAAAGTGGGTTTATATATCCCCGGTGGCAGCGCGCCATTAATTTCTACCGTGATGATGCTCGCCCTGCCCGCCAAGATCGCCGGCTGCGAACAAAGAGTATTGGTCAGCCCACCGCCGATCAACGATGCCATTATCTATGCCGCCAATGCCTGCGGGATCACTGAAATTTATCAAGTGGGTGGCGCGCAGGCCATTGCGGCACTGGCCTTTGGCACAGAAACGATTCCCACGGTCGATAAGATTTTTGGCCCAGGTAATCGCTACGTGACTGAAGCTAAACGCTTAGTGTCACAGGATGGCCGCTGCACTGTGTGTATCGATATGCCGGCTGGTCCTTCTGAGGTGTTGGTGATTGCCGATAGCGACGCCAATTGCGAATTTATCGCCGCCGATTTGCTTTCACAAGCTGAGCACGGCCCTGATTCACAAGTGATTTTAGTAACGGATTCGCAAGCTATCGCCGATGGCGTGAATGACGCACTGACAAGACAGCTCGCTGCACTGCCGCGTTGTGATATCGCGGCAACGGCGCTCCTCAGCAGTCGCACTTTTGTTGTTGACGATATGCAGCAAGCCGCGCAGGTTTCTAATCAATATGGGCCTGAGCACTTGATCATCCAAACGCGCTTTCCCCGTGAGGTATTGAAAAATATTCGCGCCGCGGGGTCGATATTTTTAGGCGCTTATACACCTGAATCTGTTGGCGATTATGCCAGTGGCACCAACCACGTGCTGCCGACTTACGGTTACAGCCGCGCCGTGTCGAGCCTGTCATTAGCCGACTTTAGCCGCCGCTTTACCGTGCAGGAACTCAGTGCTAAGGGCTTAATCGGATTGGGGCAAGCGGTCATGACGTTAGCCAGTAACGAATTGCTCGATGCGCACAAAAATGCCGTCGCAGTACGTTTAGCTAGCCTAGAGAAATGATCCGCTTAATGAGATGTGAGTGAAGAAAATGAGCCAAGTGAGCAGCATGGAAAAGACAGCAGAACCCGTAGCATTAGCATCGACGTTAGCACCGGCGCCGCTAACGTTAGCTGAGCGCCTAGCGCGCCCTGAATTACTGGATTTAACGCCCTACCAGAGTGCCCGCAGACTGGGCGGCCGTGGTGATATTTGGATCAATGCCAACGAATCGCCGTTCAATAATGTCGATACGGCAGCGCTCGATTTATCAAAATTGAATCGTTACCCAGAATGCCAACCGCCGCAGCTTATCAGTGCCTACAGCGAATACAGCGGCGTAAGCGCCAGCAAGATAGTTGCCAGCCGCGGCGCCGATGAAGCGATTGAACTGTTAATTCGCGCCTTTTGTATACCAGGCGTCGACAGCATTGCCTGCTTTGGCCCGACGTACGGCATGTATGCCATCAGCGCGAACACCTTTAATGTGGGCGTTAAAGCGTTAAATCTCAGTGCAGAATATGGCTTACCGACAAGCTATGCCGAGGACGTTCGCGGCGCAAAACTGGTGTTTATCTGCAATCCCAATAATCCAACCGGGACTGTGATCGACAAAGCCATTATCGAGCAAGCAATCAAAGCCCTGCCCGATGCGCTTGTGGTGATCGATGAGGCCTATATTGAGTTTTGCCCCGAATACAGTGTGGCGGATTTGCTGGAAAGCTATCCGAATCTGGTGGTACTGCGCACCCTGTCAAAAGCCTTTGCTCTCGCCGGCGCACGCTGTGGTTTTATGCTGGCAAACGAGGCTGTGGTCGAAATCATTATGCGCGTGATTGCCCCCTATCCAGTGCCGCTGCCCGTGAGTGAAGTCGCCACCCAGGCGCTATCAAACGCAGGCGTTGCGCGGATGAAAGTGCAAGTTGCTGAATTAAATGAGCAAGGCGCCAGACTCACCGCGGCGATCAGCGCTTATTGTTCAAAATCGAATAGTTCAGATTCGCGCGCCCGCGTGCTTAAGCCTAACGGCAATTATGTGCTGGCTGAATTTGATGATGTCGCCAAGGTCGCGGCGTTACTACAAGGCAGCGGCGTTGTCGCCCGCGCCTACAAAGACCCAAGGCTTGCCAAGGCTATCCGCTTTAGCTTTAGTTCAAAGGCGGATACCGATGTGTTAGTGAATTTATTTGAATCGCAACACACTGAGCAGTCACCAGAAACGAATAATAAGTAACTGAACATAAAAACTAATAAAACCAATAAAAAGCGAATGCCGCGCTGAAGGTAAAATCAGCTTAAGCATTAGCTAAACGAATTGAATTTGAAGGTAGAGCCATGAACCCACAATTTGTCCCGAACGTTGCACAAAAAATTCTGTTTATCGACCGCGATGGCACCTTGATTGAAGAGCCCATCACCGACAAACAGGTCGATAGTCTAGCGAAATTAGTGTTCGAGCCACAGGTGATCCCCGCTTTGCTACGTCTGCAAAAGGCAGGGTTTCGCTTAGTCATGGTCAGCAATCAAGACGGCCTTGGCACACCGTCTTTCCCGCAGGTAGATTTCGACGCTCCCCACAATATGATGATGCAAATCCTCAAAAGCCAAGGGGTTAACTTTGAAGATGTGGTGATTTGCCCGCACTTTAACGATGAAAATTGCAGCTGCCGTAAGCCTAAGCTTGGGCTAGTGAAAGACTATCTCACCCAAGGCTGTATAGATTTCACCCAATCGGCAGTGATTGGCGATCGCGAAACCGATGTGGAACTGGGCAATGCCATGGGCATTAAAAGCCTGAAATATCAACGCGACACTTTGGGCTGGAACGCCATCGCCGATGCGCTGCTCAATAAAGGCCGCACCGCCACTGTTGTGCGTACCACCAAAGAAACCGATATTCGTGTGACTGTGGATCTCGACAGCCCAGTGAAAGGTAAAATCGACACTGGCATTGGCTTTTTCGACCACATGCTCGATCAAATTGCCACCCATGGTAATTTTAGAATGGATGTGAAAGTCGATGGCGACTTAGAAATCGACGATCACCACAGTATCGAAGACACGGCGCTGGCCATAGGTGATGCCCTGCGCCAAGCGCTCGGTGACAAACGCGGTATTGCCCGTTTTGGCTTTAGTCTACCGATGGATGAAGCCAAGGGTGAATGTCTGCTGGATATCTCTGGCCGACCTTTTATCAAATTCTCAGCCAATTTTGAGCGTGAGCACGTAGGCGAAATGGCCACTGAAATGGTGCCACACTTCTTCCGTTCCTTTGCCGATGGCCTGCGCTGTACGCTGCATGTATCGACCGAAGGCGATAACGATCACCACAAAGTTGAAGCCCTATTTAAAGTGCTCGGCCGCGCGCTGCGTCAAGCGGTTAAAGTCGAAGGCGATATTCTGCCATCGAGCAAAGGCGTGCTTTAAGGCATCAGCATAAATCGTTTAAGAGGTTAGGATGCAACAAGACACTTCATTAACAGCTGGCCGGCAATTAACAGCTAGCCCGCAATTAACAGCAAATGCATCATCAGATGCTGAAACCGTCATCATAGATACGGGCTGCGCCAATTTAAACTCAGTACGTTTCGCCTTCGAGCGTTTAGGCGCTAAGGTATTGGTCACAGACGATAAAGCCAAAATCAAAGCGGCAAAACGTGTGGTGCTGCCAGGTGTGGGCACAGCGGGTGCCGCCATGGCATCCTTGCATGAAAAAGGCTTAGTCGAACTCATTCAAGGCCTGACTCAACCTGTGCTGGGTGTGTGCCTTGGCATGCAAATGTTGGCAGCGATTTCTAAGGAGCGCGGCGGAAAAGGTCAAGATTGCGAGTGCTTAGGCATAATCCCCACCGACATTTGCGAGCTGGATACTGAACTACTCAAAGCTGAAAACTTACCTTTGCCGCACATGGGCTGGAACCAACTTAAGCTAACGACAAACTCACAAGGCGCCAAAATCCCTAGCGTTCACCCGCTGTTTGCGGGCATTGAAGATGGCAGTTATGTGTATTTCGTCCACAGTTACCGCGCGCCGTTGAGTGAATTTACCTTAGCCCAATGTTCCTATGGTGAAGACTTTAGCGCCGCCATCGGCAAAGGCAACTTTATGGGCGTGCAGTTCCACCCCGAAAAAAGTGCCGCCGTGGGCGCGCAAATTCTGCGTAACTTTTTACAGATGGATGAAGCGCTGATGGACAAGTTGGCGCAGAAAAGACTGACCAATGAATAAATTACTTATTAAAAAACCAGTTATTAATAAACAACTTACAAATAAATCAATCGAGGATTTAAGCATATGATTATTCCTGCGATTGATTTAATTGATGGCAATGTCGTCCGCCTTTATCAAGGCGATTACGGCCAGCAGACCACCTTTGATTTAAGTCCTTTGGCGCAGCTGCAATCCTACGAGGCACAAGGCGCTAAGTGGTTGCATATCGTTGATTTAACGGGCGCGAAAGATCCCGCGAAACGCCAAACTCGCCTTATCAGTGAATTAGTGGCGGGACTAAACGCCAATATTCAAGTGGGCGGCGGTATTCGTACTGAAGAACAAGTCACTGAATTATTAGCTATCGGTGTAAAACGCGTGGTGATCGGCTCACTGGCGGTGAAAGAACCTGAGTTAGTCAAACAATGGTTTATCAAATACGGCAGCGAAGCGATTTGCCTTGCACTCGATGTCAATATCAACCAGAGCGGTGAGAAAATTGTCGCCGTATCCGGTTGGCAAAGTGGCGGTGGTAAGAGTTTAGAATCCCTTGTAGAAACCTTTAGCGCGGTCGGCTTAAAGCATGCGCTAGTAACTGATATTAGCCGTGACGGCACCTTAACGGGCGCGAATACCGCGCTTTATCAAGAAATTGCTGCAAGTTATCCCGATATCGCTTGGCAAGCCTCCGGCGGTATTGCAACTCTTGAGGATGTTGCCGCCGTGCGTGATAGCGGCGCGGCGGGCATCATTATAGGCAAAGCCTTGCTTATCAATCAGTTTAACGTGGTGGAGGCAATCCAATGCTGGCCAAACGACTAGTCCCCTGTTTAGATGTGAAAGACGGTAAAGTAGTGAAAGGCGTGCAGTTTCGTAACCACGAAATTGTCGGTGATATCGTGCCCTTAGCCGCGCGTTATGCCGAAGAAGGCGCCGATGAGCTGGTGTTTTATGACATTACTGCCAGCGCCCACGAACGTGTGGTCGATAAATCTTGGGTGAGCCGCGTGGCGGAGCAGATTGATATTCCCTTCTGCGTGGCAGGTGGCATTAAAACCATTAGCCAAGCCCGTGAATTATTAGCCTTTGGGGCGGATAAGATTTCGATTAACTCGCCCGCCTTGACCGATCCAAGTTTAATCTCACGCCTGCAGGACGAGTTCGGCCGCCAGTGTATCGTGATTGGCATCGACTCCTTTTTCGACGCCACCAGCAACAGCTATAAAGTAAAGCAATTTACTGGCGATGAAGCGGCGACTAAGGATACTCAGTGGTTTACCCAAGACTGGGTTGAAGAAGTACAAAAACGAGGTTGTGGTGAAATCGTGCTCAATGTGATGAACCAAGACGGCGTGCGCGGCGGCTATGATATCAAGCAGTTAAGTCTTGTTCGCGCCATCTGCGACGTGCCTTTGATTGCCTCGGGCGGCGCTGGAACTATGGCGCATTTCCGTGATGTGTTTATTGAAGCCAAGGTCGATGCGGCGCTGGCAGCGAGCGTATTCCACAAGGCGATTATCAACATTGGTGAGTTAAAAGCCTATTTAGCGGCCGAAGGGATCGCGATTAGACGCTAGAGCGGTTCTAGGTTCTACAAACAGATTAAGAGTGAATACTATGTCAACCCAAACAAACACTAAGTCGGATTTTAGCCCTGTTCAAGTTAATGAGCTGGATTGGAACAAACAGGATGGGCTCATTGCTGCCGTTATCCAAAATCATTTATCGGGCAAGGTATTAATGCTCGGTTATATGGATAAGGCCGCGCTGGAAAAAACCTTGAGCACAGGTGATGTCACCTTTTTCAGCCGCTCAAAACAGCGCTTGTGGACTAAAGGTGAAACCTCGGGGAATACGCTAAGGTTGGTCGCTATCGATAAAGACTGCGATAACGATAGCCTGTTAGTGCAAGTGATCCCCAACGGCCCAACCTGCCACAAAGGCACCGAAAGTTGCTGGTTAGATGACAATGCGCACCCTTTCTTGAACAACCTCGCGAGCTTAATCACCTCACGTAAAGGGCAAAGTGCCGATTCCAGTTACACGGCGTCTTTGTTTGCGCGCGGCACAAAACGTATCGCCCAAAAGGTCGGTGAAGAAGGTCTTGAAACCGCCCTTGCCGCCGCGACCCACGATAAGGAAGAGCTGGTTAACGAAGCCTCAGATCTTATCTATCACTTGCTGGTATTGCTTGAAGATCAAGATTTAAGCCTTAGTGACATTACAGCAAATTTGTTGGCAAGACATGAAAAGGCGCTGCAGAGCAAAGCATAATCTGCTTACTGATTCTGATTTCACACTAGTCACTGACATCTAGAAATGCCGCACACTTGAGCCAAGTCTGCGGCATTTTTTTATCGCGCGATTCCCTCAAGTGCTATTGCCGCAATGTGAACAATGAATATCTTGCGCCTTAATCCTGTGACAAAAAATAATCAAAATACTGTTGTAATGGTTGACAAGTACAGTTCAGTTCCCTATGGTAACCTCCGTTGCCGCTAGGTTATTAAGGCAAAGCATCAAAACACTTATCCGTTTTTACTCAACACACGCTAAGGCAAGTTTTATGTGTTTCACAGCATTTTATACTCCCTATCTGTAGCCGCAATGGCATAGATAGGCTCCCTCGCCTGACCTTCCATTGTGGCCATATCCTTTCGGATCCGCTGAGCGCCACTGTCTCATTTGCTTAAATTATTTTGTGCTTGAATCATTTCATTATTGAATCGCATCAAAATCCTTTAAGACAGTTGCTTTAGGATCAAGTCTTTATCTCTTTTTCTTGCAACACGCTTTTGAGATCATGTTATGACACAGAATAAAATTTTCGGCAGTTTACTGCTTATCGCAGGCACCACAATCGGCGCGGGTATGCTGGCTTTGCCTATCGCATCGGCTGGACTCGGTTTTGGCACCTCCTCCGCCATTATGCTCATCCTATGGGCGCTGATGGCCTACACGGCACTGCTTATGGTGGAAATACATCAA
The DNA here is from genome assembly GCF_036245925.1 of Shewanella sp. M-Br. NCBI lineage: Bacteria > Pseudomonadati > Pseudomonadota > Gammaproteobacteria > Alteromonadales > Shewanellaceae > Shewanella > Shewanella sp. M-Br. The sequence continues at coordinate 105,675 of NZ_BJBV01000019.1, forward strand.
TTCGCCCCCAGCGATGCCAGCCTTAATCACTTAGCGCAGCGCTTATTGGGTCGTAAGGGCCAGTTGATCGCCAATAGCGCCTTGATGTTTTTACTGTACGCCCTCTGCGCCGCCTACATTGCTGGCGGCGGCGAGCAAGTGAACCAAAAGCTGAGCACTTGGCTAGGACTAAATTTGCCACCGCAGGCGGGTGCAATCCTATTCACCCTGCTGGTTGGCGCCATTGTGGGCATGGGAACCCACTGTGTGGATCTCATCAATCGCGGTTTATTTGCCCTTAAGCTATTGGCATTATTGCTTATGTTGGCCTTGTTACTGCCGCAGGTTGAAAGCCCACATTTACTCGAGCTTCCACTTAACCAAGGGCTGATTATCACGGCTATCCCGGTAATATTTACCTCCTTTGGTTTCCACGGTTCGATTCCCTCAGTGGTGCGCTACTTGGGCGTTGAGGTCAAAGCCCTGCGCAGGATCATGTTGTTTGGCTCGGCTTTGCCATTAGTGATTTACCTTTTGTGGCAACTGGGCAGTCAAGGCGTATTGAGCCAAAGTCAATTGCTCGAAAACCAGAGTTTATCGAGCTTTATCAATCAACTGGCGAGCGTACTGCACAGTGAATACTTAAGTAGCGCTATTAGTCTATTTGCCGATCTCGCCCTTGCGACCTCGTTTTTAGGGGTGAGTTTAGGTTTGTTCGATTTTATGGCCTCAAGCTTAAGGCAAGAAGATAATGCAACAGGTCGCAGCTTAACCGCGGCTATCACCTTTTTACCGCCCTTAGGTTTTGCCCTCTTCTACCCTCAAGGTTTTATCACAGCGCTGGGTTACGCGGCGATTGCGCTGGTGATCCTCGCCATCTTTTTACCTGTGGCCATGGTGTGGACACAGCGCCAGACAAGGGACGCGGCCAATATGCCGACGGGATATCGGGTCGCGGGCGGCAAGTTTGCCTTAATGCTCGCCACACTTTGCGGAATTGTGGTGATCGCCGCCCAGATATTTAGCTAGCCGCAATTCACTCACCAAGAGTGAGTTAACTAAAAGTTAGCTAGCCCGAATAAAAGATGAAGTACAAGAGCCTGTAAAACCTCAACTATTGACATCAGGCTCTTGTCTATTCGATGATCCTTTCACATTAGTCAGCTAAGCCCTTGAGTGTTAAACTACCTCAGGTGCTCGTGCGCGATATAAGAGCTCCGAAGTAACCGAACCGAAGTAAAAGTGCCGATGAAATATACACATTCGTGTATTTGTGCACCGCTAAGGCACGAGTTTGATCAGGGCTTAGTGAATAAGGAAAGAAGTCGAACCCAATGCCAATCCACAACAAGCCAAGCCGTAGCAGTGCCTCCGATAGCAAGGCACCTCAACACGAGGCAACGCAGATATCCGCTGGCCCTCGCAGTGGTGCTGCAGGTTCTGGAACAGATACCACTGTAGCAACACAAAGCCGCCGTAAATTCCCCCTGAAAAAAACCTTATTGGCGACCAGCTTAACGGGCATCTTGGCGGGCGTGGCGTTAACTGTGTGGATTGTGAATACCCAGGCTGAAAAACTGATCATGCAGGCGGCAAATTTTGCCCTCACAGGTATGGACAGCGAACTGATTGACATTGAATTAGGGGAAAGTCAGTTAGAACATTGGCGAATTACTTCTGCCAATCTTAGGGTGCATGATAGCCATATCAAGCTTAATGATTTGAATATTCAGCTAAAACTTGACTGGCCACAGAGTTTTGTCGAACTTAAACAGTTCAGCCAAGCCTCTTACCTCACTCAAAAAATCACCCAAATCTCCACAGGTGATATTGAGGTCGAGTTAGGGCAATCACTGTTTTTGCCCAATCGGAATGCCATCGATGAACAAGGCCCCGCATTGGCCTTAGATATCAAATCATTACCACTCATCGATATCGGAAAAACCAGTCTTATTCTCAAAGCCCACCATCTCAATACCCAAAATGATTTACCCGCCTATCGTTTGGTGATGGACAAGTTGAGCCTCAACGGCGCGGGGGAAATCAACAGCGAGTTTAGCCATGCAGGCGAAAGCATCGCCACACTTAAAGCAACACTCGAAACCAACAAATGGCAACTCATGAGTCAAATCCAGCTCGCGCCGCTGCTTGCGAGCTTGCATCAAATCAGCCTGAGGCAAGCGCAAGACAGTGTACTGAGTCCGTTAACTGAGCTTGATAAAGAGTGGCAAGCGTTAGCGATTGATCTACAAGGTCAATTGGTGTCCAACAGCAGTATCACTTTAACCTCAGGCGAACTTATCAGTGAGCATCAATTAATCGATCCAAAGCTGACCTTTAATCAACTAGCTGCACTAGAGCTTGCGCCTAAACCCGAGCTTGCACCTAAGTCTGAGTTAGCATTTAAAATTGCCGGACATTTAGCTGAACTTGACCTAAAACTAGAGCCCTTTAGCTTAGCGCTGAGTCCAAATACAGAGCAGCAACAGCGATTGATGCAGCTACTCGATAAGTCGCTGGCTAAGCCTTTAACTCAACCTTCGTCTCAATCTTTAACCCATCCGGCAGCCAAGACTGCTTCAGAGCAAGTGCCTGATCCGCTAGCGAGTCAAATCGCTAAGCTACTATCGGGGCTCAAAAGTACAGATACACCTGTGGGGATCGCACTGACATTGCCTGAAGCCCTGCACTATCCGCTGACTCAAATTCCGCAAGATGTGCACTTAGCTAATCCCCTTGCGATTAAACTTCCTCGAGTGAAGCTTAAGACCTTAGGCAGTAAGCTAGATACCCAAGTCGATTTGGCCAATGTTGAAATAACAAAATCAACCAAAGCACTGGCCTTCAAAACAGATTGGCGCCTTAATACGAGGCAAACAGGCTCAATGCAATTATCTGAATTGTGGGCAAATCCGCCGCATGACTTTAGCTGGAATAATAGTCAGTTAACGACAGCAGGCACATTTAACTTAGTTCAGACGCCAAGTTCAACCGATTGGCAATTCATCACTGCCACTACCGAGTCGACTGAACTGACTCAATCAACAAAACAAAATACTGGCAACACGCTACAGTTCGCAGTGGGTGAGCTTAAGCGTATTAGCATGCAAAATAAAAATGCGGCTAAACATGCAGAGTTTAGCCTTGGTAGTATCGCGATAAATGCCCTCGCGCCGCTGAACATAAGCTCGCAGCAAAGCACTCATACTCAGAGTTCTGGTATTCAAAACGCTAGCATTCAGAAAGTCAGTCCAGCGCAAAGCTCAGTGCCCACATCTGATACCGCAAACAGGTTAACCCTTGCCATACCACCTTTAACCTTAGCACTGGAGCAACTGTATTTTTCGCAGACCAAACAGACTTTAGTGACAGATGATGTAGTCACTGAGGCTAATGCTGATAAAAATGCTAGCACTAGCATCATAACGAAAACCGATATGAATGCGGGCAGTTTCTCGATTGCATTACAAAAAGCCATGTCATTTGAGCTTAAACCCGATATCGAAGCGCTGTTCGATTCACTACTCGCTACCACTTGGCGTAATCAACTCGCATGGCAAGCCAGTCAGCTAAATATCGAAAAACAGCTCAGCAGCAAAGGCCGCAGCCGCAAAGAAACCGTACTCAAGCTGGACAAGTTAACGCTGGTACAAAGCTTAGATTGGAAAAATAACACGCTCTTTGGTGATGAGCACTGGCAAGTGGGCACGGTTGAGCTGCAAAGCCAACACAAGCTGAACCTTGCCACCGCGAGCAAACCTCTAGTGCTGACGGGGCAATGGGTTGTCGACACTAGCATGACCGAGGCGCTAGCCTTGCTCAATCAAACCCAACCCTTACCATCTGAGCTTAATGTCACAGGTAATAACCAATTACAGGCGCAGTTTAATTTAACCCAACAGCGCGATCAGACCCAATTTGCCATGCAAATAACTCAATCGATGACAGAACTTGAAGGCTTTTATAAAGACATCATTTTTGAGGGGGGAAAACTGCAAGCGCAATGTGAGTTCACTTGGGGGCAATCTTATAAAAAAGAGTCTCATAACAAGCCACAGGATAAAGGCTATTTTAGCAGCCTCAGTAAGCTCAATTGCCCGCAGACGCTGATGACCTTTAACTTATTTGATCCAGGCTTCCCACTGACCGATATCGAAGTGGAAGCCGATATCGCCCTTGGCAAAGATGCACAAAAATTGCCCGACAATTGGATACAACAACTCACAGGCTTAAGTGACACCGATGTTTCCATGACCGCCAAAGGCAAAGTGCTCAGCGGCCAGTTTCTGCTGCCAGAATTTAATCTTAAATTACAGGATAAATCCCATGCCTATCTGTTACTGCAGGCCATGAGTCTAGAAGAGGTCCTGCGTATTCAACCGCAAATTGGCATCTATGCCGACGGCATATTCGATGGCGTGTTGCCCGTCGATTTAATCAACGGCAAAGTGTCGATCACTGGAGGGCAATTAGCCGCGCGCGCACCCGGCGGCCTCATCGCTATCTCGGGCAACCCCGCCGTTGAGCAGATGCGCCAATCCCAACCGTATCTAGACTTTGTCTTTTCGACGTTAGAACACTTACAATACAGCCAATTATCAAGCAGCTTTGATATGGACCAAGCCGGTGATGCTAAACTACTCGTCGAAGTAAAAGGCCGCGGTGAAGGGATTGAACGCCCTATCCACTTGAATTACTCCCACGAAGAGAACATGCTGCAATTATTTAGAAGTCTGCAAATTGGTAATGACTTGCAGGACAGAATCGAAAAATCAGTGAAGTAACAAGGAAACCTCAGTGAAGATAATTCAATTACAGCAAATTAGCATAGGTACCCGAAGCGCACTTATCGCATTGGTAGCCCTAGCCTCATTGCAGGGCTGTACGCCCACAGTCAAAATAGAACCGCCAGATAAACCTATCGTTATCAATCTCAATGTGAAAATTGAACATGAGATACGGATCAAAGTAGATAAGGAATTAGACCAACTCCTATCAGACGATAAGCTGTTCTAATTAAATAAGAATTGAGGAATCACCATGAAATCAATCCGACTAAAAACAAAGTTATTATTGCTATTAACCCTCAGCTTCTTAAGCCTAAGCGCCTTTGCCATGTCACTTCAAGAAGCTAAATTACAGGGCTATTTAGGCGAACAAGCCAACGGCTACTTAGGATTAGTGCAAGCCAATCCCGAAGCCAAAGCCGTGATGGACGACGTAAATAACAAACGCCGCGCCCACTACGAAACCATCGCCAAGAAGAACAAACTCTCCCCTGCCGACGTCGCTAAGCTCGCCGGCGAAAAAGCCATAGCCGCCACAGATAAAGGCAACTATGTGCAAGATGCCAAAGGCAAATGGATTAAAAAGTAGTCCGCTTTTAAAGGGCTCTAGCGCATAAAAGCAAAACGAATAGACATAAACAAAACGCCTGCAATAGCAGGCGTTTTTATGGGTAGATTTTCCGTTAAAAGGCAGATAATTGAGATACCTCCAGCTACCCGGTTCAATTTACTTATTGGCAATGCCAAATGGTATATGTACCATCGGTATGTCACCAGCCTTTGACTCCAAATGACTTCTTTGGTCATCGAAGAACATATGGGGTTTAAGCTTTGACAAAATTCTATCTTTTTCCATACCGCCAAGAAAAAACATCTCGTTGGCACTTACCCCCCAGTCCTCAAGGGTTGTAATAACACGCTCATGGGCTGGTGCATTTCTAGCCGTAACGATAGCTGTAGTTAGAATCCGTTTGTAATTTCGATCTTTTTCAATTTCACGATCTTCAAGTTTTTGCAGGAAAGCGAGCTTTTTGAAAAGATCGGCCAATGGCCCTGGTTTGTGTGGTATTTCAGAATTAGCCACTTCATAAGCGTGGAATTCTGGAAGATCTCCCCCTTTAAATATTGCCTCTGCTTCGTCATCAGCGATAACTCCGTCAAAGTCAAATGCAATCCTTAGCTCATCATTTTCATCATCATTAACTATCTGACTAGGTAAAACCAACCCACCGGGATATCCAGCGTCAATAGCATTTTGCACATATTCCTCGTTTGCTGACAGAAATAATGATGCATTAAATGCTGGGATATACTCAAATGGTGATTTCCCTTCCATGAAAGCTGCTCTGGAAATATCAAGATCGTAATACTTAATCGATCTAAAGACTCTTTTTCCGGTAACCGCTGAATTTCTTGATAATAGTACAACTTCAACAGGTAATTTTTCAGGAAAGCGTCGATTAATTTTCAGAAACCGTTTAATAAAAGGAAAGGCAACACCTTTATCAAGAATTTTGTCTAGGTTATCTTCTTGAAATTTCTTATAAGCTTTTGGTCCTTCTTCCACAAAAACAGCATGCGATTCAGACAAATCAAATAAAGCACTTGATGAAACTGCAACAACTAACTTCCTTTCAATGGGATATGGCATATAGATCCTCTGAGAATTGAACGCTGCCAGTACGCACGGCTTTGTAGTGAAGGAGAAGCCACAACGAAAAAGACGTCGCCGTGCCTAGCCTTGTTTTCATTTTTCGAACTCCGAAAGCATATGGCCCATTTTATGGGCTTTTGTCTCAAGGTAAGGAGCTGAATGCGGAGTTGATTTAATTTCTAACGGCTCACGATTAACAGATATTTGTTTCGAATTGATTCCCGCAACTTTAC
>NZ_BJBV01000020.1:0-108493 GCF_036245925.1 Shewanella sp. M-Br
ACAATGAAGCCAGCTGAATAAGCTGGCTTTTTTGCGTCTGTAATTTGTTAAATCCAGCCTAGTATCTATTCAATTAGTCAGTTTTCCTCCTTTTTTCTCTCCTTAACACTCTCTTTCACTCTTCATGACATCAATAATAAGTAATAGTTGTCGGTTATTTGTACGGTTATTTTGTCAATGCTCCGATTTTGCTACAGCGATCTGAGTTCTAGATCGCGTCTAGCTATTGCTATTAGTTAAGCGGTTACTTACCTTATGTTTTAATTTGTTGGGGTAGATAAGGATCTGAGATGAAGTTAGAGATGATTTGTACTGGGGAAGAGGTGTTGGCGGGGCAGATTGTAGATACCAATGCCGCTTGGTTTGCCAGTACTATGATGGAGCATGGTGTCGAGATCCAGCGTCGAGTGACTGTCGGCGATCGCCTCGAGGATTTGATTGCAGTTTTCCAAGAGCGTAGCTTACATGCCGATGTGATTCTCGTTAATGGTGGTCTCGGACCGACAAGTGATGATATGTCTGCTTTAGCTATGGCGAAGGCAAAGGGGGAACCTTTGGTCGAGAATGTGGAATGGCGTGAGCGTTTAGAGGAGTGGTTTACCCGTAATAACCGTGAAATGCCTTTAAGTAATCTCAAGCAAGCTATGCTGCCAGCGTCAGCTGTGATGATTGATAACCCCGTGGGAACCGCTTGTGGTTTTAGAGTTAAGCTTAACCGCGCTTGGTTATTCTTTACGCCTGGTGTGCCTTTTGAGCTGAAGCACATGGTTACAGAGCAGTTTGTGCCCTTTATTCGCGAAGAGTTTAACCTTGATGCTAAGGTCGCCTTAAAGAAACTATTGACCATAGGCCAAGGTGAGTCCGCTTTGGCAGATAAGTTAGAACCGCTAGAGCTGCCAGAAGGCATTACTATTGGTTACCGCTCTTCTATGCCGCATATTGAGATTAAGATTTTCGCCCGTGGCGAGAAGGTGATTGCGGTATTACCTCGCGTCGCTGGGCACATTAAAATGGTGCTGGGTACTGCGGTTGTGGCGGAAGATAAAGCCACCCTTGCCGAAGAAATTCATTATAAGCTGCTTAACTCAGGCTTGACCTTAAGCGTTGCCGAGTCTTGCACTGGCGGCATGATCACCAGCCAGTTAGTTGATTTCCCAGGCAGTTCATCTTACTTACAGCACGGATTAGTGACTTACAGTAATGAATCTAAAGTGCGCGTGTTAGGTGTTAATCCTTCAACCTTAGATGATCATGGTGCAGTCTCTATTGCGACAGTGGAAGAAATGGCTAAGGGGGCAAGGCAAATTTTAGACAGTGATTATGCGCTGGCAACCAGTGGAATTGCGGGGCCCGATGGTGGCACAGATGAGAAACCTGTGGGCACTGTGGCGATCGCTTTAGCAACTCGCGGCGGTATTTATAGTCAGATGATTAAACTACCGAGACGTTCACGGGATCTGGTACGCAGTTTAAGTGCTGCTGTGGCTTACGATATGCTAAGACGTGAGCTTTTAGCTGAAGCTGTGATCGTCGATTATCAGTCGATTGGGCGATTCAGCAAGTAACTCTTATACGGATATATGCCAGTTTATGCCCGTCAACAAAAATGCTCCCGAGGGAGCATTTTAACTTCTACAGAGATACAAAAATGGCAGATTATTTAGTGAACTTAAGCACTAATTTGCCTGGGGCAACTTGAATGCTTTCGGTCATTTTTGCCATCAGTGCTTGGTTACTGTCCTTGGTATCTAGTACATACACAGGCTGGTTTTCTAAGAATTGCCTTAGATAACTCATCACCTGCGGTGTGGCACTGCTAATCGCCTTTTCAATATCCTTTGGCGTTGATTCCACTTTGACTAATTCGAGCTGGCGCAGATAGACACTGTGCGTTGCGCTGTCATACCAAGGCTTGGCTTCGAAAGTCGTCGTGAGTTTGGCACTCAATGGAAAGATCGGATTCTTAATTGATACTTGAGTTGCGGCACTTACGCTCATAGTGTCAGGTTTTGCACCTAGCTTGACACTGATGTCGTTAATACGCACTTCTGCGCCAACTAATTGATTACCTTGTTTAATCTCAAAATGGATCTCTTTACTGAGGTACTGCTCCATTTCGTGCTCGCTGATACTGTACTGCGAGACGCAGCCGCCAAGCAGTACAGTCAGTCCCAAGCAAATCGTGCGGGAAAGTTTTTTCATTAACCAGTGTTTCTCATACCCGCGGCCACACCTGCAATAGTCAGCATTAGCGCTAATTGCACATGTTCAGACGCAGGAGTTTCGGTTGTTTCCTTACGTGTCCGCGCTAATAGCTCGGTTTGTAAGAAGTTTAATGGATCGATATACGGATTTCGCAGTTTAACTGATTCGCGATTCCACGGCGTATGCGCCATTAAGCTATCTGATTTTGTCAGTTCAAGCACGACTTTAATACCCAGATCTAAGCGTTGGCGCAAGGTTTCGCCTAAGTGATGCAATTCCTTAGGTACTAAACAGGTTTCGTAGTAGCGGGCTAAATTAGGTTCCGCCTTGGCGTAGACCATTTCCAGCATTGAAATGCGAGTGCTGAAGAAAGGCCATTCCCGTTCCATCTCTTGCAGTAAGCCCATTTCACCGCGTTCACAGGCGGCTTGAAGTGCTTCACCGGCGCCAAGCCATGCAGGTAACATCAAGCGGTTTTGCGACCAAGCAAAAATCCACGGAATTGCCCGTAGGCTTTCAATCCCGCCATCGACACGACGTTTAGCTGGGCGGCTGCCGAGTGGCAGTTTTCCTAATTCCACTTCTGGCGTTGCCGCGCGGAAATAAGCCACAAAATCAGGTTCATCACGCACTATGCCACGGTATGCACCCACTGATTCTTCAGCGATACGTTGCATGCAATTGCGCCATTCTTGTTTAGGCTCTGGCGGTGGTAGTAGGGTTGCTTCCAATACGGCAGAGGTGTACAAGGCTAAGCTTTGAACCGCGAGTTTTGGCAAGCCAAACTTGAAGCGGATCATTTCGCCCTGCTCAGTGACACGAATACGGCCATCTACCGACCCAGGAGGTTGGGATAGAATCGCTTTGTGTGCTGGACCGCCCCCGCGACCAATGCTGCCGCCACGGCCATGGAATAATGTGAGCTTGACGCCCGCTTGTTTACAGACGGCCACTAACTGCTCTTGAGCGTGATACTGAGCCCAAGCCGCCGCCATTACGCCGGCATCTTTAGCAGAGTCAGAGTAGCCAATCATCACTTCTTGCATACCCTTGGTGTAACCACGATACCAGTCGATATCGAGTAAATCGGTAATACATGCTGCGGCGTTGTTTAAGTCGCTTAGGGTTTCAAACAGCGGCACCACGCGCATTGGGTGCGAACAGCCCGTTTCTTTGAGTAACAGTAAAACCGTTAAGACATCCGATGGTTTACCCGCCATCGAAATCACATAGGATCCAAGTGCTTTAGCCGGATGTTTAGCAATTAAACGACAGGTATTGAGCACTTCGGCCACATCGGTTGACGGCTGCCAGTTACTTGGGATCAGTGGACGACGGTTGCTGAGTTCGCGTAATAGGAAAGCTTGTTTCTCGGTTTCATCCCAATGGTTGAAATCACCCATGCCGAGATAGCGAGTTAATTCGGCGAGCACATCGCTGTGACGGCTGGCGTCTTGGCGAATGTCGAGCCTGAGCATATGAATGCCAAAGCAGGCGAGACGGCGGAGAATGTCGAGCAATAAACCGTTGGCAATTAAGCGCATACCGCAGTCGGTTAAACTCTTATAGAGCATTTCTAGCGGCGCTTTGAGATCGCTTTCTTGCCAAATCAGGCTCGACTTATCGACTTCAGGATTGTGGCCTTCGATACGAGCATTCAAATAATCTATGGTGTCACGCAGTCTTTGACGAATAGATCGCAGCACGTGGCGGTAAGGTTCGCAGCTGTTATTGGTATAAGCCTTTAACTCATCATTGGCTTCTTCCATCGACAGTTCACCGACCAGCAGCACGATATCTTTTAAGAATAATCTGGCGGCGGCATGGCGGTTACGATCGAGCACCTCTTGGGTGACTTTTGCGGTAACAAACGGGTTGCCATCGCGATCGCCGCCCATCCAGCTTGAAAAGCGCACTGGCGCGATATCAATCGGTAATTGCTGCCCTGTGCGTTGCTGCACTCGATCGTTAAGTTGTCTTAAGAAGTCAGGCACCGCATGCCAGAGTGACTCTTCAATGGTGGATAATCCCCAGCGGGCTTCATCCACTGGGGTGGGGCGCTCGCGGCGGATCTCATTGGTGTGCCATATTTGCGCGATTAATTGACGCAGGCGCAGATTGATCTGTTGACGTTCTCTATCCGACAGTTGGTCGTTTTCTTGCTCTGTTAAGCAGTCGACAATGGCGGCGTATTTTTGGATCAGGGTGCGACGGGAAATTTCAGTGGGGTGCGCTGTTAGCACCAGATCGATATCCAGTGTTTTTAGACAGTCGAGCATTTTAGCTTGGTCGACACGACCATTGAGCATGCGTCCTAGGAGTTGTTCCACTGGGTCTGGCACGCAGACAAGTTCGTCGCAATTACGACTGATAGTATGAAATTGCTCAGATAAGTTAGCTAAGTTAAGAAATTGGTTAAAAGCTTTTGCAAAAGGGACTAATTCTTCGTCTGGCAAAGCTGTCAGTAACTCGAGCATTTGCTCTCTGGCGGCTTGATCGCCTCGGCGTGAGTCTTTGGCAAGCTTACGGATCTGTTCAACCTTCTCAAGAAAAGAGTCCCCAAGATGGGTACGCATAGTATCGCCAAGGATTTGGCCTAACATACTCACGTTCGATCTTAATGACGCATACATATCTGTCATATTGTCTGCCATGGTTACTGACATAGTTACTCCGAATAGAAAAACATGAAAATTCCGCTGTGCATTTAGCCCGTTAGCACAATACCTATCACTTGGGGCTATGGTCAACAGCAGAACTTATAACTTATACGACTGGCTTATCCGATATGCAACCAATCACGGTATTTGATGAAGAATATTCAATAGAAATGCGAAGTCACGCAATATTTTTTGATGATTAGTGCAAGTGAATATGAAGTGCATCATTTTATGCTTTGCAGACATGTATCTTAGCTGTTAATGAAAAGGACTGATTTGACTCATATTGACCCTGGATAACTGAGTTATTAACGAGTTAGCTGAATGGGAGGCGTGTCTTCGATATCCCAGTTTGAGCTTAAAATATGAAAATAAATTAAAAATATATATTCACATATATTGCATAAGTAGATCTTTGTGGTAGTCTAGCCATCAGTTGAGATGAGTCACCACCTGTGACCTGTAGAGTGAATATCATGATGCACAGTATTAGCCTGACAGTGAATAAAATAACAACCTATTACGATTTCCTGCGACGATAGTCTTGTCATCATAGATATGCGCGGTTGCGTGTAAGCTATTCATCTACTCTTTAAGTTTCTTTGATTCGGTTAATAAGACAAAAAACATGAAAAATATCGCCATTATTGGTGCCAGTGGTTACACAGGCGCGCAACTGACCGCTTTAATCCATGCGTCAGCAGAACTGACGATTCAGGGGTTGTATGTTTCTGAAAACAGTTTAGATAAAGGTAAGCCTTTAGCGGATTTGTATCCTAGCTATAGCCATATCGCATTAACGCTGTCGCCATTGTCCGATGAGGCTAAGGCAAAAATCGTGGCCGAAGCGGATGCCGTGGTGTTAGCGACTGAGCACTCGGTGAGCCTGCATTTAGCGGCTTGGTTTTATAGCCAAGGCTTAGCGGTATTCGATTTAAGCGGTGCTTATCGTTTCAGCGATGTGGCGCAATATCCTAAATGGTATGGCTTTGAGCATGAATATCCAGAGGTTTTAGCTAAAGCCGTCTATGGCCTTGCCGAATGGAACGCTAAAGAAATCGCGGCAACTAAGATTATTGCGGTACCAGGTTGTTATCCAACTGCATCACTTACTGCCTTAAAGCCGCTGGCGAGTTTACTGACATCAGCTTATCCGGTGATCAATGCGGTGAGCGGCGTAACAGGTGCGGGCCGTAAAGCGCAGTTACACACCAGTTTTTGTGAAGTTAGCCTGACACCCTACGGCGTATTAGGCCACAGACATCAACCCGAGATCGCCACTCAGCTTGGTCAAGAAGTGATATTTACCCCGCATCTTGGCAACTTTAAGCGTGGCATTTTAGCGACTATTACCGTGCAGCTAAAACCAGGCACTACGACTGCCGATGTAGCAGCGGCCTATAGCGTATATGACCAGGCGCCATTGGTCACCGTGAAGCATAATCAGTTCCCTAAAGTGGACGATGTGGTGCTGACACCTAACTGCCACTTAGGTTGGAAGTTTGATGAGAATAGCGGTTACTTAGTGGTAGCCAGTGCAATCGATAATTTGATGAAAGGTGCTGCCAGCCAAGCGCTGCAATGCATAAAGATTCATTTTAACCTTTAATTGTTCATCCTTATTTAAGAGAGTCGTCAAGATGTCTACAAACAACTCAGTATTAGTTCTTAAAGTTGGTGGCGCGCTGCTGCAGTGTGAAATGGGGATGGCGCGGTTAATGGATACGGCTGCGGCTATGTTAGCCAATGGTCAGCAAGTGTTGATGGTACATGGCGGTGGCTGTCTGGTGGATGAGCAGTTAGCGGCTAATGGTATGGAGACCGTCAAGTTAGAAGGTTTACGTGTGACTCCGCCCGAGCAAATGCCGATTATTGCCGGCGCATTGGCGGGCACTTCGAACAAAATCCTTCAAGGCGCAGCGACTAAGGCTGGCATTGTGAGTGTGGGCATGAGCCTCGCCGATGGCAATACTGTTTCGGCTAAGATTAAAGATGAGCGTTTAGGCTTAGTGGGCGAAGTCACACCAAACGATGGCACTTATCTTAAGTTTATCCTCGCCCAAGGTTGGATGCCGATTTGTAGCTCTATCGCCATGATGGACGATGGCCAAATGCTTAACGTTAATGCAGACCAAGCGGCGACGGCATTAGCCAAATTAGTGGGCGGCAAGTTAGTGCTACTGTCGGATGTTTCTGGGGTGCTCGATGGTAAAGGCCAGCTCATCCATAGTTTAAATGGCAAGCAGATAGCAGACCTTGTTAAGCAAGGTGTGATCGAAAAGGGAATGAAGGTCAAAGTTGAAGCTGCGCTCGAAGTAGCACAGTGGATGGGGCAGGCGGTACAAGTTGCCTCGTGGCGTGATGCAAGCCAATTAATCGCATTAGCAAAAGGTGAAGCCGTAGGAACACAAATCCAACCATAAGTGGAGTAGGTTATGAAGCATTTACTATCGATAAAAGACTTAACCCAGCAGCAGTTACAGGATCTAATTGCCTTGGCAAAAACGATCAAAGCCAATCCGGCTGAGTATCGTCATGCGCTGGATGGCAAGAGTGTGGTGATGTTATTTGAAAAGCCCTCACTCAGAACACGCGTTAGCTTTGATATCGGTATTAATAAGCTCGGTGGCCACTGTTTATACCTAGACCAGCAAAATGGTGAACTGGGAAAACGGGAATCGGTTGCTGACTTTGCTTCTAACCTGTCATGTTGGGCCGACGCAATTGTGGCGAGAACCTATTCACACACCACCATTGAACAATTAGCCGAGTTCGGCACAGTGCCCGTGATTAATGCCTTGTCGGATCTTTATCATCCTTGCCAAGCATTAGCCGACTTTTTAACACTGGCCGAGCAGTTTAAGGATGTCAGCAAAGCCAAATTAGCTTATGTTGGTGATGGTAATAATGTCACTAACTCGCTGATGTACTGTGCGGCTATTCTCGGTGCTACCATGACAGTGATCTGCCCAGCGGGTCACTTTCCTGATGGCTACGTAGTGGCAGAAGTGCAAGAGCTTGCTAAGCGATATGGCGGTAAGCTGGTACTGACTTCAGATATCGATGCGATTGAAGGTCACGACGCTATTTATACCGATACTTGGATTTCAATGGGCGATCCAACACCGCTGGCGGATATCAAAGCGAAGTTTGCACCATACCAAGTAAACAAAGCCTTGATGGCGAAAGCGGGCGCTAACTTCTTTATGCATTGTTTGCCCGCCCACCGTGGTGTAGAAGTAACAGATGAAGTGATGGACGGTGCAGGCTCCTTAATTCTGCAACAAGCCGAAAATCGGATGCATGCCCAAAATGCGGTACTGGTAACCTTATTTAGTTAAATTAACCCTGTTTAGCAGCCTGTTTTCTCCTAGGTGAGAAACGAGTCATAGGAATTTAAGATGTCTATCGAGATAAAAAATACTGGCGTGAAAAAAGTGGTTTTAGCCTATTCAGGTGGTCTAGATACCTCGGCCATTATTCCTTGGTTAAAAGAAAACTACGATAACTGTGAAATCATCGCATTTTGCGCCGACGTCGGCCAAGGCGAAGAAGAGCTGGTTGGCTTGACTGAAAAAGCCTTAGCTTCGGGTGCGTCTGAGTGTCATATTGTCGATCTGAAAGAAGAATTCGTTAAAGAGTATATCTACCCAACGATTGCGAGCGGTGCGATTTACGAAGGCACTTATTTACTCGGTACGTCAATGGCGCGTCCTATCATTGCCAAAGCACAGGTTGAAGTGGCCCGTAAAGTGGGCGCCGATGCTCTGTGCCACGGTTGTACCGGTAAAGGTAACGATCAAGTGCGTTTCGAAGGTTGTTTCGCTGCATTAGCGCCTGATTTAAAAGTGATTGCACCATGGCGTGAATGGACCATGCAGAGCCGTGAAGATCTACTGGCCTATTTAGCTGAACGTGACATTAAGACGTCAGCGTCAGCGACTAAAATCTATAGCCGTGATGCCAATGCTTTCCATATTTCCCATGAAGGTGGTGAGTTAGAAGATCCATGGAACGAGCCAAGCAAAGGTGTGTGGACTCTGACCGCCGATCCTGAAGATGCACCGAACAAGCCTGAATATGTGTCGCTAGAAGTAGAACATGGCCGTATCACTAAAGTGAATGGTGAAGCCCTAACGCCTTATGCTGCGCTGATGACATTGAACGCGATTGCTGCGCCACACGGTGTGGGTCGTATCGACATCACTGAAAATCGTTTAGTGGGCATGAAGTCTCGTGGCTGTTACGAAACTCCCGGCGGCACTGTGATGTTCGCAGCACTGCGTGCGATTGAAGAGCTGGTACTCGACAAAACTAGCCGTAACTGGCGTGAGCAAGTTGCCGCACAAATGGCGCATTTAGTGTATGACGGCCGCTGGTTCACGCCACTGTGTAAGTCACTGCTGGCAGCATCTGAGTCATTGGCAGAATCAGTTAACGGTGAAGTCGTGGTTAAACTCTACAAAGGCCAAGCAACGGCAGTGAAGAAACGTTCACCTAATAGCTTGTACTCTGAAGCGTTTGCCACCTTTGGTGAAGATCAAGTGTACGATCAAAAACATGCAGAAGGCTTTATCCGCCTGTACTCATTAGCGAGCCGCATCCGCGCACTCAACGCTAATGACGTTAAGTCTAAGTAATAGGTCGTTTAAAAGGGCGCCTAGCGCCCTTTTTTGTTTTTAGGTTTTGATTTAGTTTTTGATTCAGATGAGTCGATTTCAAATAAGCAGTGAGTAAGGGGAGTTAGCATGGCTTTATGGGGTGGAAGATTTCAGGGCGAAACGAGCGCGCTATTCAAATTATTCAACGATTCGTTGCCTGTGGATTATCGCTTGTTCGAACAGGATGTGGTCGGCTCCATCGCTTGGGCGGATGCGATCGCCAGCGTGGGAATTATCTCGGCAACTGAATGCTGCGACTTGAAAAAAGCGCTTAATGACTTGCTGGTGGAAGTGCAGGGCGATCCGGCGATTATTCTTGCCTCGGGCGCCGAAGATATTCACAGTTTCGTCGAGTCGGCTTTGATTGCCAAAGTGGGCGATCTCGGTAAGAAATTGCACACTGGTCGTAGCCGTAACGATCAAGTTGCCACCGATTTAAAGCTTTGGTGTCAATCCGAAGGCAAAGCATTACTCGCGCGCCTTCACAGCTTACATGCTGAATTACTGGCGTTGGCAGAACGTGAGTTTGATGCGGTAATGCCGGGTTATACTCACTTGCAGCGCGCGCAACCTGTGACATTTGGCCACTGGTGTTTAGCGTATGTGGAAATGACTGAGCGGGATATCAGCCGTTTAAGCGATGCGTTAACCCGCGCGAATACCTGTCCTTTAGGTTCAGGTGCGCTGGCGGGTACAGCCTATAAAATAGATCGACATGCTCTGGCCGCGGCGCTGAATTTTGCCTCGCCAACGCTGAATAGCTTAGATAGCGTATCAGACAGAGATCACGTGGTAGAGCTTTGTTCAACCGCATCGATCAGCATGATGCACTTAAGCCGTATGGCTGAAGATTTGATTTTCTTTAACTCAGGTGAAGCGAACTTTATTTCCCTGAGTGATGAAGTGACCTCGGGTTCATCCCTGATGCCACAGAAGAAAAATCCAGACGCATTAGAGCTTATCCGTGGCAAAACTGGCCGGGTGTATGGCAGCTTAGTGGGCATTCTCACTACGATGAAAGCGCTGCCTTTGGCGTACAACAAAGATATGCAGGAAGATAAAGAAGGCCTGTTTGACGTGGTCGATAGTTGGGCAATTTGCCTCGATATGGCGGCGTTAGTGTTGTCAGGTTTGAAGGTCAATCGCCCTAATGCGCTGTTAGCGGCACAGCAAGGTTATGCAAACTCTACTGAGCTTGCGGATTATCTCGTGTCTAAAGGCATGCCTTTCCGTGAGGCGCACCATGTTGTGGGTGAAGTCGTGGTTGCTGCGATAGCGAAGCAAATTCCGCTTGAGGATTTCTCCTTGGCCGAATTAAAAACTTTTGCCGCTATCATTGAAGATGATGTCTATCCAAACCTGACTATTGAAGCTTGTTTAGCGAAACGTGACGTGCTCGGTGGTACTGCATTGCCACAAATTCAGCAGGCGATTGCGGCTAAGAAAGCACGTTAAGCGAGTTATTCAAATCCACAATACAAGCCAATAAAAAACGCGACATTAGGTCGCGTTTTTTATTGGGCCACAATTAGTGGTAATGACTTTTTAGCATTTGTTTATTGGAATAAATCATCGGTTGGTGCATCGATGAATAAATTGTTTTCATCCTGAGTTTCGCTGATGTATTCCTTCGGCTCTGTACCTGAAATAAAGTACTCGAACGCACTGGTATAGTCGGTTTTTCGAGTAAGTTTACCCGTCGCTAAATCAATGCGTACCGAAACTATGCCTTCTGGCGGAATCGAGGTTGTCTCAGGAGTGCCTTGTAAGACACTGTTCATAAACTCGTTCCAGCCTGGACCTGCTGTTTTCGCACCCGCTTCGGCGCCAGTTATCTGATCTTTTTCGCCGTTTGCATTCCATGCGGTTCTGCCCAGTTGGCGACCGTGATCGTCGAAACCGACCCAGAAAGTGCTAGTGATGACTGGGCTAAAACCACTGAACCAAGTGTCGCGCGATTCGTTTGTGGTACCCGTTTTACCTGCAATATCATGGCGCTTAATCAATTTTGCTGCGCGCCAAGCCGTACCTTGCCAACCTGTGCCTTTACTCCAATCGCCGCCGCCCCAGATCACGCTCTTCAGTGCTTCGGTAATGAGGAATGCCGTTTGCTCTGAAATAATTTGCGGAGCGTAGCGACCGGTTTGATCGAAACACTGCGCAACAGGTGCACTAGGCTCAGCACCAGAGTCTCCACTTACGCTGAACGCCACAGGATCGCTCGGTGTAACTGGTTGGTTAAGACTTTGGCTAGGCTTACAGGCCAATGTAGGGTTCGCTTTTTCGATAACATTGCCGTAAGCATCTTCTACGCGATCAATATAGAAAGGTTCGAGTAAGAAACCGCCGTTAGCAAATACGTTAAATGCAGTAACCACTTGCAATGGCGTGACTGAAGACGAACCTAATGCAATCGATTCGTTGCGAGGTAAGTCGTTAGGATCAAAACCAAATTCAACGAGTTGAGCAATGGTTTCGTCGAGTCCGACATGACGCATTGCACGCACAGACATAACGTTAATAGATTGCGCTAAACCCACACGTAAACGAGTGGGGCCGCCATAGATATCGGGTGAGTTTTTAGGGCGCCATGCTGTGCCTTGGCTGATATCGGGTTTATTAATTGGCGCATTGTCTATGAGGGTCGCTAAGGTAAAGCCTTTCTCTAATGCTGCGGCATAGATGAAAGGTTTTATATTCGAACCTAATTGACGCTTCGCTTGAGTCACTCGGTTGTATTGGCTTTGGCTAAAGCTATAACCACCAACTAAAGTGCGAATAGCACCATTTTTGGGGTCGAGTGATACTGTTGCGCTGGCGACTTCTGGTACTTGCGATAGTTGCAAATATTGGCCGTTATCACGGATCCAAATACGCTCGCCGACCTTGAGTATGTCAGAAGCTGATTTCGGTACACTGCCTTGACGCTTATCAGTAATAAATTTACGTGCCCACTTTAATCCATCCCAAGTAATGACTTTAGTTTCGCCTTTGGCGGTCATTATGCTGGCTTGCTGATCTGCAATGCTGATGACTGCGGCGGGTTGCAATTCTTGTACTGAAGCAATCTTGGCTAGTTCAGTTTTGATTTGAGCAGGTTCAGGTTTTTCGTCCGTCCACAACACGGCAGCAGGACCTCGGTAGCCATGGCGTTCATCATAGGCATAGACGTTATTACGCAGTGCCTGTTGAGCTTTAAGTTGTAGATCCGATGAGATAGTCGTATAGACGTTGTAGCCATTGGTATAGGCCTCTTCTTCACCGTACTTCTGTACCATGTAATCCCGAGCCATTTCAGAAATATAAGGGGCATAGAGATCAATTTCAGCGCCATGATATCTGGCAACCAATGGCTCTTGTAGTGCTGCTTGGTATTCGGTTTGGCTGATGTAGCCGACTTCATTCATCCGCATGAGGACGACATTACGGCGAGCTAATGCACGCGAAGGTGACGTGATTGGATTGAGTGTAGAGGGCGCCTTGGGTAGGCCTGCAATAACGGCCAGTTCAGATAAGCTGAGTTCCTGCACGTTTTTACCGAAATACACTTGCGCAGCAGCCCCAACACCGTAGGCCCGTTGGCCTAAGTAAATGCGGTTTACGTAGAGCTCTAAAATTTCATCTTTGGTGAGTAACTCTTCAATATGATAGGAGATAAAAATCTCCTTCACTTTACGAATAATAGTCTTATCTCGGGTTAAGAAGAAGTTACGTGCGACCTGCATGGTAATCGTACTCGCACCTTGCTTTTTCTCACCAGTGGTCAACATCACTAATGCGGCGCGAAGCACGCCAACAGGGTCTATACCACCATGTTCATAAAAGCGGGCATCTTCGGTTGCGATAAACGCCTGTAGCAGAGGTTTT
This sequence comes from Shewanella sp. M-Br, assembly GCF_036245925.1. NCBI lineage: Bacteria > Pseudomonadati > Pseudomonadota > Gammaproteobacteria > Alteromonadales > Shewanellaceae > Shewanella > Shewanella sp. M-Br. Next base: position 13,394 of record NZ_BJBV01000020.1, read on the forward strand.
GGCACTTCGTCTAACGTTAGTGGAATGCGACGTTTCTCACCGAATTGAGAAATAAGTTTGCCGTCACTACTGTAAATACGTAAAGGTGTTTGAAGTTGCACATTTTTTAGTGTTGAAACATCCGGTAAATCCGGCAAAACATAAAAGTATGCTGCCACAATGGCGCCTACGCCCAAAAGGGCTAGACTGAATAGTGCTATAACAATACGTTTTAACCACTTCACCAAAATTTATCCTAATGTTCTGTTAAGTGCGACAGTATATAAGGCGCACACGTCTTGGTGAAGTAAAAACGTGAGACTCACAAAATAGCATTTGTAAAATGATGAAACATTCGATACAAGTAAGTATAACAAGTTGATTTTGTGCTAATCTCTTTTACTGAAATATAAATAAAAAAGTGACAATGGATATGCTTTCAAATTTATGGAAGCGTCAGGCTCCGCAGATGGTGGGAATCGATATCGGTTCCCATGAAGTTAAGGCCATTTTGTTGAGTAAGACTGCTGACGGATACAAAATATTGAGTCATGCCGCGGTACCCATTAAGAAGGGGGCCGTTAACGATCATGATATTCGTGATGCTGATGCCGTTGTTGAATGCCTTAAGCAAATAAAACGTAGCCTGCCTAAATCCGTTAAATATGCCGCTGTTTCTGTTTCGGGTTCTGCTGTGATGACGAAAGTGATCTACATGGATGCCTCCCTTAGTGAGGAAGAAATGGAGGCACAGATAGAAATTGAAGCCGATAATCTTATTCCGTATTCACTCGATGAAGTTAGCATAGATTTTGAAACGCTAAACGTAAACAGTACCGATCCTACTAAAGTTGATGTGCTGTTGAGCGCATGCCGCACTGACAATATTGATGTCAGAGTCGATGCGCTGGATAGCGTGGAACTTGAGGCTAAAGTGGTGGATGTTGAAGGTTACGCTCTAGGTAGAGCTGCCGAGCTAATTATGGCCCAGCTTCCAGAAGGAGCGAAACATAAAGCCGTCGCTATGGTTGATATCGGCGCGAATATGACGACTTTCTCTGTGGTTGAATCGGGTGAGACGACTTTTATTCGTGAGCAAGCTTTCGGTGGTGAGCAATTTACTCAGTCAATATTATCCTTCTATGGCATGTCTTATGATCAAGCTGAGAAAGCAAAGATTGAAGGCGACTTACCACGAAATTATATGTTTGAAGTTTTGTCACCTTTTCAAACTCAGCTATTACAACAAATAAAACGTACGCTGCAGATTTATTGCACTTCCAGCGGTAAAGATAAAGTCGACTACCTCGTATTATGCGGTGGAACATCTAAATTAGAAGGTATGGCTAATTTACTGACGAATGAATTGGGTGTTCACACTATTATCGCCGATCCTTTTCAAGGCTGTTTGCATGCCGATGAGTCGGTTAAAAGTGCGCTGCAACCTACAATCAGCAAATATATGGTTGCTTGTGGCTTAGCATTGAGGAGTTACGGTCAATGGCGAACATAAACCTACTCCCTTGGCGAGAAGAGGCGAGAGAAAAACAAAAGCGCGACTATATTGGTATTTTAGCGGCAGTATTTTTAGCGTCGGCGATTTTAGTCTATGTCGCAGTATCTTTATTAGATGTTATGACCGATGAGCAAAAAGCACGTAACGCTTATTTGCAATCGGAAATCAGTCTGCTTGAAACACAAATTTCTGAGATCAAGAAAATTACAGAACGTAAGAAAGACATTGAGCGGCGTACAGAAATTATTCTTAATCTACAGCAATCCCGTAATTTGCCTACTCACGTGTTAGATGAGCTTGTTCGAATTGTACCTCCAGGAATATATCTGTCTAGCCTAGAGAAAAAGGGCAGTTTGTTGCTGATTGAAGGGCGTAGTGAATCGAACAATAACGTCGCCAACATGATGCGAAAAGTGAAAACTTCCGAATGGTTAACCGATCCTAATATGCAGTCGATCGTGACCCAAAATGAAGAGTTACGGCAATTACAGCGTTTTAGTTTGAGAGTCACTATTAAAGGCGCGAGTGTAGACGAGCCTGAGAAAATGACAAAAGGAGCGAGTAAATGAAACTCGATCTAAGTCAATTTAATGATATCGACTTTGAAAATATTGGTGGTTGGCCAAATCAAGTTAAAACCTTTTTCGCGATCCTTTTAGCACTTTGTGTTTTTGCTGCGGGATATTTCTTGGTCGTCTCCGATTCGGTAGATATTTATACCGCAGAGCAAGATAAAGAAGTGCAGCTCAGAGATGATTTCAAGAATAAGTATCAACTTGCGGCAAATTTAAAACTCTACCGAGATCAGCTAGCGACGATGGAAGTACAGTTTGCAGAGTTACTGAAGATGCTGCCATCTGAAAATGAAATGCCAGGTTTGCTAGACGATTTAACTTTTGTGGCTACGGATGCAGGACTCAAAATTAATAGTTTGAATTGGGAGGCCGAAATTCAGCGGGATTTCTATATTGAGTTTCCAATTAAAATGTCTGTGACGGGAGATTACCATCAGCTAGGTAGTATGGTGAGTGGTGTCGCTAAGCTGCCGCGTATCGTTAGCCTCCATGATTTCACCATTAAGCGAGATGAAGCCGGCAACTTAGCAATGGATATCTTAGCCAAGACATACCGCTTTAAAGAAGGGGCTGAATTACCGCCTGAAAAACCTGCTAATAAGGGGAAGAAATAATGAAATTCTTACCTTTGTTAGCCTTGAGTCTTTTTTTAATGGGTTGTGTTGGCGATCGTAGTGATTTAGAGCTATTTGTTACTACAACCAAAGCGCAACATGTTGCTCATATCCCGCCCTTGAAAGAGCCGCCAAGATTTGAGCACTTTGCCTATCAAGCCGAGTTAATGCGTAGCCCTTTTGTACCACCTTCGCGTGAGTTAACGGAAGAAGTTGTTGATACCAGCAAAGATTGTTTACAACCGGACTTAAAGCGTCGAAAAGGACGATTAGAAACTTATCCTTTAGATAATTTAAAAATGCGTGGCACCTTAAGTGAAGCCGATACAACTTGGGCGTTAGTTGAAACAAATGACGGCAGTGTTTATCGGATGGGCGTTGGTGAGTATTTAGGTCTGTTTAATGGACGCATTTCTAAAGTTACTTCACAAAATGTCGAAGTAGTAGAATTAATTCCAGATGGTTCAGGCTGTTGGTCCGAAAGGACGAGCAATTTAGAACTTTCTGGAGAATAACGAGCGAAGGATGAGGGAATAATGAAATCTTCTGCCGCGATAAAAGTCCCGTTAATTTCTTCAGGCTTAATCAAGTCTGTTATTGGGATCGCATTGGTATTTGGAATTTTGCCATCGAGTTATGCTGCAAACCGATTAATGGATGTTAAATACCATGCCTTGGTTGACCACCAGTTAGAGCTAGAGTTGGTATTTGAAGAAGCGGTCACTCCGCCAGTTATTGACTCTAATGCCTCGCCTGCAGAGCTCGTATTAACCTTTGATAATAGTATTTCTGGTTTATCTAAGGATCGCTTACCCATTAATCAAGTCGGTGTAACTGACATGATGACTGAGCAGCAAGATACTCGTCTTAAAGTCACCTTAGGTATGTCCAAAGTGAAACCTTACCAAGGTTCAGTCATGGGCAACTCATATCGACTCACTATTAATGATGAGGTTGCGGGCGCTCAGACTCAGGCAGAAAACCCCTTCGTTAACAGCATTAAAAATATCGATTTTCGTCGTAATGAAAATGGTGGCGGTGAGTTATTAGTCTATTTGAATAACCGCTCGGTTGCCGTTAACGTTGAGCAAGTGGGAGCTAAACTCGAAGTTAAGTTATATAACACTGATATTAATAGTGATCTGCTTTATGTTATGGATGTGAAAGATTTTTCAACACCAGTAAAAAGCTTCGAGACATTTAAAGAAGATTTAACAACGCGCATTTTAGTTGATATTGCAGGGGAATATGAGTTCAGTTACAAGCAAGAGGATAATCTCTTTAGACTCTCGATGAATAAAGTTGAGAGAGTTGCCGCCAAGAAAGATGTTAAAAAATACAATGGCCGTACTTTGTCGCTTAACTTTCAAAATATCCCTGTACGTACTGTTTTGCAGATCATTGCTGACTATAACAATTTTAACTTAGTCACGAGTGATACTGTTGAGGGCAACATCACCTTGAGATTGGATGATGTGCCCTGGGACCAAGCATTAGATTTGATTCTACAAACCAAAGGCCTAGATAAACGTATCGAAGGCAACATCTTAATGGTGGCACCGAGCGAAGAGTTGGCTATTCGTGAAAGCCAAAATCTCAAAAATAGGCAAGAAGTTAAAGAGTTAGCACCTTTGTATTCTGAGTACTTGCAAATTAACTATGCCAAAGCGATCGATATTGCTGAGCTGCTTAAAAGCGCAGATTCTAGTTTACTCTCGCCACGCGGCTCAGTCGCGGTCGATGAACGTACCAACACTGTACTTGTGAAAGATACGGCAGAAACGATTGAGAACATCCATCGTTTAGTCGAAGTACTCGATATCCCTATTCGCCAAGTGCTGATCGAGTCACGTATGGTAACGGTCAAAGATGATGTCTCTGAAGACTTAGGCATACGTTGGGGCGTAACGGATCAGCAGGGCAGTAAGGGAACCTCAGGTACATTAGAAGGTGCTCAGAGTATTGCCAACGGCATCATTCCAACTCCTGACCAACGTTTGAACGTTAATTTGCCTGCGGCAGTGACCAATCCAACAAGTATCGCATTCCACGTTGCTAAGTTGGCAGATGGTACTATTCTTGATTTGGAATTGAGTGCGTTAGAGCAAGAAAATAAAGGTGAAATTATCGCCAGCCCTCGTATTACTACCTCTAACCAAAAGGCGGCTTATATTGAGCAGGGTGTGGAGATACCTTATGTGCAGTCGACTTCAAGCGGCGCAACCTCGGTCACTTTTAAGAAAGCCGTGTTGTCCTTGCGAGTTACACCACAAATTACACCAGATAACCGCGTTATTTTAGATTTGGAAATCACCCAAGACTCTCAGGGCAAGACGGTTGACACACCAACGGGTCCCGCTGTCGCCATCGATACCCAACGTATTGGCACTCAAGTGCTAGTTGATAACGGTGAAACCATAGTCCTTGGTGGTATTTATCAGCAAAACTTGATCAGCCGGGTGAGTAAAGTCCCTATTCTCGGTGACATTCCCTTAGTCGGTTTCCTGTTTAGGAACACAACAGACAAAAATGAGCGTCAAGAGCTACTTATTTTCGTAACCCCCAAAATAGTCGGTGAGAAGATCTAAGCACTTGCTATGTATCGACTAAAGCCAGCAGTGATTGCTGGCTTTATTATTACTGGAATACAATTCTTTGCATAAATAGCGCACATGGCTTGCCATAGTAGACCCTAAGCTGAGATAATCCTCGGTCAAGTCTCATAAGAGCAAGGTAACATATAGGTCGGCTTGATGTTGAGTCGATATAGGCATACTTTTCAATAAGATTCAGACGTACAAGAAATGGCTGAAAAACGTAATATTTTTCTGGTAGGCCCTATGGGCGCAGGTAAAAGCACAATTGGTCGCCATCTGGCGCAAATGCTGCATTTAGAATTCCACGATTCGGATCAAGAGATTGAACAACGCACAGGCGCTGATATTGCTTGGGTGTTTGACGTCGAAGGTGAAGAAGGCTTCCGTCGTCGTGAAGCTCAGGTTATTGCTGATTTGTCTGAGAAACAAGGTATCGTCCTTGCCACCGGTGGTGGTTCAGTACAAAGCAAAGATATCCGTAATCATCTGTCTGCTCGTGGCATTGTGGTTTACCTGGAAACCACTATCGACAAACAGGTCGCTCGTACTCAAAGAGACAAGCGACGCCCATTATTGCAAGTGGATGATCCTCGAGAAGTGTTGGAGAATCTTGCAGAGATCCGTAATCCATTGTACGAAGAAATTGCCGATGTGATTGTCAAAACCGATGATCAAAGCGCAAAGATCGTCGCAAATCAGATCATTGAGCAATTAGGTTTTTAGGCAGAATTTATGAAGCAAATTCAGGTTGATTTAGGTGTACGTAGTTATCCCATTTACATTGGCCAGAATTTGATGAGTGATGGCGAGACTTTGTCTCGCTACCTGCTTAAAAAACGTATTCTTATCGTCACCAATGAAACTGTCGCGCCTTTGTATCTTAAACAGATACAAGAGACGATGGCTTCGTTTGGTGAGGTAGAGAGTGTTATCCTTCCTGATGGCGAACAATTCAAAGACTTAGCACATCTAGATACTATTTTTACTGCATTGCTGCAGCAAAACTATGGTCGAGATTCTGTGCTGGTGGCTTTGGGTGGTGGCGTGATTGGTGATATGACGGGCTTTGCCGCGGCATGTTATCAACGTGGGATCGATTTTATTCAAATTCCGACAACTTTATTGTCGCAGGTGGATTCTTCCGTCGGCGGTAAAACGGCTGTTAACCATCCTCTTGGTAAAAACATGATTGGGGCCTTTTATCAGCCACAAATCGTGCTTATCGATACTTTATGTTTACATACGCTTCCAGCGCGCGAGTTTGCGGCGGGAATGGCGGAAGTCATCAAGTATGGCATCATGTGGGATGCTGATTTTTTTCAATGGCTTGAAGATAATGTAACGGCGCTAAAAACCTTAGATGCCGAAGCATTAGTTTATGCTATCTCTCGTTGCTGTGAGATTAAAGCCGATGTGGTTAGCCAAGATGAAACTGAGCAGGGCGTGCGTGCTTTGTTGAATCTGGGTCATACCTTTGGTCACGCGATTGAAGCCGAAATGGGCTACGGTAATTGGCTGCATGGTGAAGCCGTGTCAGCTGGCACAGTCCTTGCTGCTAAAACAGCTAAGGCACTGGGGCTTATCGATGAGTCAATAGTTTGTCGTATCATACAGTTACTACAAGCTTTTGATCTTCCAGTGAGTGCGCCGGAATCTATGGATTTCGACAGTTTCATTCAACATATGCGACGCGATAAAAAAGTTTTAGGCGGTCAGATTCGACTGGTGCTCCCAACGGCAATAGGCCGCGCGGATGTGTTTAGTCAAGTCACAGAATCTACCCTTGAACAGGTTATTCGCTGCGCATAAAAACTGTGTGGTGGGCGAGTGACGTTTCAGGGTTCTGTCTTGCTTCCTTCTCAGGAAGCCCTCATACAAAGAATGCATCATGTTGCCAGTTATAGCGATCAGCTGCTGGTGCTTTCTGGTGTCAGCGGTTCAGGAAAAACGACCTTAGTTACCGGATTAGCGACCGATTTTGACGAGTCAAATGCGGCATTTGTGATTTGTCCTATGCATGCCGATAACGCTGAGATACGCCGCAAAATTCTAGTCCAGCTAATTTCATCCCCTATTTTTGACGACGACATTCCCCTCGCCGATACTCTGTTGCGGCTTGCGAGCACGCAAACTAAACCCCTACATATCATTATCGATGATGCGCATTTATTGCCTAAGGCGCTATGGGCTGAGTGTATTATTCTCAATCAAATTCAGTGTGCGGGTAAGAATATTGCCGTCACGCTCACGGTTCCACCGGCATTCTTAGCGGACCTATTGCCACAATTACCCGAGCAATTGCGGCGGCAAATATTACCTATCAGTATTGAGCCGTTAACCATGCCAGAGCGTGAAGCTTTGTATCAAACATTACTGAGATACAGCGATCAAAACCCTTTTACGCCAAGGGAAATCGTACGCAGTCAGCTTGAAAAGCAAACGGGTACGCCGCAAGAAGTGGTCAATCTGTTAGATAAAGCCTTGCATAGCCCGCAAGAGAAAATATCTTCTTGGGTGAAATATAAAGCTGTGATGGTGACAGCTGTGAGCATGTTGTTAGCGCTAGGTATTTGGCTTAGTGTTACTCAACCATTTTCTGAAGAGCAAGCCCTAGAGGCTGCGACTTTTCCTGCGATAGATTCCCCCGCTTTTTTGTCCTATGGGCAAAAAATCTTAGCCCCCTATTTTGCTCTGCGCGCTGATCAATTAAAGTTTGCCGCCGTAACCGTGAAAGTTAACGAACTAGATACATCCAAAGCCAAAACAGAACAGGCTGTCGAGCCATTAAGTGAATTCCATGGTGAGGCACCACATCCAGAGCCTGATGATGCAGTCTTAGTGAGTGTTGGTGAAGTGAGTAGCAAGTCTTTTGGTGATGATGAGCCAACTGTGGATGCAGAGCCTCAAGCTAAAATGGTAGATGTTCAGTCCCCAGCGCCAGAGGCAGCAAAGGTTGATAAAACAGTTTTGGAACCGCAAAAGCCACTCAAAGGTTATACCGTACAAATAGCGAGTGTTGCTCAGTTAGATACCCTGCGTTCGACATTAAAGAGTCTTGAGAATGTCGAGGGCGTTCGAGTCGCAAAGTATAAACAGCGGTGGGTTGTTCTCGTTGGTCACTATAGCAGTAGCAAATTGGCTTCGAATGCGGCGGCGCAATTGGTTAAGGAGTATCGTTTTGAGCAACCTTGGGTTAGAAAATGGGCCGATTTGAAAGATTATCAAGTAGAAGAAAGTCTCTCAAATCGTGAAATTTCAGAATAAACAGAGTACAATCATGGCCTTTATTTTTGTCGGCATTCATCAAGTTAAATGATAAAAAAACACAGAGCCTTCCTTAAGTGGGCTGGCGGTAAATTTAAATTGGTGGATGATTTAGCCAGTTATTTACCCGCAGGAGACCGTTTGGTCGAGCCGTTTGTGGGTGCAGGATCCGTTTTCTTGAATACGGATTATCCTAGCTACCTGCTCTGTGACATTAATCAGGACTTGATCGAGTTATATCAGATAGTGAAGCATCAACCGGAAGCATACATTGCCGCAGCTAAAGCATTGTTTGTCGACGAGATGAATCAAAAGGAAGCTTACTATCAGGTGCGTACCGACTTTAATAAATGTCGCGACCCTTTCCAGCGTTCTGTGTATTTTCTTTATTTAAATCGCCATGGTTTTAATGGCTTATGCCGTTATAACCGTAAGGGTGGCTTCAATGTGCCCTTTGGCTCCTATAAAAAACCTTATTTCCCCGAAAAGGAAATCTGGGCCTTTTCTGAAAAAGCGCAACGTGCTGAGTTTAAATGCATTGGTTACGAAAAAGCCTTTGAGCAGACACGCAGTGGCGATGTTATCTATTGCGATCCACCTTACGCCCCGTTATCTACTACATCCAGTTTCACGACATATGTTGGTGCAGGTTTTAGTTTAGACGATCAAGCACTGCTGGCTCGTCATTCACGCCATACCGCGTTAGAGCGTGGTATTCCGGTATTGATTAGTAATCACGATATTCCATTAACTCGCGAGTTATATCGCGGCGCGCATTTAGCGAAAATTCAAGTGCAACGCAACATTAGCCAAAATGGCAGTGGTCGTAACAAAGTGGATGAGTTGATGGCGCTATATGATGAAAACTACGATCCAAAAGACGACTAGTTTCAACATAAATAACGTTTAGCTAAGCACTTGTCCTACGAGAAACATCAGACTTGCCACTAGGATGACAGCTAACACTATGCCCATCACTATGTAGGGCAATGGGGAACTGGTTTGAAAATCTTTTTTACGATTTTCGCTAGTTTGTACCCCGAAAAAGGCGGCAATGGTACTGTGGAATACTTGCCAAATGCGGCTAAGCATTAATAGGCGAGATGCGACGTAGTGGGCTTGAGATCATCCATAGGTTTATCTTGATGACCATGTAATAGTTCAAGTAGATCGACAAAGTGGAACTGACTCGAACGGTTTTTACCTGTAAGCCACGTTTTCCAGCTTAAGGTTTGTGCTTGATCGGCGCAGCGATTATTAGGGTGGCTACTGGGCAGTGCATTGTTGTAACGAGTGTCATTGCTACAAGCGCAAGATGCAGTTTCGGTATTTTCCGTAAGTTTTTCAACGCCAAAAGCTAGCGTGGCCACTACAACTGCAGTAAATGCCAACATCATAGATGACTTAAATGTCACCGACCTAACATAGTGTGAAAACTGACTAAACCGCTCCATCATAACGCTTCCTTTGGAATGAACCAGCACTGCGCCTCGAGTATAACAAACTCGCTTAGTTTATGAACAAAAAATTATCAATTCCAGCCAAAATGCTCGGAAATATTAGCTTATTTTCCGAATCTAAGCCCCAATTTACTGCGATAGCTGCAGAGTGTGCTGCTTTGCTGACATAGGCATAGCGGATCAATTGCCAGAAATGTGGCTTTAGCTATAGAGGCTTAGCTTGGCTCAGGGTAAAATATGGCACTTTTTATCCAAATAGCAGCGAGTGTTTTATGCGTCCATTCTTGATTGCTCCATCAATTTTATCTGCCGATTTTGCCCGTTTGGGTGACGATGTAAAAGCTGTGTTAGATGCGGGAACCGACGTAGTACATTTTGATGTGATGGATAATCACTATGTTCCTAACTTAACGATTGGCCCTATGGTGTGCCAGGCACTGCGTAACTATGGGATTACCGCTGATATTGATGTGCATTTGATGGTCAAGCCGGTTGACCGTATCGTGCCTGATTTTGCTAAAGCGGGCGCGTCTATTATTACTTTCCACCCAGAAGCCTCTGAGCACGTCGATCGCACACTTCAGCTCATCAAAGAGTGCGGTTGCAAGGCGGGTCTCGTGTTTAATCCTGCGACACCACTGCATTATCTTGACCATGTGATGGATAAACTCGACGTGATCCTATTGATGTCAGTGAACCCTGGTTTTGGTGGTCAATCCTTTATTCCATCAACCTTAGATAAGCTGCGCCAAGTGCGTGCGCGTATTGATGCCAGTGGTTTTGATATTCGTTTAGAAGTCGATGGCGGCGTTAAGGTCGACAATATCGCCGAAATCGCTGCGGCGGGTGCGGACATGTTTGTTGCGGGCTCGGCTATTTTCGGCAAGCCCGATTATAAGGCCGTTGTTGATGAGATGCGTGCCGAACTGGCTAAAGTTGGGGCATAGCCATGTGGGATAAGATTAAAGCGATTGCGTTTGATCTAGATGGCACGCTGATTGACAGTGTGCCGGACCTAACCGTTGCTACGCAGGAAGCCTTGACTGAGTTAGGTTTGAAGAGCTGCTCTGAGGCGCAAGTTCGTACTTGGGTCGGTAACGGTGCAGAGATGTTGATGCGCCGTGCTATGAGTCATGCTTTGGGTACGGATGTTGAGCAAACAACCCTTGATGCGGCTATGCCGATTTTTATGCATCATTATCAAGAAAATCTTGAAAAGCACAGTGCGCTGTATAGCGACGTGCATCAAGTGCTGCAAACTTTGTTTGATGCAGGCTTTAAGTTAGCGGTTGTCACCAATAAACCCTATCGTTTTACCATGCCATTACTCAATGCTTTTGGGATTAACGACTTTTTCAGCTTAGTGTTAGGTGGCGATACCTTAGCTAAGATGAAGCCTGACCCTTTGCCGCTGCAGCATTTATTGCATGAGTGGCAATTGGAGAAAACTGAGTTATTGATGGTCGGCGATTCTAAAAACGACATTTTAGCGGCGAAAGCGGCTGGGATAGCGTCAATCGGCTTGACCTACGGCTACAACTACGGTGAAGATATTGGGCTCAGTGGCCCAGATGCCGTATGTGAGCAATTTAGTGAGATTCTGAACTGGGTAAAACCTACCAAGTAATGGGGGGTTACCTGTTCTTTAGTCGATTTTTTAGTCTTTTTATATATAGATAGTGGAGCAATGACGTAATGACCAAACCCATAGTACTCAGCGGTGCACAGCCGTCCGGCGAATTAACCATAGGTAACTACATGGGTGCATTGCGTCAATGGGTTGCGATGCAAGATAGCCACGACTGCCTGTATTGTGTAGTTGATTTGCATGCCATTACCGTGCGCCAAGATCCTAAAGCATTGCGTGAAGCGTGTTTAGATACCTTAGCCCTGTATTTGGCCTGTGGCGTAGATCCTAAAAAGAGTACAGTGTTTATCCAGTCACAGGTGCCACAACATACGCAATTGGGTTGGGCATTAAACTGCTATACCCAAATGGGCGAGTTGAGCCGCATGACTCAGTTTAAAGATAAATCACAAAAGCACGCTAACAACATCAACGTGGGTTTATTTGGCTACCCAGTGTTGATGGCGGCGGATATTCTGATTTATCAAGCGAACGAAATCCCTGTTGGCCAAGATCAGAAACAACACCTTGAGTTAACACGTGATATCGCTACTCGTTTTAACAATGCCTATGGTGATACTTTCACCATTCCTGAGCCTTTTATTCCTGAGCTTGGCGCTAAAGTCATGTCGCTGCAGGAGCCGCTAAAGAAGATGTCTAAGTCAGACGACAACCGTAATAACGTTATCGGCCTGCTAGAAGATCCGAAATCAGTGCTGAAGAAGCTGAAAAAAGCCATGACAGACAGTGATGAGCCGCCAGTCGTGCGTTTTGATGTAGATAATAAACCGGGTGTTTCTAACCTGCTGAGTCTCATGTCGGGTGTGACAGGGCAAAGCATTGCGAGCCTAGAAGCCGAGTTTGAAGGCAAGATGTATGGCCATTTGAAAGGTGCAGCAGGTGAAGCGGTTGTGAGCATGTTAGAGCCACTGCAAGAGCGTTACCGCGCGATTCGTGCCGACCGTGCTTACTTAGACCAAGTGATGAAAGCTGGTGCACAGAGTGCGCAGGCGCGTGCCGAAGTGACCCTGAAGAAAGTGTATGAGAAGATTGGTTTGTTAGTGTAATCAATCGATCGATAAATTAAGCCGACGTTCGCGTCGGCTTTTTTGTGCCTGTAATTCATCCTAAGCCTGTGATTTTAGCCAAGATGAGAAAGCGGCAATCGCAGGTTCTGATAAACGGCGCTGCTTACAAAAGAAGGTAAATTCAAATCCGGTATGCACATCGGGAAGATTCAAGGCGACTAAACGCCCCGTGGTGATATCGCCTGCCACCATAAAGTCCGGCGCTAGGGCTAAGCCTTGGCCAGCAATCGCCGCTTCAATTGCCATCACAATATGACTAAACACATGCTGTTGTTCGTTATCGAGTGGTATTTGGTGCGCCGATGACCACTTGTGCCAGTCAAGCCCTAATGGTCCTTCATCAACCACCAGCAGAGCTTGTTGCTGGAAATTACTCAGGCTTATGTCGCGCCATTTAAGGTAAAAACTGGGACTGCATACAGGAATTAAACGCTCTTTGTGCAGTAACTGTTGCCAATAGCCACGTTGATTTAGCTTACCGGCGATGAAGATATCCGCAGTGCTGGTGCTTAGATCAGGATCTTGGGTGATCATCTCGAGGCGGATTTTCACGCTCGGATATTGGCGGCGAAAATCGGCGAGTCTTGGGATTAACCATTTTACTGAAAATGAGCTGTAAACGGCTAGGCAGAGCTGTTGATTTGGCGTATCGCGTACTTTCAAGTTGAGGTCGCTTAACTCGTTGAATATCCGCTCTAACTCTAAAAATAGTCCGTGCCCCTTAGGCGTTAACTGCAGTTTACGCCCCTGACGGTCGAACAGTTGCTCGCCAAAATACTCTTCTAATACTCGCACTTGGTGCGACACTGCACTTTGGGTGATGCACAGTTCATCGGCGGCCTTAGAAAAATGCTGCTGTCTGGCGGCAGCCTCAAACACTTGTAGAGCGCGTAATGGCGGGAGCTTTCTCATGATTTTCAATATCTAAAGGCTTTAGTATGAATTTAATTCATCTAGCATGAGAAAGCATCATTTCAGCTTAAGTTTTGCGAGGATTATCATGCCGCCATTGAGATTTATGGATGTTAAAAAATGCAACGCCCAGTAGTTATTGGTTTGATTTTATTGATAGTAGGTAACCTATTCAGTGCCTTCTATGATGTGTCGATCAAGTGGTTACCGGACGATGCGAGTGCCTCGACTTTCCTCCTTGTCAGGCAAATCTCTTCAGTATTTATGTTGTTGCCAGTGTGGTTGTATTCGCAGCGTCCGATGACGACACATATCTCAGTTCACCTTTGGCGTGCCAACATAGGCTCAGTTGGCGCGCTTTTTTTAATTATTGGCTTAATGGCATTGCCGCTCGCGACAGTTAGCTCATTGTTTTATTCCGCACCGCTAATGATTATTTTGATGGGGTATTTCTTCCTGAGCGAGAGGATCACCGCTGCTCAGACAATCTGTACTGGCTTAGGTTTTGTCGGCATCTTGATTATCCTGCGACCGAGTGAAATGAACTGGTACGGCATTGCTGTACTGTTTTCTGCTTTTACCTTTGCAGTGAATCAGTTAGCACTTAAAAAAGTGCCCCATGCTGAGCATCCCGTGCTAACGCTAATGCTATATAACTTGCTGGGTATTCCGGCAACGTTAGTGATTGCAGCGTTTCAGGGGATTGAGGGTTTGAGTTGGGAGCTGGTGGGCGTGGCCTTGCTGAGCAACGCATTTTTATTGGTTTATCACTGGTTTTGTGTGCTGGCTTACCGCAAGGCCCAGGCGAGTGATATCGCGATTGCGGAATACACAGGCTTGTTGTTTATTGTCTTTTTAGGCTGGTTGTTGTTCGATGAATGGTTGGATAACTTAAGTTGGCTCGGTGCCGCCTTAATCGTATTGCCTTCGTTGTTTTTACCTTGGCTAGGATCGCTCCTATCAAAATCGGCACCTAAGATAGCAGATACACTCACGGGAAAATAACAGCGAGGGTTTAAGCCTAAGTGGGCGAGTTGGCTCACTTAGGCTCAAGTTTTAAATAGGTAAACTGCAAAATTACTTAGCATACTCAAATACTTTCACCACTTTACGCACGCCAGCAGTATTACGGGCGATATCAACAGCTAAGTCTGCTTGTGAGCGATGAATAACCCCCAGCAGGAAGACTTCACCATTTTCAGTGATGACTTTAATGCGAGTCACATCCAAATCTTTTTCGTTCAGCATGCGGCCCTTCACTTTGGTCGTAACCCAAGTGTCATTGCTGCGGGTGGTGAAAGAGGTTGGATTGCCAATGCGGATTTGATTATGTATTTTGCCGCCGAGCTTAAGATCTTGTACGACCTTGATGGCTTTATCCCTTAACGTAGAGTTAGGGGCTTGGCCTATCATAAGTACATTGCCATTGACGGATACACCTGTGATATTCGTTTGTTTTTTAAGATCTTCTTGCTCTAGCAGTGCGCTGGTGATCTTAAAATCAGTATTGGTATCATCAAGCTGAGTCTTAACAGTACGTTCGTCGTTGGCCATCATAGCGCCACTGACTGCGCCCACCATAACGGCACCGGCGCAGCCTTGAAGCAGCAAGCAAACCATTAACAGCGGGGCAGCGTGTCTCATTGCTGCTCGTCCTGTGGGAAGAGGGTGCGGTCAATATTGTCACACAGGCAATGGATCACCAGTAAGTGCACTTCTTGGATACGTGCAGTGACATTTGAAGGTACGCGGATTTCCACATCGTTCACGCTCAGTAGGCCAGCCATAGCGCCGCCATCTTTACCTGTTAGCGCTACGATAGTCATGTCGCGGCTTAATGCGGCTTCAATGGCTTTAATCACGTTACCTGAGTTACCACTGGTCGAGATTGCTAGCAGAATGTCGCCCGGTTGACCTAAGGCAAAAATCTGTTTTGAGAAAATCTCATCATAGCTATAGTCGTTGGCGATAGCTGTGATGGTTGAAGTATCGGTAGACAGAGCGATGGCTGGTAAGGGTGGACGCTCAATCTCGTAGCGGTTTAGCAGTTCTGCTGAGAAATGTTGCGCATCACCAGCACTGCCGCCGTTACCGCAAGCAAGGATTTTATTGCCACCCAAAAGACAGTGCACCATCATCTCGGCCGCTTTGGCGATGGATTCTGGCAGTGCTTCGGCTGCATCGATTTTTGTCTGGATAGATTCAGTAAAGCTGTCTTTAATGCGTTCTAACATGGATAAATCCTTTCAGGATAAAGTGTTGCTATCATGCCATATTTCCACAAGCGTGTTGAGGCACAGACGTTAAAATAATTTGTGTAGTCACTCTTTCACTATTGGTGCTTAAAAGGCATCGACCAGCCAATGAATTTGATCGGCTTCCATGGCGATGACATCGAAACGACAGGGAACATCGAGTCTATTGAGTTGTAAATAGTGGCTAGCCGCTTTGCGAATTCGCGAAATCTGCGCGCTGCTTAGGGCCTGTAATGCGCCGCCATATTGATTTGCCGAACGATACTTCACTTCGACAAATACCCAATGGTTTTTATGGCGCATGATTAAATCAATTTCTCCAAACGGATAGCGGACATTACGTTCGACAAAAGTTAAGCCTTGTTGTTCAAGGTAACGTTGGGCGTGCGATTCTGCCTGCTGTCCGAGTGTCATAGCTGGCGGAAGCTACCTCTTTCATAACGTCCCCAGCTTAATTGGCGGTTGACTATGCCATCTGGACTGACAGATAAAGCACCACTGCGACCATTGAATTGATAACCCGTGAATGAGCGCATTTGCGCTAAACGGCCGATCAAATCCATTGCATCATAACCCATAACAAACAAACGTTTCTGACTGTTATTCCAGCCCGAAAATAGTGTGTTGACCATCAGATTTTCTTCGCCGTTTTGCATTAGCCAAGGTGCGTCGCTTAGGGTCAGGTTATTTAAATCCTGCGCCGTTTGTGTGCTTTCATTTTCAACTCGGCTGCGGCTTGAGGTATATAAAGGCACAGGTTGTGTGAAAACGCTAAAGTTGACGTCGATAAAGGCCTTGAGCAGGGTTAGATCCTGTGGGGTTGAAATCATATAAATGGCATCAATATCTTGGCGCGAGCGGAAGTCGGCTTGTACTGAATTGCCTAACAGCTCTTTAATACGGGCGATCCGCTCTTGGCTATCGCGCACGCCAAGGGCATCTTGTACTGTGGTGCGCATTTTATCACCGCCATCGAAGTAGTGAACTTCGACAGGATTATCGCTCTTCTTTTTCCATGCTTGAATAAAGCTTTCGGCCATGCGTTTACCAAGGGCATCGTTACTGGCGAGCAGTAACGGCATAGTTACGCCATCTTGATATAAATGCTCCGCCGCATCGGCCGCCTCTTGTGCGGGAGATAATGCAAAGTAGAACTTATTCGGATCGGGGGTGAACTTATCAACTTGATTTAAAAATAGTTGCGGCACAGGCGTAGCAGGTGCTGTATTGGCTGTTTTGTCTGGGTTAGCAGTATTAGTCACCGCATTAGTGGTGGCTGCGTTTGCCGCATTGATCACTTGCAGTTGTTCAATTTCAGTAGGCAATAATGGGCCAATAATAAATTCGGCTCCCGCAGTTAGTGCCTGTTGGTAAGCGCTGGCAGCATCGTTTGCCGTGTCATAAAAGTTGACTGCGACTTGGTCATTTTGCTTGGCCATGTAACTGGCTAATATGCCTTGGCGAATTGCATTGGCAGCGTTAGCTCTTGGGCCCGTCAGCGGCAACAGCACAGCAATGTTTTTTGGCGTAAATGGCTTAGCATTTAAGGCTCTGTCAAGATCGGCGGGTAGCTTAGCCGCTGCAGGATGATAAGGATTTTGTTTCTGCCATTCTCCTAAGTAGCGTACCAACTGTGTCGGATCGACAGCATAATGTTTCGCAATATAAGCCAATTGCAACCAACCCGTAAACACAGGAGTCTTAGCATCTTGGGTAAAGGCTTTTAAGGTTTGTTCGTGCATTGGCTGCAGAACTTGCCAAATCGCGTTATTCACCTCGTTGGCTTGGGCGGGGGGCAAGTAAGTCGTCAGTAAACTCAGTTCACGCACTTGCTCAATAGGCTGTTTATTCAATTGATATAAATGCGCCTTGAATTGGTGATAAGCCGTCATCTGCCAGCTTGGCAAACTCCAATTGCTTGGATAATTCAGAACTTTAAGTGCATCACTATAGGTGGACGTGTGTTCAAGCACGCGTGCGGTCAAGTATTTATGTTCGGCCAGAAATGTTGGGCTCTGATTCAAGCTTGGCTGTATCGATTTTAGTAGCTTCTGCGCCGCTGCGTAGTCGTTGGCATTGATGTAGGCATGGGCTGCGAGCAGCAGATTAGTATCGCGCTGCTGCGGATCTTTGCTATTGGCGGCTTGTGCCAAATACACATTGGCCGACAAAGGTGCGGATGCTAAAGAGGTGGCCACTGTGGGTGCAGTTCCGGTCGAGGTGGGCGTTGAAGTGCCACAACCCGCCAAGATTACCGATAAAATGGCCACGGAAACGAACTTAGTTGTATTCAGGCTTTTTAACACTGGGCTTCACTCTGGTAAGATGCAGCCTCTAGTTTAACCTTCTCTCGCGCTTGACGAAAGTCTTGGCACTGTCATTACAGAGGTATATATGGACCAAAGCGTCGCACTCTACATAGTTCCTACTCCCATAGGTAATTTGGGCGATATGAGCTCACGGGCAATAGAGGTGCTGAATCAGGTTTCATTGATCGCCTGTGAAGATACTCGCCACAGCGGTAAGTTATTGAGCCACTTTGGTATTACCACAAAAACTACGGCGCTGCATGATCATAACGAGCGTGCTCGTGCCCAGTGGATTGTCGATCAGCTTGCAGCTGGGCTGTCGATTGCATTAATTTCAGATGCGGGTACCCCGTTGATTTCCGATCCGGGTTATCACTTGGTTTCCCATGTGCGCCAATCTGGGTTTAATGTGATCCCCTTACCCGGCCCTTGCGCGGCAATTACCGCCCTGAGCGCCTCGGGTTTGCCATCGGACCGTTTTTCTTTCGAAGGTTTTCTGCCGTCTAAAGAAAAAGCTCGCGCTGATAAGTTATTGGCACTGAAAGAAGATCCGCGCACGCTGATATTTTATGAATCACCCCACCGCATCGAGCACAGCCTAACGACTATGGTCGAAGTGCTTGGTGGCGAACGCCATGTCGTCATGGCGCGTGAAGTGACCAAAACCTTCGAAACTTTTTTATCTGGCCCTGTCTCAGAGGTGCTTGCCACTGTTAGTACTGACCCGAATCAGCAGAAGGGTGAAATCGTGCTTATGGTGCATGGCTACCATTTGAGTGATGACGAAGCAATTCCCACCGTCGCCATTAATACGCTAAAACTCTTATGTGAGGAATTGCCATTGAAGAAAGCCGCAGCAATTGCCGCGCAAATTCATGGGCTTAAAAAGAATGCTCTGTATAAATACGGCCTAGAGTCTGATTTATAAGCGCTAAAACGGTTACGAGCGGATTATCTGTGGTGCATCAGGGTGGCTTAGGCTATAATCCGCGCCGAGTTGGCCAGACAGTCGCCGCGTTCGTAAGAACGGGGAGGAAAGTCCGGGCTCCAAAGAGCGGGGTGCCAGGTAACGCCTGGGCGGTGCGAACCGACGACAAGTGCAACAGAGAGTAGACCGCCTGCCTGATTTATCAGGTCGGTAAGGGTGAAAGGGTGCGGTAAGAGCGCACCGTGCGGCTAGCAATAGTTCGTAGCAAGGTAAACTCCACCCGGAGCAAGACCAAATAGGGTTCCGTATGGCGTGGCTCGCGTTGGAACCGGGTAGGTCGCTTGAGCCTGTGAGCGATTGCAGGCCTAGATGAATGACTGTCCAAGACAGGACCCGGCTTATCGGCCAACTCACCTCATTCAACAAAAAGCCCGTTTGTCGTAATGACAAACGGGCTTTTTGTTTTTTAATTTATACGGTAATGATAAATTTTATTTGATTAACTCATTAAAAAATAAGAGTTATCTTGTTCTCCCGTCCCTTCAGTCTATCGCTTATTTAGCTTTCAGTTTAGCCGCCATTACAGCCATTTCTCGCCTTTCTTCGTCGCAGGTAAAAATTACTCAATGCAGGTAACATCTACCGTTAACTGAGAGAGTTAATAGAAATAAATTAGTTATAACTTATTGTTTTTATGTGTTTATATTGTTTGGTATAGCCATTGCATTGGTTTGTACGCAAAGTGCAGCATCTTGTTGCATTGCACAGTGTTCACCAAGGAGGCTTTCTATGGCCAGTTCAAAAAGCGTAGCAGAACAAACTAACAGTAAAGATAGTGGTGCTTTAAATTCACCCACAACAGCGAAAGCAACTGAAGTGACGCACCATGCTGTTGATGCTGTAGCAGAGAAAGCCGCAGTTGCAGAAGACACTTTGCGTAAAACGGCGGCTAGCTCACAGGAAACTCTGGCGCTCAAGCAGGAGGAAATCAAATTACAACTGCAAAGTTCTTATAGCAAAACCCGTGAGTTGGCAGCGCAAAATCCATTGGCCACAGCTGGGATTGCCTTTGCCGCTGGCGTGGTATTAACGGCTTTATTGCGCCGTCGCTAAGGTGGATTTATGCAAAACCGTGCAAGGTCAGAGGCGCCAGAACAAAGGCCCGTCCAGCATAGTGCGCAAACCGCCAAAACTGGGCAGACAGCATCAGCTGCTGCCCAGCATAAAGTTATTGATCAGGCAATGGAGCAACTTGCTGAAATAGCTGTTCTTAGCAGTTCAGTGAAGCAAGCTTATCTCGAGCAGTTGAAGTTGGCTGGGGAAATAGCAACGGCAGAATGGCGGTTAACAGGGCGTAGCCTCATTATTGCTGCGGCTTTAGTCGTCTGTTTTGGTACTGGCATTACGTTATTCTGGGGCAGTATTTTATTGCTGCTGGGCTATATGCTGTTTCAATTGAGCGGTTCGTTATTGGCCACAGTGAGCGCTTTGGTGGTGCTACAGTTTGTTTTATTGCTTTGGTGTTGGCGAAGTCTTGGCTATGTGCTGTCACAAACTGGCTTTTCGAAGACTTGGCAGCAATTACAGCTTTTGCTCTCGACTCGAGAGTCGGAACATCAAAAATAGGAGGTGCGAGTATGCTAATTCAACAGTTACTTAAAAAACAGCAGTTGAAGCTGACTGTGCTGACGGAACAAGGCCAGTTGCAGCATGATTTGTTACTGATGAGGAAACGACAATTAGCGCAAAGCAGTCGTGATTTTATAGGATCGACGCCAGGTTTAATCGTCAGTTTTAGCCTTGGCTGCCTGTTTCAAATGCGCCACAACAGCACTGTAAAACTACTGCGTAGCACTTTTGGCTTGCGTTGGATTACCAAACTCATCGCTTGAGAATGATGTAAATGCCGTGATTTTTACCTTAATGATTTCCATTGGTGCGGGTATGGGGTTCGCTGCTATTAGTTGTCGTCAATGCCGCTACAATCATGCCTCGAGTCAGTAAGTGTAAGTATTTTGCTTGTTGTATAGGACAAGGTGTGGGACTGGCGATAAGTTGTTGAATTTGGCTGAAATAAAGAGCTGTTATGCTATGAGCTAATGTGTAGCTTGGAATAATAAATTCGTCAGTGTTGAAGGTGTTGATCAATTTATTTTCGATATGTTGCACAAGTTTAGTTTGTAATTGTTTAGTTGCAGCATCGAGGTCGCTACCTAGTCTAAATGACATGGAACGGCGAAACATGCTGTTTCGGCTAAAAGTAATAAGCAGTTTTTCCAATGAGGGTGGTGTGTTGGTTGAAAGCCAGTCTTCGGTTGACCGTAGATCTTCAAAGATATTTTCAAAAATATTTTGATGTAGTGCAATAAGAATATCCAGCTTACGTTTGAAGTAGCGATAAAACGTCGTGCGCCCGACATCGGCTTTGTGCGCAATATCTGCCACTGCAATATCACGATAATCTTGCTGTTTAAGCATTTCCTTGAAAACGTGGAGAACCTTGAGCATCGCTCGCGGGCTTTGTTCTATGCGCATGTGGGGCTTGGTGTGCATACTGGATTTTGCTCCAAATTCAATTCAGGCGTTTGATTATACCTTAGCCTCAATGGCTCTTGTGTTGTGATTTTTGCTTAAGTGGAACAGATAGGCTCAGGTGTACCATTTGAAACATTCGGGCGAGTTTGTGCCTGATGGTTAGGAATAATGGGCTTTATAGTGATGGTCATAGGGTTAACTGCAATGACAGTGTTACCTGAAATATGAAATTGTCACTACCGATGGAGAATCTGTGATGAGTGAAAATATTGAAACGGCCCAAAGTGATAAAACAAATCATCCAATCAAACACAAATTAAGAGTAGGTATTTTTCTTTATCCCGGCATGACGATGCTCGATGCCTATGGGCCACTACAGTTTTTAGCCTTTGTGCCATCATTTGAAACCTTCACTTTTGCGAAAACCAGCACGCTATTACCCTGTGATGCGGGCGTTAACTTACAGCCTAATTACGATTTCGATAATTGTCCGCCGATAGATATCCTTTTAGTGCCTGGGAGCGCAAATCCTTTGGCGCAAATACAGGATGAGAAAGTCATTTCTTTCTTAAAACGCAAGGGGGAGCAAGCGCAATACATTACATCTGTATGCACTGGAGCCTTGATTCTTGCGGCAACAGGTTTACTTAATGGTTATCGCACGACTACTCACTGGGCTTATGCTTCAGTGTTGGCACAATATCCTCAAATTACCTTTGAAAATAAACGTATTGTGATTGACCGTAATCGGATCAGTGGCGGGGGTATTACTGCAGGGCTCGATTTTGCTTTGGCACTCATTGCCCATATAGAGGGTGAACAACAGGCTAAAACACTGCAGTTATTGTTTGAATATGATCCTAAACCTCCCTTTAATTGTGGCTCACCTATATTGGCTGATGCTCTTTTGGTACAGAGGATTGAGCAGGAGGTTAGGCTGATAGCACCAGGATTATTTTAGGCCACAAGGCGTCAAGGATTGTCTTAAAAAGTACATAGTTGATACGATTGTTATGTACCTTAGGTTTAAAAACTGCTTTTCACTAGGAATCGCCATTCCCAGCTGTTTACTGACTCGCCGCCCGTATAAGGGAGTGAAAAATCAATATGGGCTACGTTGCCATAGCTGGATCGAGAGGAATAAATCCGTGCGCCTATACCTATGCTACCCAGTGGACCGCTGACTTCGTTATTCTCGGCGAGTTGGCCGCCGGAGGCTTGACCCAGATCGGCAAAGACTGCCCAGCCTAATTCAGCCAGTTGGTATAAGTTGATATTGGGGTAGTTGCGTATCTCGGCGGTCAGTAACCACTGATTATCCCCTTGTTGGTATTCGTTTGGATAACCGCGCACTCCAGTTTCATCCCCTAATCCTTTTGTTAGATCCAGATAAGTGTTCTGTGAAAGGCTAGCCCAAGCTTTGCCATAAGCCGTCCACTTAGGATGGATTTGATAGAAGTATTCGGCTTGAACATCAACCTTATAAGTATCTTTTTGAGTGGTACCGATAGTGCTTGTCCCCCCCATTTCTAACAGCCACAGTTGATCGTTAAACTTATACCCGCCAGTGCTTTGCCAGTTAACGTGGTAGCCTAAGGGATTGTTATCACCTATGTCATTGGTTTCTATGCCGAATTGTACATAGTGATGCCAACCTAAGTTAAAGTCTTCATTGTTGGTGATCAGGTGAACATTATTCAGTACGTGGAAATCATCTTCGATAAACTCGTAGGCGACCCAAGGGTACATAAAGTCCCTGTCTTGAGGGAGTATGGAAGTAGGATAGCGCTCAGAATGGGCAAACTCGTGCTTGTCTTGGGTGACACCAGTAATAAAGCGAGAAAGGTGCCGACTGTTTTTATTAATTAACCAGCCATATTGCAGATTGAGATAGTCGACTGTGTGTGTGAACTCATTCACCTCTTGCCCATTTTGTCTGAGGGTATCTGTACGGTTATCGTCTAAAAACTCCGCCGAATACATGGTACTCGTATTGAGGGAATAGAAGGGCTTACTTACATAAACGTGTTTAGCTTGGCCGTCGCTATTGTCGTAGAACTCAGCGGCAA
Organism: Shewanella sp. M-Br; assembly: GCF_036245925.1. NCBI lineage: Bacteria > Pseudomonadati > Pseudomonadota > Gammaproteobacteria > Alteromonadales > Shewanellaceae > Shewanella > Shewanella sp. M-Br. The sequence continues at coordinate 37,122 of NZ_BJBV01000020.1, forward strand.
CTGTGCCGTGCTCAATAATGCTGAGCGGCGCTTCAAAAGCAAATTTATAGCCATTCCGGGATTCATTGGATTGATATTTAAGTCGAGTGCGGATCCCCGTTCCAAGCAAGTTGTCTTCTTTGAGCCCGAAGGAGTAACGGGTGTCGCCACCTGAACTACTCAAACTCGCTGTCGGTAATAATGACCAATTATCCCAGGTCTCCACCACCACGGACTCAACGGATGGATCGACATCGGCTTGGGGATCTTTTTCTGCGATATAAATTTTCGCGTCGCGAATATAAGGCATTGCCCGTAAAAGTCGTTGGGATTCGTCGAGATCTTTTTGTGTAACAGTATCATTTTCGCTGAAGGTTAGATTATCGAGAACCACATATTCTTTGGTATTGATATGCAGGGCGTTAGCCCAGCGATGGATAAAAAATGCGTCGGGATCGGATTCATCGAAAATGGGGTTGTTGACCACCACAATCTTGCTGACTTTTTGTTTGGTTTGACCTTGGTTTGCGGGATCGGCGAGCTTAGCCTCTTCTGCTTGGGCAACCCTGGTTAGGTTGCCAACACAACAAGATAGGATGCATGCATACTGAAAAAATTTCTGCATAAAAGGCCACTCCCATGAAATCGACGACTGCAGCGAAAACAATTTCACGTTGCAATTCACAATTTAATAACACATGGAAAGCGAGTGTTAGTCAAGGAAACATTTTAATAAGTTTCTTATTTTACTTAAGGTTAGCTTAAGATTATCTTGAGGTAGCGGCTGGGCGCGGGCTCCAGCCGAATTAGCGATTGTTACAGTGTACGCCTAGGTGGGACAGCGACGTTAGCAAAGATGAGCCCCGCAATCAGCGACATAAAAATCAAAAAGATTTGCGAGCCTATGTGCGACTGATTGAGCATGGTCTCACCTGAGATCAGTGCATTGAGTCCGATATAGGTTTTACTGCCGGGGACTAAGATCACTATTCCCTGCAACAGGGCGATGGAGGCTGGCGCCTTCATCCAGCGGGCGAAGAGGTTAGAATAAATTCCTACTGCCAAGGCACCAAAGAAGATCCCCACCGAATCACCAAAATAATGTCCGCCGAGCATGGCTGAGAAAAACGCCACTATCCCAGCCAATACGCCCCAAGGCGAATCTTGCATCCTTGCTTTGAAGATAAAAACCAGCGCCATAGATAGAATCGGAACCGCCGACCAAATTGCCCAGCGAGGTAAACCCTCAGGTTCTATGTGAATCGCTTCGCCGAACATAGCCTTACCGATTGCCATGCCGAGCACTGCACCAAAGTACAGCTTAAATAATTGCATGCTCGCATCCATGATGCGCGCCGTGCCAGAAATTAAATCCCGTGCGGCGAGTTCGGCTAAACCTAAGGTTAAGGCTAAGCCGGGAATAAAAATAATAATGGAGGAGAGGATCACTACTGGGATATTAATATTTGGATCGATACGCGCTATGCCACAGGCTGCGATAGCGCAAAGGATAGTGGCGAAGGGTTCGAGCACTTCTGCCATGCGGGCAGAGCGTTCGGCACGATATACCAAGCCATAGACGAATAAGCCTAATAATCCTGACCAAAATACATCGTTCCAACCCGTGCCCATCAGCATAGCGAAAGCGGCGGCAGAAGTTCCAAAAGAAAAGCAAGTTAATACAGGGCCATAGGGGTTGGGTTTATTGGCGATTTCTTCTAAGCGATCTAAGGCCTCGGCCAAAGTGCGTTTACCTGAGGTTAACTCATCGACCAATTCATCGGTGCGGGCGAGTGAACCTAAATCGAGTTCACCGGGCTTAACGCGAGCGGCATGGTTATATTCTTGATCGGTATCATGTTGCAAAACGAAGGTCATCGACGTTGGAGATATAAGGAAATAGCCTTCGATACCTAAGGTGCGAGCAACGGTTTGTAAGTGGGTTTCTAGACGATAAGCGGGTGTGCCAAACTTATGCAAGGCTTTGCCTAGCTTTATGATAAATCTGCGTTTTTCGATAAACTCGTCGTTATCCAATCGGGGTATTCACTGTATAAAAAGTTGTAGGGAATCACGCGCGCATCTTAACCTATCTTGTCTATAAAAGGTTAATGGCTTTTAACCTTAATACAAATAAATTGCTGATTTTTTGCAGCTCGGGCTATAGTCAGCTTTTTGATAAGGGGAAATATGCATGTCTTTGATGGTAACGGGTCTTTACGCTAGCCTCACAGGGCTATTAATTGTCGCTTTGGCTTATCGAGTAGTGAAATTAAGGCGAGGTCAGAAAATCGGCCTAGGCGATGGTGGTAACAGCACCTTAGCTTTGGCTAATCGAGTACATGTTAACCTGATCGAAAATGCGCCTATCGTATTGATTTTAATGCTGGTGGCCGAAGCGGGTGGCTTGCCTGCATTTTATTTACACTGTTTTGGGACTGTGTGGATAGTGGCGCGCTTACTCCATGCTATTGGCTTAACTCAAGGCCAAGGTGGTTACCATTTTGGTCGTTTTTGGGGCGTATTGCTCACTTGGATAGTGATTATCAGTTTGGCGCTGGTGAATTTGCTGCATTTTGCTCAAGGTTTAGGAAAGGGTCTCTAGGCTCGCAGGTTTGGGCGGTCAATTCCGCCCTAAGCCATATCCATAGCGGATTTAGGGGTATTACGCTTCTGGCTCAAATACCCCTGAAAATGCCTCGATTGGTGTTTTTTTAATCGCATATATCCTCCATTCCCTGCTATACTCCGCGTCCCTAAATTGGCGTAACTTATTTTCGTGGCGCCTTTATTTGACATTACGTTTTCGGGTCACAATCCATGCAAGTTGAATCCACACTCTTTAGTCATCCCAAGTATTGGGCCACGGGCGACAGCACTGCGCCTTTCTTACCTATGTCTCGCAAGGAGATGGATAAGCTTGGTTGGGATAGCTGTGACATCATCATAGTCACAGGCGACGCTTATGTGGATCACCCAAGCTTTGGCATGGCGGTGATCGGCCGTATGTTAGAGGCTCAGGGTTACCGAGTTGGGATTATTTCCCAGCCAGATTGGTCGAGCAAAGACGCCTTTATGCAATTGGGCCGCCCGAACCTGTTTTTTGGCGTCACCGCCGGCAACATGGATTCGATGATCAACCGTTACACCGCTGACCGCCGTTTACGTTCTGACGATGCTTATACCGCGGGTGATATTGGCGGAAAGCGCCCAGATCGCGCTGTGACTGTGTACACCCAGCGTTGTAAAGAAGCTTTTAAAGATGTGCCGGTGATCATTGGCGGTATTGAAGCCAGTTTGCGCCGCATCGCCCATTACGATTATTGGTCGGACAAAGTGCGCCGCAGTGTGATTTTCGATGCCAAGGCCGACATTCTTATGTATGGCAACGCCGAGCGTCCTTTAGTTGAAGTGGCACGCCGCTTAGCTGCGGGTGAACCTATTAGCTCGCTGCACGATGTGCGCGGCACTGCGGTTATCCGTAAAGAGCCGCTGCCCGAATGGCGCGGTATGGACTCGCGCAAGATTGACCAACTGCACAAGATAGAGCCGCTGCCGAATCCTTACGGCGCCGATGATGTGGGTTGTGCTAACTTGTCCGGCCCGTCGGATGTGAAGATATTCGATAACGAAGCCCCTAAGCCTATTAGCGTTCAACCGCCTAAACCTAAGCCATGGGATAAAACCTATGTGCTGCTGCCAGCGTTTGAAAAAGTGTCCGAAGACAAATATTTATATGCCCATGCTTCACGGATTTTGCACCAAGAGCAAAACCCAGGTTGTGCCCGTGCGTTATTTCAACCCCATGGCGACCGCGCAGTTTGGGTGAATCCGCCCGCATGGCCGCTCAATACCGATGAGATGGATGCCGTATTCGATTTACCCTATCAGCGCATTCCTCATCCTATCTATGGCAAGGAAAAAATCCCTGCCTACGACATGATCAAGACGTCTATCAACATCATGCGTGGTTGCTTTGGTGGCTGTTCTTTCTGCTCGATTACCGAGCATGAAGGTCGAATCATTCAGAGTCGCTCACAAGAGTCGATTGTTAAAGAAATCAAAGATATTCAGGAAAAAGTGCCTGGCTTTACTGGAGTGATTTCCGATTTAGGCGGCCCAACCGCCAACATGTATCGTTTAGGTTGTACTAGCGAAAAGGCCGAAAAAACCTGTCGTCGTCTTTCTTGTGTGTTTCCATCGATTTGCGGCCACTTAGGCACAGATCATAAACATACAATCGACTTGTACCGCGCGGCGCGTGCTGTACCTGGTATCAAGAAAGTATTGATCGCCTCTGGCGTGCGTTACGACTTGGCAATCGAAGATCCTGCTTACGTTAAAGAGTTAGTGCAGCACCATGTGGGCGGCTACTTAAAAATCGCCCCTGAGCATACCGAAGAAGGTCCGCTCAGCAAGATGATGAAGCCCGGCATGGGCGCCTACGATAAGTTTAAAGAATTGTTCGACAAGTTTTCTAAGGAAGCGGGTAAAGAGCAGTTCCTGATCCCTTACTTTATTTCGGCGCATCCAGGCACGACCGACGAAGACATGGTGAACTTAGCGTTGTGGTTGAAGGAGCGTAAGTTCAAGCTCGACCAAGTACAGAATTTTTATCCGTCACCGATGGCGAATGCGACCACGATTTATCATACCGAGTTAAACTCGCTGAAAAACGTCAAGCACACCAGTGAAGTGGTATCTGTGCCGAAGAAAGGGCGCCAACGTCGCTTGCACAAGGCATTGCTGCGTTATCACGATCCTGCGGGTTGGCCATTAATCCGTGAAGGGTTAACCGCTATGGGGCGTGAAGACTTGATCGGTAATAGTCCGCATCAGTTAGTTCCGCCAGAAGGTCGAAATGAGCGCGGACCTAAGTGGATGAAAGATGCTAACCAAGGCCAAAAAGCCTTTACGCGCTTCTCGGGTAATCAATTTGATGACCGCAAGGGCGATGGCAAATCTAAAAGTCCGGCTAAAGGCGGTGCGCAAGCTCAGGCTGGTGCTGAGTCAAAACCAGCCGCTAAAGGCGGAAAACCCGCAGCGAATGGCGCTAAGCCAACGGGATCTAAACCAACTGGCTCTAAACCCAGCGGAGCCCATTCGAGCCGTCCGGGAGCGAAAGCGCCCTTCGGCCAGTCTGGTTTTAAGGCCGGCGGCGCTCAAGCGAACAGCAGTGCTAAAGGCGGAAGCCCATCAAAAACGGGTGGTAAACCTGCAGGAAAGCCCTCTCAGGGGCGCCAACAGGCTAAGTAACACTTTTCGCCATCACAAATAATGTTCAAAGGCCGCTCCAGATATGAGTTTGGAGTGGCCTAGCTAGCATGGTCATTCTGCTAAAATAGTCCTCAACTGGTATCGCTGGGCGAACTATTATAAGATCCCTGTCTGATGTTTATGTCTACTATTTGTTTATATTCGATATTTTAGCTATACATCTCACCCATATCCGCGGTTCGTTAACTAACATTAGATATTATGAATAAAAAGCGTAGACCCAGTCTTCAAGACGTTGCCGATCAAGTTGGGGTCACCAAAATGACGGTGAGTCGCTATTTAAAAAATCCAACAAGGGTGGCGCAAAGCACTCAAGAGAAGATTGCTGTCGCACTAGAAACCTTAGGTTATATTCCTAATCGCGCGCCGGAAATTTTAGCGCAAGCAACCAGTCGCGCCATTGGCGTGTTAGTGCCCTCGTTAACTAACCAAGTATTTGCTGAAGTGCTGCGCGGTATCGAGAATGTGACCGGCAAACGCGGTTATCAAACTATGCTTGCTCACTACGGGTATCAGGCCGAATTAGAAGAAGAGCGGGTGGCATCACTGCTCTCTTACAATATCGATGGCTTACTCTTGTCCGAAAGTTACCACACGCCGCGTACTGTGCGAATGATTGAAACGGCGGGCATTCCGGTCATCGAAATGATGGATAGCGTGTCGCCTTCGATTCAACAGTGTGTGGGTTTCGATAATACAGCGGCCGCATGCGAAATGGTTAAGGCCATGATTGCACAAGGCTATCGCCACATTGCCTACCTAGGCGCGCGCATGGATATTCGTACTCAGCTTAAGATGCGAGGCTACGAGTTAGCGATGCAGCAAGCTCAGCTTACACCTTTGGCGATGACCACAAATGAGGCATCGTCGTTTTCCTTGGGGGCGTCGTTATTGCAACAAACATTAGCGAAATATCCCTATGTGGATAGCTTTTTTTGCACCAACGATGACTTAGCGGCGGGAGTGATATTTGAGTGTCAAAGACAAGGCATCAAGATCCCTGAACAAATTGGTGTTGCAGGGTTTCATGGCCATGATATTGGCCAATCTATGACGCCAAAATTGGCGAGCATTTTTACGCCGAGAAAGGAGATAGGTCGAATTGCTGCTACTGAGCTATTAGACAGGTTAAATGGCAAAGAGATAGCAGAATCGGTTATCGACCTGGGCTATCGTATTGATTTAGGGGAAACACTCTAGACTTCCCCTCGTTCTTTCGCTTAACGGCTAATGCCTAATGCCTAATGCCTAATGTTTGTCATCACAGGTTATCGTTAGAGAAACGCAGAGATGATGACTGCAACTATGCCGCCCGTCGTGCCGATAATGGTCTCCATTACAGTCCAAGTTTGCAGTGTTTGTTTTTCTGACAATCCAAGAAAACGGTTAGCGAGCCAGAAGCCTGAATCATTGACATGCGAGAGCACAATCGAACCACCGCCAATGGCAATCGTAATTGCCGCCAATTGAGCACCATCTAAGTTTAGTGGTTCAAGTATTGGGATGATAAGGCCGCAAGCCGTTAACATGGCCACGGTGGCCGACCCCTGGATCACGCGCACCGAAGCCGACAAAATAAATGCCAGTATTACAATCGGTAATCCCGAACCTGCCAACATATTGCCTAATGCATCGCCGACACCCGAGTCAATCAGCACTTGCTTGAACACGCCACCAGCACCGGTGACGAGAATAATGATCCCAGCAGGTTGTAACGCACTGCTACAGATTTCCATGATGCGCTCATTGGGAATATTGCGTCTAACGCCTAGCACATAGAATGCGATTAAACAGGCTACTAAAATGGCGGTGAAGGGATGACCTATCAAGGCGAGCCAATTATGCAGATCGGATTTTTCATCAATAAAGCGTGACACCACTGTCTTTAAACCGATAAGCAGCAGTGGGAACACCACAATACTGATTGATAGCGCAAATGAGGGGATTGGTCCACCTTCTCGTTCACCTTTTTCCTGCTGCTCGTGGGCAGGCAGCTCAACATGGACTTTTTGGGAGATGAGGCTGGCAAAGAGTGGGCCGCCTAGAATCATCGCCGGAATCGATGCCAATAAACCGAAGACTATCATGTAGCCAAAGTCGGCATTGAGCTGGGAAGCGACCAAAATAGGCCCTGGTGCAGGGATGAGAAATGCCTGACATGTGGCAATACCCGCGAGCAGTGAAATACCAATTTTAACGACGCTGCCGCCCCCTTTACGAACCACGGCAAAGGCGATGCCAATCAGCAGTACCACAGCAACGTCGAAGAAGAGGGGGAGCGCACAGATAAAGCCTGTAAAGGTCATGGCCCAGTGAGCTTTGTCGTTACCAAATTTATTCAGCAGTGTATGGGCTATCTGATCTAGCGCGCCAGTCTCTTCCATTACCCGGCCAAACATGGCTCCCAAAGCGACCACCACCGCAACAAAGCCCAGTGTTCCCCCCATACCTTGTTGAATTGTATTGGTAATATCAGCTGGGTTCATGCCAGAGAAAAGGCCGGCAATGATCGACACCAGTATCAGTGATACTACTGCATGTAATCTCACTTTCATCACTAAGAACAGTAGCAGGGCAATTGAACCCAGCGCTGTCAGAATCAATGACATATCAGACATAAGAGGACTTTTCCTTGTTAGTTAAGTTGTCCACATTTTTGTAGGTTACCGGTAACATGTTACCCGTAATATGGTAGAGTGGGAAGTGACTAAATTCGAGAATTGGCATGAGGTTAACAAAGTGACTGAGAGAAAAAAAGGCAATAGCTATGTGTTCATGGGCGTCTCTAGTTGTGGCAAATCTTCAATTGGTGCCGCGGTCGCAGAGGCTTTAGAGACGAAATTTATTGATGGTGATGATCTGCATCCTAGAGCCAATATTATCAAGATGAAATCTGGCTCACCGCTCAACGATAGCGATCGTGCTCCTTGGCTTGAGCGCATCAACGATGCTGTGTATAGCATTGAGCAAAAGGGGGAGCAGGGGGTTATTGTCTGCTCTGCACTGCGTCGCCAGTATCGTGACTTAATCCGTCAGAACAACAGCAAGCTGGTGTTCATTCATCTATACGGAGATTTTGAATTAGTCAAAACACGCATGTTTGCCAGAAAAGCCCACTTCATGCCGATTGAGCTACTCAAGAGTCAGTTCGACACGCTGGAAATGCCCGCGACCGATGAAGCTGATGTTATCCAAGTGAGCATAGATGGCACTTTCGAAGAAGTCGTACAACGCTGTATTAATGCGATAAATGGCGAAGCGTAGGTAAGTCATTGGATCTTAACGCGAGGCTTGGCTGCTTTATCATGATGTTGCAGATTAGTTTTTAAAGCGAAGAGGAATCGGAACGACAGTCGTCGGAATTTAAATTACCGCTGAAGATCGTGGCAAAGGTGGATCTAGCAGCTCATTATTGAAAAAAGCCACTCCAGAAACTAACTTGGAGTGGCGTAGAGATAATGGTAAGCCTGCGGTACCATCCAATGAGTGTTACGGCGAGCGTTTGTAGACGGAACGTGCGCCGCACCTCAGTCTCAAATAAGCTCACGCATATGAGCGATGACGCGAGCTGCCTATCCTGCTAAACATGATTTAACTCAACATGTGATTAGAACGGTCACTGAAGACTGTTACTCAAAATTGTCCTGCTTCATGCGACTAAGCAATGCCAAAGTAGAATGAGCGCTTTAGAAACCTTAGCTAACATCTCCTTTAGTCCTAAAAGAAGTAGTTGATCCCCACTGCGAAGCTGTTGTCTTCCTGTGCTTCAAGTGCAGGATCATCCATATCACTGAAATCTAGCTTCATCTCGGCAAACATCACAGTGTCGTTACTGTAGCGATAATGCAGCCCCAGCATGGCAAATTGGCGAGTCCATTGACCTTGAATCGGCGTAGCTGCATCTGTGTCTAAATCTAAATAACTGAGTACAACCATGGGCACAAATCCGTTGTCGAATTGATAGGCCGTCATCAACTCGGCACCAGTGGCGTCGTAGAGATCGCCGTTGACCAGTTCATTATTTTTACTTTTGTGAGCGTTAAAGCCCACATAGAGACCGCTGGCCTCCCGTCCTTCGGCATAGTGATAGTAGTCACCATACATGGCACCAATACCGATAATTTCATTGGTTTCATCGACTTGAGTATTGCCTAAGTGGCCTTCAAAATCGCCGCGGTTAAAACCTGCGAGTAGCTTAAATTTATCGGTTACCGCATAAGTGATACTGGCGCCGTAGCTGCTGTCAAAACTCAGTTCTGAGTTGGTCATCTCGCTACCGTCATCGTTCTTTAGGCTGACATCACCATTGGTCTTGGCGGCATATTGCAGGGCGATTTGTACTGGGCCTAAATTATTACGGTAAATGAAGGCGGAATCGGCACGACCTGTACCTGTGAGGCTGCCATCTCCGAAGGTGTAAGCGCCAACGCTGTAACCTGCAAATACGTTCGGTAAATCTGTCGTGCCTGCGACATCGTAATAGGCACCCCATTGTTTACCGAAACTCAGGTTGCCCCATGTATCATGGGACATGCCAACATAACCTAAGCGGTTATAGAGAAAATCATCGGTTTTTTCGGCGGCGAGTTTGCCCCCTTGCATCACTAGCCCATCGTCGCTGGAGACCATGTTGATCCCCCATTCTGTGGTAGCAAAAGCGGTCCAACCATTTTTCTCGCTGCGCTCGAAGCTGAATCTTAGGCGTGACGAGTCGTCGATAACTGAAGTATCGTGGCTGTCATTTAATGCTGCAAACCCTAACCAACCCGTTAAATCTAAGGTGTTTTTTTGATCTTTATAGAGTTCAACCGCCTGACTGCTGGTGGCCGTTAATAGCATAGGTAACACTAAAGCGAGACAAGTCTTATTCATAAATCCCCCGATAATGAGCAAGTATTCTCCAGGGGATCATAGGCTTGGCCTATGATCCCAGAGTTATCGTTAGTCTTGATGTGGATGTTGGTATTAATTGTTTCCGATCATGCGTTAGCCGTATTTAGGCTGGACGTGTGTCGGCAACAGGCGCTTGGTTTGAGATCACGCCGAAAATAGTCCAACCGAAGAAGGTGGCTATGGCGCCAAGCATCACTGCGGTTTCGCCTGAGCTGTACAGAGCATAGAAGCTATATAACGCACCGATTACGGCGATCACGTTGGCAACGCGGGCTTTATTGATAGGCACTTTTTGCTGTCTTTGCATTATGCCAAGCGCGGCCATAGATAAGATATAAGGCACAATGTTGGTGACGACGGCGAGATTAACGAGTGCTTCGAACTGCTTACTCAGTGATGGGCTAATGGTCATCAGCGATAGTGCTGTTTGGATCGAGACGATAATAGTCATGCCCCAAATTGGCGCATCGGCTTTGCTGACTTTAGAGAAAATTTTCGGAAAAAATCCTTCATCGGCAGAGGCTTTAAACACTTGGGCAATAGTGAACTGCCAACCTAAGAGTGATCCAGTACAGGAGATAATGGCGCAGGCCATCACGATTTTACCGACTACTGGATTAAACATTTGTGCAAAGGCTAAACCGAATGGCGCATTCGACATGGCAAGCTCGGCATTTGGCACAATACCGGCAATGACGTTAGTGGAAACGATATAAATCACTGCTGCACCTAAGGTTCCGCCCATCACGGCGATAGGTACGTTTTTTTCTGGGTTATCGACGGCTTCTGAGTTTGCACAGGCCGATTCTAAACCGAGGAACGCCCACAAAGTCATAGCGATAGAACCGCCTAACGCTTTGAAGAATGGCATATCATGCGGGTTCCATGCGCCTTTATAGAGGTCGATGTCAAACCAGAACCAGCCAATTAAAGATACGCCAATCACAGGCAGAATAATCCCCCACACAGTCACGCTACTGACGCGACCCGTGATGCGGGCACCACCGAAGTTAGCAATGGTTGCCAACCAAAGTACGCCAATGGTCGCAAGACAAATTGCCATCGGGCTTAAGTTAACTTCCAGCAACACGGCTGCGTAACCCACGGCAGAGATGGCAATCGCGACGTTGGCGATTAACAGCGAGACGGCATAGGTGTAGTTGGCCATAAAGTTGCCTGAACGGCCGAAGGCATACTCGGCATAACCGCCCATACCACCGGATTTTTTACTGAACATACCGCACTTAGCAAAGGCGAAGGCGAGGGCCGTTGACCCTGCTGCTGTTACTAACCAAGATAAAATGGAGATAGTACCGACTTGAGCTAATTGGGTTGGCAGCATAATAATGCCCGAACCCATCATGTTGACTATGGTGATAATAGTTAATTGGACGACGCCAATTTTATTTTCTGATTTACTCATACTAATAACCTAATTTAGGTGACTTATTATAGGAGGCATGAATTTGACTGCAGAGTGGGGTTAATAAACTCTGCAGTCAGTCTTCATTATTTATTTAGTACATAGCCCATTGCTTGAATTTTGCCGTCTGCGGTATTTTCGAGATAAACACCTTGCAGTTCTGGTGAGAATCCAGGTAATAGGTTGATGCCTTCTTCAAGGGCAAGGAAATAACGCTGAACAGAACCACCCCATATTTCACCTGGCACCATACATAACACGCCTGGTGGATATGGCAGCGCACCTTCGGCAGCGATACGGCCTTCAATTTGCGAGAGTGGGACTAGTTCTACTTTACCGCGAATAAACTCTAGGTTTGCTTCCTGTGGGTCCATCACTTTTGTAGGAAAATGCGCTTTACGGAACATTTCTTTCTGCAGTTGTTTTACGTCATGGCTGACATAAAGATTGTGCATTTCTTGGCAGAGTTGACGGATAGAATAGTCTTTATAACGGGCTTTATTGGCGTTATAAACGTTAGGTAATACTTCAGATAATGGCGCATCTTCATCGACTAATTTCTCGAAACGAGATATTTGTGATACCAGATGTTGCATCTTGGCCATATCTTCCGCAGGTGTCATCAGGAATAAAATCGAATTCAAGTCGCACTTCTCTGGAATAATATTATTTTCCCGTAAGAAGTTAGCCAGAATAGTCGCTGGAATACCAAATTCGGTATATTTGCCTGTTTCAGCATCTATGCCCGGTGTTGTTAATAAGAACTTACAAGGGTCAACAAAGTATTGGCCTTTTTCATAACCTTCGAAGGAGTGCCATTTCTGACCAGGTTCGAATTCGAAGAAGCGTAAGTCATCGGCCATTTGTTCGGTTTCATAGTCTTGCCATAGGCGGCCGTCGATCATTGTTGGCACGAATGGTTTGATATATTTACACTTTTTGAGCAATAGCTTACGTGCTTCGATACCCGCTTTTACCGCTTCGCGCCACAGATAACGACCACTCGCGCCTTCATGCATTTTCGCGTTTACATCTAGCGCCGCAAATAAAGGATAGAAGGGACTGGTAGAGGCATGCATCATAAAGGCGTTATTGAAGCGTTTATGGTTGCAATATCTATCTTGGCCTTTGATATGTTTATCTTTTTTATGGATTTGAGAGGTTTGTGAGAAACCGGCCTGCTGTTTATGCACCGACTGAGTCACGATAATGCCTGGATCTTCAGCAGTTAGTTCGAGCAAGAGTGGTGAGCAGTCATTCATCATAGGGATGAACTGTTCATAACCCACCCAAGCCGAGTCGAATAAGACGTAGTCACAAAGATGACCAATTTTATCAATCACTTGGCGAGCATTGTAGATAGTGCCGTCATAGGTGCCGAGTTGGATTATCGCCAAGCGGAATGGGCGTTTTTCATCGGCTCTTTCTGGCGCGACTTCACGAATTTGCTCTCTTAAATAGGACTCTTGGAAACAGTGGGCATCAATGCCACCAATAAATCCGAAGGGATTACGTGCCGTTTCTAAATAAACAGGTGTAGCACCTGCTTGAATTAATGCGCCATGGTGGTTTGATTTGTGGTTATTGCGGTCGAATAACACGAGGTCGCCTTTCGCTAACAGCGCATTAGTCGCGACTTTATTTGATGACGAAGTGCCGTTAAGTACGAAATAGGTTTTATCGGCATTAAAAACTTTGGCAGCGTATTTCTGTGCTTCCAGTGGAGCGCCTTCATGGATCAGTAAATCACCCAGTTTCACGTCGGCATTACACATATCCGCGCGGAAAATTGTTTCGCCAAAAAAGTCGAAGAATTGGCGGCCCACAGGGTGTTTACGGAAGAATTGTCCGCCTTGGTGACCAGGACAGGCAAAGGTAGAGTTACCCATTTCGACGTATTTTTTTAACGTACCGAAGAAAGGTGGCAATAGCGCTTGTTCATATTTACTTATTGCAGTCTCAACCTGTTTTCCGTAGAAGTCAGTGTTATCACCGCAGAGTTCAAATACCCCTGTAATCGATGAGCAAACATCATCAGGGAAGGTTTCTTCACAGCAAACTGAAACGAAAATGGGCAGTTTCAATCCTGTGTTTTTGATCTTTTCAACAATACCATTTCTAACATCATCAACAGAGACGACAGCCGCGCCCACATCGCAAAAATCTGTGGTTAATACATTGACAACTTCTCTGTCGATATCGAAACAAGATCTAACAGATAAGCTAGCGGCTACTTTTAATGATTTCATAGTTAATTTCCCTTTTACTTTATAAAAAATAGATACAAGTGTGCCTATACCTAATTAAAAACATTAATGGTATGAAAATTAGATATAGCTATTCCGTGCGCAGATTAAATGTGGTTATGCCAAAGTTACGAAATAAATATAAGTAGAAATATATTTATTGAGCGTATGAATAGCTTAGCCGCAGTAAAACTGCACTGATAAAAGAATGCTTTGATTAAGGTGTTAGATAATAAACCAAATAAAACAGTACGATAAGTGTTTGCACCTATTAGGGCAATAGCACTTTAGACCTGTTAATTGGCCTACTACCTACGCTAAGGTTAGCGGAGGAAGATAAAGGAGTGATCGAAATAGTCACGTTGACTAGGCATCATGATATGCCGTGTGCGCCTGATATGCGCCATAATTTTAGATTTCCTCTTCATATACGACTCCATTATGACTTAGAGAAAATGGTTAGGTTTTTATTACGTAATGAAGTTTATATGCGAGTTATAAATAAAATCATGACCTATGTCTTATTTTTAAATAATTAGCACGTCAATTTAACTTAAATTATCAATATTAAATGGAGTCAATCATGCTTAAGTATCTTTATCTAAATTATGAAAGTAAATATTGTCAGCATTATTTAAATAATATTATTTGCATAAAATATCTTATTTCAAATATCTAATCTTAATTTAAAGGCTGCTGTAATCATCATTCTGATTTATACCGCATTCCATATTTGCATTGTTATGCAGATATTTTCGTTACAAAATCATCTTCCTGCTTGAAAAATGCAAAAGTGATAACTTTTTTCTCACATTTGAGCATTTGGGGCAGAAAGTTGTCGTTTTAGGGCAGATGTTATTTTTTTGATTGACGTAAAGTGAGTCAGGTCGAACATGAATAGGAGATAGACATGAATAAAGGGTGGTTAGGGGCGAGTTTAGTGCTTGGGTTATTCGTTGGACAGGCAAGTGCTATGACATTAACGAGCAAAGATATGAGCGAGGGCAATAAACTGACATCGCAATTAGTGTTTAATGGCTTTGGTTGCCAAGGGGAAAATATTTCGCCGCAACTGACTTGGACTGACGTGCCCACAGGAACTAAAGCATTTGCAGTGACAGCTTATGATCCTGATGCACCAACGGGCAGCGGTTGGTGGCACTGGGCCGTATATAACTTACCCTTAGCGCAAACTTCGCTCGCACAAGGTGCGGGCTCGCATGTTGATGCACTGCCCAAAGGTGCTATTGCCTTGAAGAACGATTTTGGCACTACAAATTTTGGTGGCGCATGCCCGCCCCAAGGTCATGGCGTTCACAGGTATGAATTTACTGTGTGGGCATTACCCAGTGCTTTAGAATTGCCAAAGGATGCTAGCCCTGCCTTATTGGGCTTTATGCTCAGGGCACAAGCGCTCGGCAGCGCCAAGTTGACTGCGGTATATAATCGATAATCCATTGATAATTAGGCTGGTGTCATGATCCGTATGTTTGAATATGATTCGAAGCAGGCACAATCTTTATCTCAAGTCCCTGTACATCAGCCGTCGATTATTCGGGTTATCTATGGTGAAAAGTCTCTGCTCTGGCAAGATGAATCTGTTTTAGTAGGCCAAGGGCAGTTACTGTTAATTCCTGCTGGTTCGCATATTAGCTTTGTTAATCGACCTTTTCTTGGGCGTTATCGGGCGGTGCAGTTATTACTCCCCCACGATTTACCCCAAGGCATTTTATCAAGTGCTACCGATTGGCGTGACCCTATGCCAGTCCAAAATATATCACGCGCTGTGGACTTAGCTTGGAATGCGCTATTACAGAGTTTGACCTTGTCTCTGGCCGATCCTGTTCAACTGCATTATTTGGCTGCATTACTGTTAAGTTTGCCAGATAAACGCAGTGTGAACTGGTTGTATGGACACACCCAACGCAGCGTGACTCAAGCGGCCTTGGCCTTGATGAGTGTGAGTCCTTCGGCGTCATGGCAGCAGGAGGATATTGCCGACAAGTTACACATGAGCACGGCAAGCCTTAGGCGTAAATTGGCCTTAGAAGACACTAGTTTTAGGCAGTTACTGGTAGAAGTGCGGCTTTGTCATGGTTTAGCCATGTTGCAGAATTCGAGCGAGCCAGTATTGCAAGTGGCTTTGGCCTGTGGTTATCAATCTGCGGAAAAGTTTTCCTTACGTTTTAAGCAGCAATTTGGCCTGACCCCTGCGGCTTATCGTCGTACACTGTGAAGTGGCATGGGTGTATACCCAAACAACTTTAGGGTATTGGAGAAATATGATGGCGGATGAGCAATTTACTGACAGCGGATTTTGGAACAAGATCAAACTCTTTAGCCGTCAAGCAGGTAGAGAGGTCATCGAGCGGGCACTATGGCTTTATTATGCAGCGCAACAACCCAATACGCCTAAGTGGGCTAAGTCAGTCATCTACGGCGCGTTAGCGTATTTTATTTTGCCTTTAGATGCGATTCCCGATCTGACTCCTTTAGTTGGCTTTACCGATGATTTAGGTGCCCTTGCCGCGGCCCTGACTATGGTGACCTTATATATCGATGATGAAGTGAAATCCCTTGCAGCGGATAAACTCACACTGTGGTTTGGAGATAAGCCGAGCGAACCTAAGACTTAAACCTATTGCGAGCGCAATCGCCTAAGTGATGCAAAATTGTGCTAAAAATATGATTTCATTAGGAGTCGTTGATTTGGTTTTGACTGAGATTTTCTGGGGTAAAAATATTTTTTTGCAAATGTTTCACTATTGCTTGATTGCGCTATATGCTAGCGCTGTTTTGTAAACCCCTTGTGTTTGTTTAGGCAGATAAATGAAAAATATTATGGTAGTGATCCTATGGCTTTTAGGTGTCTCTGCCGCTACCCCCGCGTTTGCCGATGAGGCCTCTCCGGAACAACTCGCCCGTCTTTACCTCGATTTTATGGCACAGAATAGTCGCCAGAGCGAAGCTTTGTGGCCCGGTTTTCGCCTTGAAGATAAAGTACACCTCTTTAGTTATGGTGGTAATGTCTGGCTTCGACAGCCTGGTGGCGAAATAATCCAAGATAACAGTGTGTTAGAGTCTGTCAATCTGCACTCTGGTCTATCGGTGAGCTTCGGCTTTCCACAATATAATGGCCAGCCAGGCGTATTGATCCAGCTCGAAGTGCCGAACATCCAATTTACTCGCGACACTAAGCCAACGGATTTAGCTTTTTTAATCTGGGCGAGCAATGGCTTGCATGAAGCCTTCCATTTTTATGCCCAATCCGAATGGCGAGTATTAGAAGACGGTAAGCGTTATGAGGGTGAGGTCTTTCCGCTCAACTTCGATGCTCGCTATTATCGTTTACAGTTATTTGATGCCTTAATGGCGGCGCTGGCACAACCCGAACAACAGTCATTACATCTTAGCTATGCTGCTTATTGGTTGCAGCAATGGCGCCAAATTGCGCCGAATGAAGATAGAGTCGGTTACATCAATGATCTCGTTGAAGGCAGCGCTAAGTATGTGGAATTGGCCGCAGGTGCGCGTGTATTGAGTCAAAATCAAACTTTACTTGGTTATCAGCAAATACTGACAAAATATGTGTATGACTATTATCAACAGCAGAAAATGTGGGTTGGTTGGACGGCTGAGGCGGCAAATATTGGCGCTCTGGCGGGCATATTGTTGGATAGCACTCAAGACCCTTATGTATGGAAAGAGTCGGTCATGTCGGGTATGTTGCCTGTGGATTTACTACTGAACCGCGTAAAGCCAGTATCCCCGTTAGACAAGAAAGACACTAAACAGAAGAAACAGCTGCAGGAGATGCTAGCGTATTACCCTGCCACTCAAGCAAAATTGTCTCAGTTGTTGTTGAATGTGCAGGATCCAAAAGTGCCGTTATTGGTTATGCCGAGCGTGAGCGATAGCAGCAGTTTTATCGATGTGGGTGACGTACGTTCTGGCTTTTATGTGGTGCCCTATCAAGAGGAAATGACTCAAGCTTATTTAGGGATGAGTGCGCAATTTAGTAACTTGTCAGTGAGTGGCAGTCCATTACTCGATGTTCCAGTACAAAATTTTTGTGAGGGCATTGAGGCGGCAACTCTGTTACCTTTAGCATTCCCCTTTCAGCGTGAGGGTCAGTATCTGGTATTCAACGAAGCGGAAGTCCATGGAACTATTAGGGTTTCTGCGAGTGTTGTTGATGGAAGAACCCTCTACTGTGCGATGAATTAATAATGAGAAAAAATCAGCTCGAATTTACCTACATGCGTGGCATTGCGATTATTTTTATCGTGCTTGGCCACAGTATTTACAACTCTGGTGAAGGTTTCCCGCTGTTGCTGGAAAATCTATTGCGTGGTGGCACAGCGTTATTTGTGTTTATCTCGGGATACTTTTTCCATCGCATTTTTTATAAGGATTTCGACTACAGCAAGTTTATGAAGAACAAAGTACAAAACGTACTTTATCCTTTTTTAGTTGTATCATTGATTGGTCTATTTTGTTTGTGTTTGCGCTGGATATTTATGGAGCATCAGCCGCTCGATAATGTCTTGCTGAGTATTTTTTATACTGTGCGTAACGGTTATATTCTGTATCCGCACTGGTACATTCCCTTCATCATGGCGGTGTTTTTATTCTCGCCGATTTTTTTATGGTTTATCCGTTGCTCGCAGCAGATGCGTTGGACACTATTTGTACTGAGCTGTGTGGTAGCAATCCTATTGCATAGACCTATAGGTAACGTCAATTTCATCCACTCAGTTGTGTATTTTGTACCTTTCTACTTGATTGGTATTTTATATTCGCAAGATGAACATATTGTGACGCGCTTTGGCTCTATTTTCACCGCACTAGCGATGATTTTTTTAGTGGTGAGCTTAGTCGAACAAACTTACATAGTGCAGCATATTGGTAATTATCATAAGGCACCGTTTGAGTATAACGGTATCGATTGGCAGTTTATTCAGAAACTTTGTTTATGTGTATTAGTACTGAATTTCTGTGAATGGTTGTCGGGACGAAGTCGTTTGCCTTGGTTAGTCGAAGTCGCTGAGATGAGTTTTGCAATTTTCTTTATTCATCCACTCTTCGATATGCTATTTAACACGGCTGCAACCGTAATGCGTTTCCGCTTCCCACCAGGTTCTGCTGTGACTAGCGTGCTCTTTTCCGCTGGGATTTTCATTTTCATGATGGTAGGCAGTATTATGACGGCTCGCTTTATCAAAAAGCGTCTGGGTAATCGTTCGCGTACTTATATCGGCTGGTAATCACTTTGGTTTATCATCACTAACACTAGGTGAAATTCAGTTTGAATTTATTTCCTAGTGTTAGGGTGTTTTTCATCTAAAAAAGTGGAGAACATAATGAATCCCAACATTACCCTACCGAGCCTCGGGCTCATCAGTTTGTCTTTTATCGCGTTGCCATCAATCGCCGCTCAAGTTGAGTCGCTATCCACCAAGACGCAGAATACTTTTTTCGCACAAATCGCGGCCCATTGTGGCCAAGCCTTTGCGGGAAAAGTGGTATCGGGTGACACGGCTGATTCGGCCTTTAGCGGCAAGTCGTTAATTATGCACGTGCGTGAATGTAGCGACACTGAGCTTAAGATCCCGTTCCATGTGGGTGATGACCACTCGCGTACTTGGGTGCTGACTAAAACGCAGCAAGGACTTAAGTTGAAGCACGACCATCGCCATCAGGATGGAAGTGAAGATGCTGTGACCATGTATGGCGGCGACACTATGAATGATGGGACAGTACAGAAACAATCATTTCCAATTGATAGGGAATCTATCGATAACTTCGTTAAGAATGGGCTAACCCAGTCGATCACGAATGTGTGGCACATGGAAATTACGCCAACAACGTTTAGCTATCAACTTACGCGCGAAAACCGCGATTTCAAAGTCGATTTTGATCTTACCCAGCCAGTAGCATTACCGCCCAAACCTTGGGGACACGACTAGTGTTGTTATCAAGCTAGCTCAAAATTGTGTTCATCACCTGCTTATGTTGCCCGTTTATGTG
The DNA here is from genome assembly GCF_036245925.1 of Shewanella sp. M-Br. Taxonomy (NCBI): domain Bacteria; kingdom Pseudomonadati; phylum Pseudomonadota; class Gammaproteobacteria; order Alteromonadales; family Shewanellaceae; genus Shewanella; species Shewanella sp. M-Br. Next base: position 56,970 of record NZ_BJBV01000020.1, read on the forward strand.
GATAACGACACTACACGGGCTCAGCCTTGCATTAAACTCAGTCAACTCATTGTTTCCTAAGCAGATTCAGTGAGCAGAACTTTTATGGCTGTTTAAATATTGGACGATATGATGGGTTTCAGGCATAAATAGCACTATAAGCTTGTTCAGAGCCTTTATCATGGTGTAAGTCTCTCCCACCTGAGCGTTATCATTTCGCATCCTCAGCGTACCACCTCGCAGATACTTTATCCTGTACATGGCGCTTTTTGAGATGACCGGCGACGATAACTGTACAGTTTCTTCTATTGCTTATTTGAGCCATGAAGCTTTTGCCTACTGACCGCTAAGTTATTGGGATGCTCTTATACCATAACGCTGTGGCTTACTTAGGAGTGAAAAGCAATAAGGCACGTTTTCGACGAATAACTTCGTGGCAGGGCAGTGATAATGGCTAAGTCGCTAAACAAACGTGGACGGCCTTTCTTGCGCAACTTAACTTCGGCTTTCCACTTGTTTGTGGCGTCTTATCAATCCAGAAGGTGGGTGAACTGCGGTTGATTAAGGCTTGGTTGTATTGCTTCCAGTTAGTCGTTTTATAGCGAGGTTTCGGCTTGGTTGATGGCAAGTTACAGAGAGTTTTTAGCTGGCTTTAAGGATTTAGGTCTCACTCGTGTATTTGGAATGTATTTATTTTGCGTGATGGTTCTTATCTGGAGCAAAAGTTGGCGCAGGGCTAATCTTTTGCTCCATAGTCGAGAATACTTTTAGTGTTTAATCTATATTTCTTTTTGATTTACTCGGGTTGATAGCTCTGAAGCGCTTTCTTTGCGTTCGCTATATCGGTTCGTGAGGAAATCAACATTGCCCCTCAGGAGTAAAGTGAATTTCATCAATTCCTCCATAACATCAACTACGCGATCGTAGTAAGGCGAAGGTTTCATTCGGCCTGCCTCGTCAAACTCTAACCAAGCTTTTGCGATTGAAGACTGGTTGGGTATGGTGAACATGCGCATCCATCGTCCCAATATACGCATTTGGTTTAGTGTGTTGAAGGACTGTGAACCACCACTCACCTGCATTATTGCTAATGTCTTACCTTGTGAAGGCCGGACTGCACCTTCAGCCAAAGGGATCCAATCGATTTGAGCTTTCATAATACTGGTCATCGCACCGTGGCGTTCTGGTGAACACCACACCATACCTTCGCACCAACGTACCATTTCTCTTAGTTCCATGACTTTGGGATGACTGTCAGGCGCATCATCAGGAAGTGGGAGTCCAGAAGGGTTAAAAATATGCACCTCTGCGCCCATGTGTGTTAATAGTCGAGTGGCTTCTTCCGTCGTCAGTCGGCTATAGGAGCGTTCTCGTACTGAGCCATAAAGCATCAGTATTCTAGGCGGATGGGTTAGAGGAGTTAGATTAAAACAGTCCATATCCATGTTATTAACCATTAATTCTTGTTTGAGCGCTGGCATATCGTGGTTTAGTGGTTTCATGTGCGAACTCTTTGTCCCTGTTCATTAATGATGATTTCGCCATCTTCTTTGGTGAAAGGGCCTTGTTGTGCTTTGGTCAAAATATCAAGCACAGTCTCAGACGGGCGACAGAGTTTTGTGCCTCGCGGCGTAACGACGATAGGACGGTTAATTAAAATGGGATAAGTCAGCATGAAGTTAACCAGTTCTTCATCATTAAATGTGTCTTCAGAAAGTCCTAGTCGTTCAAATGGTTCAACATTGTTACGTAGCAATGAACGCACAGAGATTTTCATCTCATTAATTAACTTAAGTAATTCATCGCGGGAGGGCGGCGTTTTCTAAGTAGTGGATGATTTGGGGTTCGACTCCACTATTACGGATCAATGCTAAAGTGTTGCGCGATGTGCCACAGGCTGGATTGTGGTAAATCTTAATGCTGTCATCAATCATATTAGTCATAACATGTCTCTGATAAATAATCGCTTATAAATTTATCCATAGGCACTAAACAGATGCTCTAGTGCCCATGGACGAAGATTAGAAGGAGAGGCGCAGCGCCAGTGCCGCTAGGGTGACAAATAGCACAGGTAGCGTCATCACTATGCCGACGCGGAAATAATAACCCCAGGTAATATTAATATTTTTCTGCGCCAGTACATGCAGCCATAGCAGGGTTGCTAAACTGCCGATGGGGGTGATTTTAGGACCCAAATCGCTACCAATCACGTTAGCGTAAATCATGGCTTCTTTAATCACGCCGGTCGCATTGCTACCGTCTATCGAGAGGGCGCCAATTAACACCGTTGGCATGTTGTTCATGAGGGACGATAAAAACGCGACCAAGAAGCCCGTGCCCATAGTGGCAGCCCAAAGCCCTTGTTCTGCCAAGCTATTTAATACGCTCGATAGGTAATCGGTTAAGCCTGCGTTGCGAAGACCATAAACAACCAAATACATGCCGAGTGAAAAGATCACTATCTGCCATGGCGCGCCGCGAAGTACCTTAGTGGTATCTATGGCTTGGCCTTTTTTCGCGACAACAAACAGGATCAGGGCACCCACGGCAGCCACTAAACTCACGGGCACACCGAGCGGTTCTAAGCCAAAAAAGCCCACCAAGAGTAAGACTAATACGCCCCAACCGGTTTTAAAGGTGTTGAGGTCGCGAATGGCGGCCTTAGGTTCGCGTAGTTTTTGCAAGTCGTAGGTCGCGGGAATATCTTTGCGGAAAAACAGATGCAGCATGACTAAGGTGGCACTAATAGCAGCAATATCGACGGGCACCATCACAGAGGCGTATTCGTTAAAACCTATGTTGAAGAAGTCCGCTGAAACAATATTGACTAGGTTAGAGACAATTAACGGCAAACTTGCGGTATCGGCAATAAAACCCGCCGCCATTACAAAGGCTAAGGTTGCTCCGGCGCTAAAGCCCAGAGCCAGTAACATAGCAATCACTATGGGGGTGAGGATCAGCGCCGCGCCATCATTGGCAAACAATGCGGCAACAGTCGCGCCGAGTAATACTATGTAAGTAAAGAGTAAACGCCCACGACCTTTGCCCCAACGGGCCACATGCAGCGCGGCCCATTCGAAAAATCCCGACTCATCTAATAATAAACTGATGACGATCACGGCAATAAAGGTGGCGGTCGCATTCCAGACAATATTCCATACCACAGGAATATCCCCTAAGTGCACCACACCCAGTAGTAGGGCCAATACGGCGCCCAAGGTAGCACTCCAACCTATGCCTAACCCCTTAGGTTGCCAAATTACTAACACTATGGTGAGAACAAAAATTGCCCCTGCTAACCACATACAAGCTCCTAAAAGGGCAGAGACTGTCTACCCGTAATCATAAAATAATGCCCTCACCTAACTATATTGTCGGTGGGTTTGAATGATTTTTTATATGTGAATTTTCGTATGTATCTTAGTGTTGAACACTATACTCAAACACCATTTTGACTAATGCGTGAAACTTAAAGTGATCTTATATACGGATATTTACATATATGAAAATTCGTATATATTGTACAAGGTCTTTCCAAAAGATCCATAGCCATGAAAAACGAGTGTTGTTTCTTACCGCTCACAGCTTGCTGTTTGAATGAACCTTTAGGAAAGTTAACAAAAGGATCAAAATGTTTGTACTAGTTCAGTCTAAGGGCATCAATGATTAATCCAACCCAGTTTTTTAAATGTTTAGCCGATGAAACCCGCTTGCGTTGCATGATGTTGATCCAGCAAGAGGGGGAGCTCTGTGTCTGTGAATTGACCGAGGCATTGCAAGAGACTCAGCCTAAGATTTCGCGACATTTGGCCCAATTACGTAAATGCGGTTTATTAGTTGATCGCCGTCAGGGGCAATGGATTTTCTATCGTATCAATAATGACTTACCCGAATGGAGTCAGTTAGTGTTGAGTGAAGTTACCAACCAAAACACTGTATTCCTTGAAGAAAATATGCGTAATTTGTGCAAGATGGGCGGGCGTCCTGACCGTGCTAAAGCTTGCTGCTAGAGGGCTAGCAGCAAAAATTTAACCTCAAATATACGTTTTTTCATATGTTTACGTGTCTAAAGTTTTGCTTAATATTAAGGTGGCGTAACAATGCTGCAAATATTTTCAGATTTAGCGAGCTGGTTAACTTTTGATTTGATGGGTTTAGAGCCCAATACTAAGCTCGCCGACGCCATCCATTTTTTTATTGAAGATACCACTAAGATTTTTGCGCTCCTGTTGCTGATGATTTATGGCATCGCTTTGGTGCGGGCCTCGCTCAATGTCGAGCGGGTTCGGGATTACTTGGCGGGTAAAAATCGTTTTGTCGGTTACTTTATGGGATCGGGTTTTGGCGCTGTTACCCCATTCTGCTCATGTTCGAGTATTCCGGTTTTTTTAGGTTTCACTTCCGCGGGGATCCCCGTTGGGATCACTATGGCATTTCTGATCACTTCGCCGTTAATTAATGAAGTCGCCGTTCTGTTGCTTGTGAGTCTGTTGGGCTGGAAGTTTACTGTGATATACGTGCTGGTCGGCATGTCAGTGGGTATGTTGGCGGGGGCATTTTTGGACACGATCCGCGCTGAGCGTTGGCTGCAGTCCTTTGCCGCCAAAGCACTCGAGCAAGGTCAGGCGCAAGCAAGTCACGATAATAGCGAGGGTATGACATCAACATCCATGACGTTAACGGAACGGCATGAATTTGCGAAAGGCGAGACCCTAGAGATTTTTGGCCGAGTGTGGAAATGGGTCATTATTGGGGTTGGGCTTGGCGCCGCACTCCATGGATTTGTGCCTGACGGTTGGATCGAAGCCCACTTAGGCGATGGTCAATGGTGGTCGGTTCCTGCGGCGGTATTGATTGGTATTCCTCTGTATTCCAATGCGACTGGGGTTATTCCTATCATGGAGAGCCTTATCACTAATGGCTTGCCCGTAGGGACGACATTGGCATTTTGTATGTCTACGGTTGCCGCCAGTTTTCCCGAGTTCATTTTGCTCAAGCAGGTGATGCAATGGCGTTTGCTGGCCATCGTTTTTGCTATTTTATTGATTTCATTCACCTTAATCGGTTGGATCTTTAACGCTATAGGTCCCATTCCGTGAGAATTATAAAAGTGTTAAATATCAAAGAATTAGGTAGTGGATGCGCTAAATGCACTAAAACCGCTGAGATTATTACCGCCATTGCCAACGAGAAGGGCATCAACGCGGCTATATCGAAGAGATAACGCTGTAATCTTAAACAAATAATATAAAACACCTAATATAAAACTGAGTGTGAAGGATGCAGGTATGACAATCAAAATCGGGATAAATGGCTTTGGCCGTATGGGACGTTTAGCATTACGCGCTGCTTGGGGCTGGGAAGAGGTTGAGTTTGTGCAGATTAATGATCCCGCTGGGGATGCGGCGACCTTAGCCCATTTGCTCACATTCGACTCTGTGCATGGTCGCTGGCAGTACGAGGCTAATGCCGAGGGTAATGACATCATTATCGATGGTAAGCGTATTAGCTGTACTCGCAATAAAACCATCGGGGAAACCGATTGGTCCGGTTGTGATGTTGTGATTGAAGCCTCGGGTAAGATGAAAACCAAAGCAGTGCTGCAAGCTTATTTAGATCAAGGCGTTAAACGCGTTGTGGTCACAGCGCCCGTTAAAGAAGAGGGCGTGTTAAACGTTGTCATGGGGGTGAATCATCAACTCTATGACAAAGCCATTCATCCGATTGTGACTGCGGCCTCCTGTACCACTAACTGTTTGGCGCCAATCGTCAAAGTGATCCACGAAAACCTCGGTATAGTGCATGGTTCCATGACAACCATTCATGATATTACCAATACTCAAACGATTTTAGATGCGCCGCATAAAGATCTCCGCCGTGCGCGGGCCTGTGGTTTAAGCCTTATCCCCACAACAACAGGCTCAGCGACGGCCATTACCCATATTTTCCCTGAACTCAAAGGTAAGCTTAACGGCCATGCGGTGCGGGTGCCATTAGCGAACGCCTCATTAACCGATTGTGTGTTCGAGGTGAGTCGCAAAACGACCGAAGCTGAGGTCAATCGCCTGTTAAAAGAAGCGGCAGACGGACCGCTAAAAGGCATTTTAGGTTATGAGGAACGTCCATTAGTCTCGGTCGATTATAAAACCGATCCGCGTTCGAGCATTATCGATGCGCTATCGACCATGATTATCAATGGCACTCAGGTCAAACTCTACGCTTGGTATGACAACGAGTGGGGTTATGCCAATCGCACCGTCGAACTGGCCCGCATGGTCGGTCTGATGGATAAGGCATAAGCTTTATGGCTAAGCTGACAGGGTTCTTGTCTAACATATCACCCGAGATCCGCCAGTATCTGGTGGTTACAGGCAACTATTGGGCATTCACGCTCACCGATGGCGCATTACGTATGTTAGTGGTGCTCTATTTTCATGGCTTAGGTTATAGCCCGCTACAAATTGCCATGCTATTCCTCTTCTATGAAATCTTTGGGGTGGTAACGAACTTAGTCGGCGGCTGGCTCGGGGCGCGTTTAGGCTTAAATAAGACCATGAATGTAGGCCTATATATGCAGATTGTCGCCCTTAGCATGCTGCTTGTGCCTAGCAGTATGCTTACGGTTGCTTGGGTGATGGCGGCGCAGGCCTTGTCGGGTATTGCTAAAGATCTCAATAAAATGAGCGCTAAAAGCAGTATCAAGTTGTTGGTGCCCAATGATGCTCAGGGTGAGCTGTATAAGTGGGTTGCCATGCTCACTGGCTCCAAAAATGCGCTAAAGGGCGCGGGGTTCTTCTTGGGCGGTGCCTTGCTGACCCTGTTTGGATTCCAGCTGGCCGTGTTAGGTATGGCAATTGTCCTATTGCTGGTGTGGATTTTTAGTCTGTTAAGTTTGCAGCGCGATTTAGGTAAAGCCAAAAACAAACCTAAGTTCACGGAAATTTTCTCTAAGAGTCCGGCGGTAAACACGCTTTCTGCCGCACGCATGTTTTTATTTGGTGCGCGGGATGTGTGGTTTGTGGTGGCTTTACCCGTTTATTTGGCCTCAACCTTTGGTTGGGATCATTGGTATGTCGGCGGTTTTCTCGCACTCTGGGTGATAGGTTATGGCATAGTGCAAGGCTTCGCACCTCGCTTGACGGGGACAAAGTCGGCGAGCCAAAACAAGGTTCCCGATGGACGTAGCGCCTTAGGTTGGGCGGCGATATTGAGCATAGTGCCGGCAGGCATTGCGCTGGCGATAAGTTATGACTTCCATGCTGCGAATATACTGATTTGGGGATTGATGCTGTTTGGCGCCTTATTCGCGATCAACTCTTCATTACACAGCTATCTTATCGTCAGTTATGCGGATGAAGATGGCGTATCGTTAGATGTGGGTTTTTACTACATGGCTAATGCTATGGGGCGTTTGATCGGGACTGTGTTGTCTGGCTGGGTGTATCAAGTGTATGGCATGGCGGCTTGTCTGTGGATATCGGCGGCATTTATTGCGCTCGCAGCACTTATCTCAATCAAACTGCCTCGGCATAAAGCGATATCAGATGGTGCTTAATACTTACCTATGTTACCCCTGAGTTGTTGCGGTTGTTTTTATTCAATGCCCACCAAAGTATGGTGGGTATTTTAATCACTCTGATGTTAACTGAAGTTTTTTGATTTTGAGCAAACAACTCTCTATACTCCGGCCTGTTTTATACACGTCATTATGTCGCTATTCCCAATAGCACTACTATTTTTAATGCAGTCAAATTTGAGTTGGCTCATATAAGTGAGGTTATTTTTCGGTGATGAGCATTAAGCCGCATTAGTTTAATCCTTCCTTTTTGGATCGTTAAGATCCGTCCTTAGTCGCTACCGACTCGGTAGTTGTTTTGCTGTACCCCATAATCCCAATTGCATTTCGTCACCTTGACGCATAAGTACCTCATTGGCTATGCGCTGACATTTGAGTCAAGTGTTGATATTAGCTATTGGAAGATATGATTAAATTTCAATCAGAGTGAGTGACATGATACAAACCATGAAAAAAGAGTGGTTCTCCAACATACGCGGAGATCTGTTAGCCGGTATTGTGGTTGCACTGGCGTTAGTCCCTGAGGCGATTGCCTTTTCTATTATTGCAGGCGTCGATCCTAAAGTCGGCCTGTATGCTTCATTCTGTATCGCAGTGGTCATCGCGTTTACAGGCGGCCGTCCTGGTATGATCTCTGCCGCAACGGGTGCTATGGCGCTGTTGATGGTGACCTTAGTGAAGGAACACGGCCTCGAGTATTTACTCGCGGCGACCCTATTAACTGGTGTGCTGCAAATTGCCGCGGGTTACTTAAAGCTAGGAAGCTTGATGCGTTTCGTCTCTCGCTCTGTGGTGACGGGCTTTGTGAATGCACTGGCGATTCTGATTTTTATGGCCCAGTTGCCCGAGCTGACTAATGTGACTTGGCATGTATATGCGATGACGATTGCAGGCCTTGGTATCATTTACTTATTCCCACTCATCCCTGTGATTGGTAAATCCGTACCTTCGCCTCTCGTGTGTATTGTCGGATTAACACTTTTTGCGGTTTATATGGGGTTAGATATTCGTACTGTCGGTGACATGGGGCAACTACCTGATACTTTGCCTATTTTCCTCTGGCCTGAAGTGCCATTGACCCTTGAAACTCTGATGATCATCTTCCCTTATTCGGCCGGCCTTGCCGTGGTGGGTTTGCTGGAATCTATGATGACTGCCACCATAGTCGATGATTTAACCGATACCCAAAGCGATAAGAATCGCGAGTGTAAGGGCCAAGGTATTGCCAATATCGGCGCGGGTTTAATGGGCGGTATGGCTGGTTGCGCTATGATTGGTCAGTCGATCATCAACGTTAAATCGGGTGGTCGCGGACGGTTATCGACCTTTTCAGCGGGGGTATTTCTACTCATATTGATTGTATTCCTCGGCGAATGGTTAAAGCTCATCCCTATGGCGGCACTGGTTGCCGTGATGATCATGGTGTCTATCGGTACTTTCTCTTGGGATTCAATTCGTAATCTTAAGCATCATCCAATATCAACCAACCTTGTGATGGTGGCGACCGTTGCTGTGGTGGTCGCTACCCATAACTTAGCTATGGGAGTATTTGTGGGGGTATTACTCGCGTCCCTGTTCTTTGCTAATAAAGTGGGCCGTTTTATGGTGGTTGAGAGTGTAACGGCTGCTGCCGACGCAGGTCGCCATTATCAAGTTATTGGGCAAGTCTTTTTTGCCTCGGCAGATAAGTTCAGTAATTCATTTGATTTTAGGGAAGTGGTTGATAAGGTGACTATCGACTTATCTCAAGCGCATTTCTGGGATATTACTGCGGTATCGGCCCTAGACAAGGTAGTGATTAAATTCCGTCGCGAGGGAACTGAAGTGGAGTTGATTGGCCTTAACCAAGCCAGTGCAACCATAGTCGATAAATTTGGGGTGCACGATAAGCCTGAAGACGTTGAAAACGTGATGTCTGGTCACTAAGCCCTTAGCAACACAGTAAAAGGAAAATACGATGACAAATGTGATTGCCTGTATCGACGGTTCAAAAGTGACATTCGCCGTATGTGACGCCAGTAGCTGGGCCGCTCAGCAACTGGATGCCCCAGTAACCCTATTACATGTATTGGATAAGTCAGCCTATCCAATAGAGTCAAATCTGTCAGGAAATATTGGCCTAGGTACACGGGAGCACTTGCTCAATGAAATGGTTGAGCTCGAAGCGCGCCGAGGCAAGCTGGCACTCGAGCAGGGTAAGTATATGTTGCAAGATGCGCAAACGCGCATCGTGGAGGCACAACCCGCAGTCGTGGTTGTAACCTTGCAGCGTCATGGCGATTTAGTCGAAACCCTGTTAGAGCAAGAATCCCAGGCCAGACTGGTGGTGATGGGGCGCCAAGGGGAGCAGCATCAAGACCAAGCGCAGGCCATTGGCAGCCATTTAGAAAATGTCATTCGCACGCTTAAGCAGCCTATTTTAGTGGTGATGGACGAGTTTACTGCACCGAAGCGATTTATGATCGCCTATGATGGCAGCATTACTGCGAAAAAAGCCCTTAATCAAGTGCTAACGAGTCCGCTCTTGAAAGGGCTCGAATGTCATTTAGTGATGGTGTCTGATGATCAATCGCTGGCGACAGCTGAACTGGCGTTGGTGGCCGAATCTTTGATTGCGGCGGATTTCAATGTGGTTACCGCCTTTTGTCAGGGAGAAGTGCAAACGGCCCTTGAGATCTATCAACTTGAGCATCAAATCGATCTTATGGTGATGGGCGCCTATGGTCATTCGCGTATTCGGGAGTTTTTTGTGGGTAGTAATACCACAAGGATGATCAGTAAAAGCCATATCCCCTTGTTATTACTTCGCTAAGTTAAATATGCATTTCAACTTATTTCGCTCAATTCTAATGACTTGGTTTTAGTTAGAACATCTGAGTCAGAAGCTTGAGGTAATCATTTAAGAAAAAACGGCGAGCATTTAGGCTCGCCGTTTGATATCACAGCCGAATGGCTCGTCTTAGTTAGCTTTAGGCTCAAAACTAAAGGCTTGACCCGCAAGAGCGGCTTCAAACATTAAGCCGCCTTTTGCTGCGGTAAATACTGCCATACCGTTGATATAAGAGCCGCTTGCTGAGCGATTACCACCCGATTGGCCTGCGCCTGCTGAGTTGCCTGTGGTTCCTGCTTGAGCGCTTGCTCCCATGTTGATGGCAACTGCCGACGCTTGGGCGTCAAACTCGAAACTGCCGCTCGTGAAGGCTTCATAGGCTTTGGCATCTTTAAAAAAGATGATCTCGCTGTAGGCTTGTCCACCTAATTGAAAACCGATGGATAATTGAGTCAGACTCGAATCACCCATATAGGCACCGCCTTGGTAGACTCGGCCTTTGCCATAGGCTGCACCGATCCCAATTCCGCCTTTACCCACAGTTGGGAATAAAGCATAGCCATAGGCTGTGTCGAAAAATTTACTGGTTTCTTTCGCTTTTTGGAAATTGACTACTGCCTGATCGTAGCTTTCATCTGCATGTACAGTTGGGGCAGCAAATAGGCTCACAATAAGGCATGTTGATGCCGCAATGGCTGTTAAAAATGATTTCATGGTAACGCCTCTTCAAGTCTTTAGTTGTTCCAGACTAGCCTTTATCGACACAAATGACAGCCAAAAGTGACATATGTGTCAGCTTAGGTTCAGTGTTCGACTTAATGGTTGGAGTGATATTGGTGGTGATGATTGGAGTGCAGTTTCGCCAATTAGTTCTTAGGTGGCGAAGAACCTTGGTTTTTTTCTGCATCGTCCTGCTGAATTTGATGCAAAAATTCATACTCCTCTGGGGTGAGAACATTTTCAATGACGAGTGGGCGTTGCTCTAGCTCTGGTTCGGCCATGCGGCCTTTTAAGTAGGCAGAGCGGGTGATTTGCTTTAGCCCATATACCGCCAGCATATACATGCTCAGTAGTAAGGTCAGCCTTGGCAATGCGTGGGAAAGTAGCGATAGATTATCACCAAGATAGAAAGGCAAAATCACCACAAATACGCGGATTAACCAATTCAACAACATGGCCAAGGTCAAGCTTATCAGCCAACGAAACCGAATGGTGCCGAGCGCCTCTTGGGTTTGAGTGACATCTCTTTGATTGCGTTTATGTCGACGAAACAACATCCACAGCGCGATAAAGTAAAAACAGGTTTGTACAGATAACAGCGCTGGGAGTAGAGCGCCCCATTGGCTGATACTCATTTCTTTAAGCATCAGAGCTATGGGTTGCCACTCGTTAATGGGATGCGCAGTTAATCTTAGGGCAATATCTAAAATGGCGAAAACTAATGTTAATGCAGATGGCCAGTAATGCTTTGAAAACCCTAGCGGTTTATTGGTTGGTGCTAAACTGCGTTTGCAATAGAGATAGAGCAAAGGCATGAGCAAAAAATAGATAGGGTTAATCAGATTGAATAGGATATGAATGGGAATTGGACTGTTATCGCGGTTTAACATACCCGTGAGGAAGTATAGAGCAATAAGACTTAAGAAAGCGGCGAGGAGTTTTTGGTTAGCGTCTGGGTGATAGAAATAGCGAATATAAATAGCTAACGCGAGGCAATGTACGCCTCCAAATAATGATAACCACCAGTAAGCTTGAGTGAAAAAACTATGAAACTCGTTCATATGCGATACCTCGAGCCCTGTTATATCAGGGAAATCGGCTCGGTAAAAGTATCGCCGTTAGTTTTTCTGTTGGCTTGCTATGCGCTGATGACGATTTGAAGCCGCTTCGGGCACAACGCTGGGAACAGGGATGCGTTCCGCGAGTAAGTGTTTGATTGCACGAACGGGATGCGGTAATAACATCCGTGGACCAGAAAAGATCATGATCTCTTTGACGATTTGTTTCTGCGCGGGTTTGTAGCAATGCACTGGGCATTTATTACAGGTGGGTTTGTTTTGTCCGTAGGGGCAGCGATCTAGCCGTGTTGCGGCATAATCCAATAACTCAATGCAATCTGCACATAGGCTCGTTGCGTCTTGGCCTTGGTGTTTCGCCTTGCAATAAATTGTCACCATTGCGGCAATGGTTTGGTGTTCGTACAGGAGTTTGCCCGTAAGCAGTGTGGCTGTGCCCATTGGAATACCTTAGCTTGTCACTCGGATATCCCATCATAGGCAGTGAAATTGGCGCTGACAAAACGAAAGCGCCAATTTATGAAGGTGCGCACAAAATAGGGCTTTAAACAATCCAGCTATCCACAATGTCACACCTAAAAATAAATCTTAGATATGCATCACTTTGTCGGCGGCCAGTGTCCAGCGAGTTAAATCTTGCAGTGTGCCTATGTGCGCACCTTCGATAATCATTTCCGCTGTGACGCCTCGTGCTTGAGCGCAGGTCTTGCAAAGTAGAATCGGAACTTGCTGTGCCGAGAGAATTTCAAACATCTGCTGCAGGTTGTAGCTTAAGTCAGGTGTGGTTTGATTTTTGAGTGCGCCAAACACGGCATCTGACATGAGAAAAAGTTTAAGATCGACCGCTTGCTCGTCCTGATCCTTCAGGGCTAATGCGATGCGTAAGCTATTAAATAGCTTTTCTGTTCCGTAGGGACTGGCATGGGCCACGATAAGAATACTTTGCATCAGGTTTTCCTTATGTTTGTTATAAGCAGGTGGATGGGGGGATTAGGGAACTCGATTGTGCCAGTCTAGCGCAATTGGCTATAACTATTTGAGCGCAAGATCGTATAAAAAGGCATAAATACTTGATTTGCACCGACACAATGGACTTTAATAGCGGTTAATCTCTGCTCAATTTTTAGCTAGACTCGGTTGCCATGGACACTGTCCTGATGGACGTTGGCAAACCCATTGACACGGCTTCTGATGAGAAGCAGCCATCAAAGGTGAACAAGAATGAAGATCTTAGTCGTATTTATACTGATTGCTGTCGGGGTGTTTTTATTCCTTCGCGCGCAGCGATTGGCGAAAGAAGAACAAGAGGCGATGAAACCCAAGTCGACCTCGGTAAAACCTGTAGTTCCCACCGAAGAGGCACCTATTTTCTCCGCTGCTGAGCCCGAGCGTGTAGAACCTGAGCCAGTTAAAAGGGTTGAGGATACTGGCGTGGCTGAAGTAGAGCCCGTTATCGAAGTTGAAGCCGAATTAATGCCCCGTGAGACCGAAAGCCCTCCGAGCATTTCGGTGGCGCTAGACACAGATATCATCGAAGTTGATATACCTGCGGCCCATAATGAAGAGGCGGTGATCATTTTAGGCGCCACGCCTGCAGATGAACAAGATGATGTTAAGACTGAAGCAGAGCCAGTATCGAACACACGTTCTGAGGTAGCTGCGCCAGGGGCTTGGGCGAATGTGACTTTAGTTCGGGCCTTTGAGGAGTATCAAGGAGCGACGTCAGCCAGTGCTCGCTATACCGCGCTGCAAAATATGATAGCTGAATGCTACAAACAGCGTAAATCGGCGGATTACCTCAACTATGGTGCTCAATTAGCGGAAGAGTATATTGCACTGTTCCAAGCGGCTAGCGCCGAGCAAGGCAAAGATACTGAGCTTAAATCTTCCGGTTTCCTGCATTTAGCCACCTTGCTAAATGATACTCAAGCCTTCGATGCCGCCATTGTCATCTGTCGTAAAGCACTCGAGCTTGGGCTGAGCGATGGCACTGTCACTGGCTTTGAGGGCCGAATCAACCGGATTGAGAAAGCACAGACTAAAGCAACCACGGCTTGATATGTTGTAGGGAGCGCTTAGAGGGTAAGCCCTTAGTCGAAAAGCGGTTATTTCCCTCGTCTAAGCAGTGTAGAATCCCTGCTAACTGAATGCGCAAAAGGCGAACTAAGGTTCGCTTTTTTTATGGGCCTATTTTATGGGCTTAAGTAGGGGAAAAATGAAACTAAGCTATGCCTTACCGAATGTCTTATTCGGGCTTGGATTATTGCTACTCAGTGGCTGTACTAAAACCCCAGAATGGACCCTATTTTATTATCCCGATGTGAGTGCCATTCCGGTGACACCTTTGCAGGCCGAAGATATTAATGGTTACTACGATACTTTAGAGCAATGCCAGAGCAAGGCTCATGGTATGCAACGTCTAAGTCGTTCTGGCGTGAGTGGTTTTGGCCTTGGATCTTATCAATGTGGGCACCTATGCGAGTTCGACGATAAATCGGTGCTGGTTTGCAAGACCATGAGCCAATAGGTGGACAAGATGAAGTTTAAACAGGATTTTTTTACTCAGCTGCCTGAGTTTTACTCGCAAGTATATCCACAAGGGATAACTAAGCCTGAATGGCTGGCATGGAGTAATGACGCCGCCCAATTGATAGGCTTAAGCCAACCCACCGATGAGCTGTTATTGGGCTTATCTGGCAATGCTGCCGTCGATGGCGCGACCTACTATGCTCAAGTGTATAGCGGCCACCAATTTGGCGGTTACACGCCGCGCTTAGGGGATGGACGTTCGATCATTTTAGGTGAAGCGATTGGTCCAAATGGCGCATGGGATGTCGCCCTTAAAGGCGGTGGTCCGACGCCTTATTCACGCCGTGGTGATGGCCGTGCTGTGATGCGCTCCGCGGTGCGCGAGTTTTTAGTCTCTGAGGCGCTGCATCATCTGCAGGTGCCGACGACCCGCGCCTTGGCTGTGATTGGCTCTGACTTGCCCGTATGGCGTGAGAGCCAAGAAACTGCAGCCATTACCGTACGTTTAGCCCGTAGCCATATTCGTTTCGGTCATTTCGAGTTTTTCTGCCACAGTGAGCGCGGTCGTGCCGATAAGCTGACTCAATTACTCAACTTCACTATTACTCAGCATTATCCCCATTTGAGTTGTGATGCCGCAGGTTATAAAGCGTGGTTTTTACAGGTAGTGCAAGATACTGCTAAGATGATTGCCCACTGGCAGGCGGTCGGTTTTGCCCATGGCGTGATGAACACAGACAATATGTCGATTCTGGGTGACAGTTTTGACTTCGGTCCCTTTGCGTTCCTCGATACATTCCAAGAAGACTTTATCTGTAATCATTCGGATCCCGAAGGTCGCTATGCCTTTGGTCAGCAGCCGGGCGTCGGTTTGTGGAACTTGCAACGTTTAGCGCAGGCGCTCACACCTGTGATCCCATCCGATGACTTAATTGCCATTCTTAATCAATACCAAGAGGCGCTAGTGCAGCCTTATTTGCGCTTGATGCGGGCAAAACTAGGTCTATCTGCAGTTGATGTTTCGTCGGTGGAGCAAGACAAACAGGATCTCGAACTTATAGGTCGATTTACTGTGCTGATGGAGAAAAATCAACTCGATTACACTCAAACTTGGCGTCAATTAGGCAAGTTAGATCCAACCAGCAAACACAGTGCGCTGCGGGATGACTTTATTGATGTCAGCCAGTTTGATGCATGGTATCAAGCTTATCAACAGCGATTGGGCGCAGTGGCTGATATCCCTGCGTGGCAAACTGAGCGCAATAGTGTGAATCCCAAATATATTTTACGTAACTATTTAGCCCAAGAGGCGATAATCGCAGTGGAAGAGGGTAATCTTGCGCCGCTGCATTTGCTGCAAAAAATCTTAACTCAGCCCTTTGCCGAACACGCAGAGCATGAAGACTTGGCCAAGCGTCCACCGGACTGGGGCCAAGGTTTGATCATGTCATGTAGTAGTTGATGGGATAACAAGCATGAAATTACCAAGCACGCACCTAAAAGCCATGAGCTTAGATACCATTAGCTTAGATAAAAGTGCCTTAAGTTTAGCGGTCAGTGCGGATATCGATTTTGATCGTTTCGCCGACTTTGCCGAACCTTTAGCTGCGGCGCTCGATTGCACTGTGCGCGAGCGTCAGTGGGGCGCCGACAGGCATCAATGGTTATTAGAATTTGAAGGCAGCCAGTTATGGCTCAATTATGAGTTTTACGGCAACATTTGCTGGCTCTCGACCGAACGAGAAGCCGATTTTGAGGTGCTGGAATACTTAGCCACTTTGCTGCAACCTCACCTAAGAGTGAACTGAATATGAGTCAGAATATGACGCCACCGGCCACGAGTTCTAGCGGCGCTGAGTTCCATTTTCAAGCCCTAACACCGGATTTGATCTTAGATGCGATCGAAAGTCTGGGCGTGTACCCGGAAACGGGCTTACTCGCGCTGAACAGTTACGAGAACCGCGTGTATCAGTTCCGTAGCGATGAAGGGCTGCGTTATGTGGTGAAGTTCTATCGCCCAGATCGTTGGAGCGATGCGCAGATCCAAGAGGAACATGATTATGCGCTCGCACTCGCGGCAGAAGATATCCCGATTGCCGTACCTGTAATTATCGAAGGCCATACGTTACACAAGTACCAAGGTTATCGATTTACCCTGTTTCCTTCCTTGGGTGGTCGCGCCTTCGAAGTCGATAATTTAGAGCAGCTGGAATTAGTGGGTCGGTTCATCGGTCGGATACACCAGTACGCGGCGCAAACGGTATTTGCTGAACGTGAACCGCTGAATCCGCAGATTTTAGGCGCCGAGCCGCTCGCGTGGTTAAAGCAATCTAATCTGGTGCCTAATAGCCTACGCTTGCCGTTCTTTACCGTAGTAGAGCAAGTGTTGGCAAAGGCGAATGCGATTTGGGATCGCCAAGATTTTGCGGCCATTCGTTTGCACGGCGATTTACACCCAGGCAATATTTTGTGGACGCCAGACGGTCCCGGATTCGTCGATTTAGACGATGCTCGCATGGGACCGGCGATTCAAGATTTATGGATGATGCTAACCGGGGATAGAGCGCAGCAACTGATGCAGCTTGAGATCTTACTCGAAGCCTATGAAGAATTTTGTGAGTTTGATACAAGACAGTTAGCCTTGATTGAACCGCTGCGGGCGCTGCGTATGGTGCATTACAACGCGTGGATTGGCCGTCGCTGGGACGATCCGGCCTTCCCGATGAACTTCCCTTGGTTTGGGGATGAAAAGTATTGGGAACAGCAGATTTTGGCGTTCAAAGAGCAATTATTTGCCCTTAGCGAACCACCACTGAGCCTAGTGCCGTATTAGCATTGAGCAAAATATGATTTCACAGACGTATCTTGTGACATTAGATTGAACTCTTAAGCTTGAGTTACACTCAAAAAATGGAATATGTTAGTCTCCAGCCCATTTATCAAAATGATTTAAGGAATTTTCATGAAAAAAGTATTACTCATGGCCGCGGCTCTGTTACTGGCGCCACTGGCAGTATCGGCTGTGGAATACCAAGAAGGCGTGCATTACACAGTGATTAACGATGGCCCAGCAACAGCGAAGCCTGAGATTACTGAGTTTTTCTCTTTCTATTGTCCGCATTGTTTTACTTTCTCTAAAACCGTAGTGCCAAAAATTCTCACCGATAAGCCAGAAGGCGTTGCGTTTAACCAAGCACACGTTGATTTTATCGGCAAAGAGATGGGGGTTGAAATGTCACGCGCATTTGCAGTCGCACATCAGTTAAACGTCGATGAGAAAATGGATGCGGCGTTATTCTCTGCTATTCATGAGAAGAAACAGCATTTTACTAATCGCGATGATGTTCGTGCTGTGTTTATTGCTAACGGTGTCGATGGTAAAACCTTCGATGCGGCTGCAGAGTCTTTCATGGTAAAGGCGCAAATGGCAAAGATGAAGCGTGATACTGAAAACGCTAAGCTGACGGGTGTACCTGCTCTGGTTGTTAACGGTAAGTACCGTGTTGAAACAGGAGCAATCAAATCCTACGACGAGCTGTTAGAAATTGCTTTCTACCTAGCAAGAAAATAATTCGATAGGCGTTACCCGCACTGCTGTCATATGAGCGGATGATAATGCTGTATCGATTGCATGTTAAAGAGAGCCTAAGGGCTCTTTTTTATTGGGGCGGTTGGCAACAACAAGGCAAATAGCGCTTTGATAGGGAGCTTAACGTACTGAGTTAGGCCTCTGTAGGCTAGTCGTTTGAACTTATGGAATAAAGACGAGGCAAAAAATGGGCAAAAAAAACCGTACTTCTTGTAAAAGAAAGTACGGACTTGAGCCAGAGGACTCATTTTTACCCTGAGTAACGCTAATAATTTAGCAGAGTGTCAAAAAATTGGCAAGTGACATTATTATGGCGTTCTTCTTTTTTGCTCACAGGGTGACATATTCATAGTTTAACTAAATCAAACGATTAAGTATTTTTGGCGATAAAAGATGAAAAATACCACTCTAACGATGAAACTCAAGTGGCAAAGCTTCTGTCAAACAACTGTAATCAATAACAACAAGAATGCTTGTAGGTGGTCATATGAGAGTTTTTCCTGTCTACGCACCTAAGCTTATCGTTAAGCACGCGCGTATTTTTCTCACTGGTGTTATTTGGGTTAAAGATTTAGGACGATTGGAATTTGAGAAGGGACGGTTTTTACTGCCAAGAAAAAGCCTGCCAAAAGTGAAGCAGGCTATTTTAGAATTGAACGAACTGATCGAAGCGCAGCATCATCAAACTAATGCAGTTTAGATTTCGCTGTTTAACAAGCCAACAAGGCCAGTCACTTTTTCGTTCCAAGAAGTGAGTTCTTCTTGTAGTTGCTGGTTTTGCGCATTCAATTGTTGATTGTGCTCACTCAGCGTAGACGCTTTTTGCTTCTCTTCTTCAAGCTCCATTTTTAGAAGCTCGATAGTTTCGAGTGCAGCCTGGATTTTGGTTTCCAGTTTGGACAGTAATTCAAGGCTCATCTGGAGAGTCCTATGGTTTCTGGATGGGACTGTGATTCTAGCAGTGCCTAGAACTTAAGGAATAGCGATTCTTGCCGTTTGGTTAAAAAACACCCTATTACTGGGTTCTAAATTAAGTTTTTTTGCATTTGTTATTAACTCGTTAGTATTCTTGGTTTTATTTTTTATCGGAATGGTCCATGTCGCCTAGTTTGCTCGCCATACTCCCGCTACTGTTGACCTTAACCTTAGCCCTATTTTTACGCCGCACGCTGGTGGCGTTAGGTGTAGGTATTGTCTCTGGTGCCCTATTAATCGCACAATTTGATCCTCTGCAAACTGGGTTGTATTTGCTTGATATCGGTGTAAAACAATTTTATGCCCAAGGTGCTTGGCAAGCGTGGCATCTCAATGTGCTGTTCGCCATGTTGCTGCTCGGTAGCATGACGCAATTGTTGGCACGTGGCGGTGCCGTGGGTCAGTTTGGTGATTGGCTGTATAGCCGTATTCGTACTGAACGTCAGGCGCGTCTTGGGGTCGTATTTCTTGGTTGGTTAGTGTTTATCGATGGGATTTTCAGTTGTCTTGCTGTCGGCCATGTGTGTCAGCCGCTCAGCCAGCGTTATGGTATTCGCCATGAGCAGCTCGCCTATTTAGTTGATTCCAATGCTTCGCCTTTATGCGCGCTATTGCCTTTCTCCAGTTGGGGCCCCTATGTGATGGCGCTTATCGCGGGGATCAGCTTTTTGCCCGTGTCGCCGCTGGAAGCTTTTATTGAGGTGGCCTTATTTAACTTTTACGCCATAGTGACCTTAGGCTTGTCCGTGCTCGTCGCTTGGTATGGCGTGGGCTTTCGCTCTTTTGTTGCTGCTACTGCTGTGGAATCTTCCAATACGGTCGAGGTTAAGGGAAATCCTTGGCTGCTCGCAATCCCTATGCTGACTCTGCTGTCTGCTTCAGTGGGATTAACTTTGTGGTCGGGGGCTCAGCAGGTCTCTTCTTGGGATGTGTCACTTTGGCTTGCTAAGGCTGATATTGGCGCTTCTATGCGCGATGCTTGTTTGTTGGCAACCTTAGTCACTCTTGCCATGTTAGGCTTGTCTGGGCGACGTTTAACGGCGTTAGTGGGGGATTTGAGCCACGGAGTTCGCATGATCGCCTTCGCCATTGCGATTTTACTCTGCACTTGGATGATTGGCGCTGTGATCCAAGATCTTGGCGTCGCTAAATTGTTGGCTGCTTGGGCTAAGGCTTATCTTTCTCCGCACCTGCTGGTAGCGGGAATGTTTTTACTCTGCGCGATAATGGCTTTTGCGACGGGTTCAAGCTGGGGAACATTTGCAATTATGATCCCTATTGGCGCAGAGATTGCCCATAACTTAGATCCTCATTTGTTGTTACCTGTACTGAGCGCTGTGATGGCGGGGTCGGTATTTGGCGACCACTGCTCGCCCATTTCAGATACCAGCGTGCTCAGTGCGACCAGCTCTGGTTGCGCTCCCCATGACCATGTGGTGACTCAGTTGCCCTTTGCTTTGATCGCGGCATGCGCAGCCTTAGTCGGATTTCAATTAGTCAATTTAGCCGTGGCGACGCCGTTAGTGTGGCTGGCCGTGGTGAGCTGTAGCCTAGGATTATTTGCCTTGATGGCACGTTTTTATTCACCTTTGCCCAGATTCGTAGCGCAGACATAAAGCCAGTTTATCGCTAAAATGGTCGATTCGGTTCTTGCTGAGCCATTTATTTAAGTGCATATGATTTAAGAGATTATCAATATGAGTATTACCCGTTTAGATGTAGGTACCCGCATGAGCAGTATAGTGATCCACCAAGGTACTGTGTATCTGTGTGGTCAAGTGGCGAAGGACAAGTATCAAGGTATCACCGAGCAAACTGTCACTATGCTTGAGGAGGTCGATACCTTGTTAGCGCAGGCGGGAAGTTCGCGTGAGCATTTACTGTCAGCGACTATTTATCTGAAAGATATGGGTGATTATGATGCGATGAATGCGGTATGGGATGCTTGGGTGCCTAAAGGTCATGCGCCAGCCCGTGCTTGTGTGCAAGCCGCTATTGCCGAGCCAGAATATTTGGTTGAAGTCTCAGTGATTGCGGCGGTTGCGGTTTAAGCGCTAAGCTATTTTTCGTCCCGTTTAGAAGCCTGTTTCGATCCCTATTTCGAATCCTGTCACCGAGTGTCATGACTCGGTGAAGCTTTTCCGAAATACACCTCGCTAACTAAACCTGTATTGTTCAGCAGGTCCACTCTCTTCTAACAAAACCCTTTTGCTTTAACCTAATAAGTATTCCATTAAATGTGCAGGGACAAGCGGCGGATGATCCCCATATTGTTCTGAGAGTGCGGTGGCGATAGTCTCAATATCTTGTTGGGCTAAGCCTTGTTCGATAATGGCAAACGCCCAAGGAGCCTCGGTTTTGAGTTTGAGGAAATAAGGCGTTTCGACAAATTGTGCGAGTGAGTAAGCGGAGCCTCCTAAACCATGCCCCCAACCTTCACTGACCTGAAAGGGTCTATCCAGATGTGCCATATCAAATTCAATGAGATGGGGGTATTGGCCGTTATGCCCACCGATCCAGTGACCGATTTCAACCGATAAAATCATAGTTGCCATGTTATATCCTTTGCTAGGGTTGCTTGGCCGCAATGAGTACTCGGCTAAATTCAGCATTAGGCTCGAGGGGCGTGATGGCGGCGATATGGTCGAGTCTAAGGGATTGTTTAGTTTGTTGTAGTTGGATGATAAGCCACTCAGTTTTGTCGGCTCTTGTCTGCGTGGTGATGGCTTGACCTTGGCACTGGGTGCCATCAATAAGCTCAATGTTGAGTTGATAACCACGCAGGCAGGCGAGTTCGAGATAGTCGTAGTGGGCGCAGGGGATCATTTTATAATCTGACATTGGATCATCTCATTGGGAGTTCGACCCTATTGTGGCAAAAATACTTGCCATTGGCATTATGTGTGACCCAATGCGGATTGTTTTATCCTGTCTCTGAGGCAGTATGAAAAGTTGAACCAAGCGTGTTAGCGAGTTTTTTATTTGCTTAGACCTTTAGATATGCGCGCCCCTCTTGACTTTATTCCTGTCGCTCCCTAGTCTGCTTGTTCAGTAATCAAGGTGGTATGCGATGGAAATAACTTACAATTTAAAACCTGCGTCTGAGCGCCGTACTGAGCAATTCAAGCCCGAGGGGAATGTGGGCTTTGGTAGCCTCAGAACCGATCATATGTTTTTGATGGATTATCATGATGGACAATGGTGCGATCCGCGCATCGTTCCTTATGGACCATTTGAAATGGCACCGGGTGCAATGGCGTTGCATTATGGCCAGTCGATCTTCGAAGGCGCTAAAGCCTTTATGCATGAAGACGGCGAGATTTATACTTTCCGTATTAATAAGAATGCCGAGCGGATGAATCGCTCCGCCGATATCGTCTGTATTCCCAATATCGATGAACAAATGCAGATGGATGCGATCAATGCGTTGATCGATGTCGATCGCCTGTGGTTCCCGATGCAAGAAGGCGCGTGTCTGTATATTCGTCCTTTTATTTTTGCGACCGAAGACCGCCTCTCTGTGAGCCCAAGTTCGCGTTATACCTTCTGTGTTGTGTTAAGCCCAAGTGGCGCTTATTACGCGGCTGGCGTGAACAAAGGCATACGCTTACTGATCAGCAAAACTTTCCATCGTGCAGTATCGGGTGGCACTGGCGCCTCAAAAGCCGCGGGTAACTATGCGGCTTCGTTGCGTGCGGGTAAAGCGGCGGCAGCCTTTGGTGCATCGCAAGTGCTATATCTCGATTCGACCAATCAACAGATTGAAGAAGCGGGCGCGATGAACCATTTCCACATTCTGAAAGATGGCACTGTGATTATTCCAACCTTCACAGATACTATTTTGAAGTCGATCACCTCGCAATCCATTATGGAATTGGGTGAGATGCTCGGTTGTGAAGTGCGCCAAGAGACTGTCATGCTTGATAAATTTATCGCTGATATTGAATCTGGTGAAATTGTCGAGGCTGGTGGTTTTGGGACGGCGGCCGTGGTTTCTGCTGTAGGCTCCTACATTTTTGAAGATGGCCATGTTGTCACTGTCGGTAATGGTGAAGTGGGCGAGCATGTTCAGCGCATCTATAAACTGTATACCGAAATCCAAAAGGGCCATATTAAAGGTCCTGAAGGCTGGGTTAAGCGTGTTGAACGTTTAGCAAAGTAAGGAATTTGTGATGATGTTTAAAGGCTCCTAGGAGCCTTTTTTATTGGCTGAATTTTGCAATGACATTGGTAGGCTTCGCCTCAAATCAAATCGGCTGTTGCTTAGAGTGATTCTTGAGTAAAGTTAAAAAGTCTGCAGCACTTAAGGGTTTACTGAGTAAGAAACCTTGTACTTGATCGCAACCCTGCATCGCCAAGAAGTTGAGTTGTTCTTGGGTCTCTACGCCTTCGGCGACGACATTCAGTTCTAAGCTGTGAGCGAGGGCAATAATGGCGCTGGTGATGGCGGCATCGTCGGGATCGTTGGTGATGTCTCTGACAAATTCTCGATCGATTTTGAGTGTGTCTATCGGGAAGCGTTTGAGATAGCTTAGGCTCGAATAACCCGTACCAAAATCATCCACGGCTATGGTCAATCCTAGGGCCTTGAGTTTAGATAGGATGCTGACCGACTCTTGCGGATTGCCCATGATCATTGATTCAGTAAGCTCAAGCTCAAGAGATTGAGCCGGGAGACCTGATACGGCTAAAGCGACTTCGATGGTGGAGATAATGTCCGCCTTCAGTTGGCGAGCCGATAGGTTGACGGCAATAGTGATCCCGTTAAATCCTAAGCTATTCCATTCGGCTAATTGCTGGCAGGCGTGGTTGATCACCCAGTGGCCAATTTGAGTGATGATACCCGTTTCTTCCGCGAGTGGAATAAATTCCACAGGTGAAATAGGACCAAGTTCAGTGTGATACCAACGTAAAAGTGCTTCCAGTCCTGTGAGTGAACCATCTCGTAAACAGAATTTAGGTTGATAAACCAAGCTTAGTTCTTTGCGTTGGATAGCTTCCTTTAAACCACTTTCGAGTTGTACATGACGGGTGGCGATTTCATTCAACTTAGAGGTATAAAACTGAAAGTTATTTCGACCTGATGATTTTGCGTGGTACATGGCGGTATCGGCAAATTTAATCAGTGAGTCGGCATTGTCCGCATCGTTAGGGTATAAGCTGATACCAATTGAGGTCGAAATGGTCAGCGTTTTATCGTCCAATAGGAAGGGCGTTTGGAATGCTCTGAGCACTTTTTCTGAGATCAGGGTTGCGGCTTTTGTTTTCGCAACACCTTCTAAAATAATAGTAAATTCATCGCCACCTAAGCGTGCGACAGTATCGCCATCACGCACTGCATTTTGCAGTCGTCTTGCCACGGCTTTCAGTAACAAATCCCCGACATGATGACCCATAGAGTCGTTGATATGTTTAAAGCGGTCGAGGTCTAAGAACAGCAAGGCAACGATATTATTCGCTCTGTGCGCTTGAGTAATCGCGTGATTGAGCCTGTCTTGAAATAAGGTTCGGTTCGGTAAGCCAGTTAATGTGTCGAAGCTGGCGAGGAAACGCAGATCTTCTTCGGCTTTTTTCCGCTCTGTGATGTCAGTAAATACTGCAACGAAGTGACTGGTTTCGCCTTTGATATCGATCACTTGGTTGATTTCAAGCCAGACTAAAATGGCCTGACGTTGTTTATTGCGGATCCACAGTTCTCCGACCCAATGTTTGTGACGCAGTAGCTGTTGTTCAATCGTATTGAACAACTCCCGCTGTTGGCGGCTAAAGGCTAAGTGAATGAAGTGCCTGTCGGTTATTTGGCGTTCTGTGTACCCTGTAATGGCACAAAATGCTGGGTTGACCGAACGAATTCGATAGTTTAATCCTCCCACTACAACGGCTTCGTTCATACTGTTGAGCACTTGTGATGACAGTACTAACTCGTTTTCAATCAGTTTGCGCGAGGTAATGTTACGGTTGGTCCCTGTCATGCGGATTGGATTATCTAGGCTATCTTTTTCCACCACTTTACCGCGGTCTAAAATCCATACCCAATTACCGGGGGAACGTTCGACTCGGTACTCTGCTTCGAAGAAAGGCGAACGACCTTGAAGGTGTTCGTTAAGCTCAAATTTGAATCTTTCCCTATCCTCTGAGTGCATGCTCTCATGGGCTATATTGCTGCTATTCCAATGGGGGACTGAAGAATCCATATTGGTACGATAGACGCGATTTTCTGGTATGTTCCAGTCCCACATGCCATCGCCAGAGGCCCAAAGTGCAAGTTTGAGTCGCTCCTCTGAGGCGCGGATACTGGTTTCAAATTCGCGCTGTTGCTGACGTTTTCTTTTACGCCAGATAATGATCCAAGCCAACAGCCATAGAGAGAGCAAACTGTAGAGGGCATAGGCGAACTGAGTTCGATAGAAGGGCGCTTGTACATGAAGATCGACAGACAGGGCGTAGTCACCTTGAGTGTTGTATTGCAGCCCATGGCGAACATGCAGTTGGTAGTGACCAGGATTAATATTGGTGAAGGTGATTTCATTACCTGTGGGGAGCTCATGCCACTCGTTATCAAATCCCTCAAGAAAATAGCTGAAGCGGTTTTTACCCGTATAGCTGAAATCCAATGAGGTCACCTCAAAACTGATCAGCTGATCGCTATAGTCCATTACTATGCTAGGTGGATGACTTAAATCGAGAATAGTGTGCCCTTTACCCGCAATACTATAGCCAGTGAGTGCGACTTTAACATCGGGTCGTTGATCTGGAATTGACTTTGGATTGAAACGATTTATGCCATTAATGCCACCAAACCAGAGATCGCCATCGCTGTCTTCAAGTTTTACGCCACCGTTAAACTCCAGTGCTTGTAGCCCTTCTTGTTCGTTAAATATGATGACACGATTGGTTTTAGGATTGAGCTTTCCTATCCCCGCATTACTACTAAACCAAATGTTGTGTTCTTGATCCTCGAGTAAGGCATAGATGGTATCACTTGGTAATCCCTGATTGCGGGTATAGTGGCTAAAACCTGCATCAGTCTCTTGGGACGGTAACTTGCTGATCCCACCATGGGTGGCAAACCATACCTCGCCCGACTTTGTGACTAAAATATCGCGGACACGGTTGTTGATCAGGCTGTTTTTGTCTGAGGATTGATGGAAGTAGGATTTACCTGTGCCTGTTTTCATATCCAGTTTAAGTAGGCCATCGAGAGTACCTATCCATAGCGTGTCTTTGTGTGTTCTGAGGATTAAAAACTGGTTTTGTGCCGGATAGAAATTATCAATATGTGCCAATGAGATAAAAGTAAATTCATCGGTATTTATCGCCTTACGGTAGAGGGCATTGGTTGTTGCCACCCAGAGGTGACCTTGCTCATCAATATCTAAACTACGGATATAATTGGTTTCTGAGCCTTGATCAGTGCGTTCTGTCACCTTGAGTAACTGGAAGTGGCCATCTAGCGCCAGTCGACCTAACCCATAGTTAGTGGCAAACCAAAGCACGCCATTTTTGTCTTGGTCTATATCTCGCAGGATAAGATTCAAGTTGCGTTGATGCATCCCTAAGGCGTTAGCAAAGAGATCCGTGTAGTGTTCATATTTTCCATTGGCTAACATGCGTTTAAGCCCAGCACCTTCGGTGCCTATCCATAGCGCATTATCTTGGCTGCGGAACAAGGTGCGAATGTTATTACTTTGTTGCGACAGGTTAGGGGTGGATTCGTAAATATGCTGAAAATACTGACGACGGGTATTAATTTTATCTAGACCAGAATAACTGGCACCTAACCATAAATTGCCAAAGGGATCTTGCAGTAAGCTCAGTATGTTATTTTCACTAATACTGTTGGTACGCTTAGGATCATACCTGTGGTAGGTCGCAGTAAATGCCTTATCGTTTCTCTCGAGTTGAATAAGACCGGCTTCTGGCCCAACAACCCAAAAGTCACCCTGCTCAGTTTGGATAAAATCTTTAATGTAAGGCACATTATCGTCTGTCTGCCAGAGGATTTCGCCCTGTTGTGACGCCAAGTTGTAATGCCATAATTGCCCACCCAGAGCTAAGGTGATCGCATTAGCGGAATGTGCCCTAATTTGATGTGCAGTGAGATTCTGCGGGACATTTAAGCGAGTAATAGTATTGGCACTGACAGCAAAGGTGCCGCTATCTTGTGTTCCTGCCAGCAGGTAAGTGTCTTCAACATTGGCTAAGCTGGTGATGTGGGGTTGAACACTATTACCTAAGTTCACTTGGGTAATGCGTTTGGTTTTGGTCGATAGGGAAAATAGTCCTGCTTTAGTACCAATCCAGAGTGTATTGCCTACAACGCTGAGTTTGGTTGTGCGTGGATCGGTAAGCCCTTGTTCTTGTCCAAAGTGTTCAAAGGTCCCTTTGCTCAAATCGAGTCGATTTACCCCTTGGCTGAAAGTCGAAACCCAGATATTACCTTCTGAGTCTTGAATAATGTCAGAGACATAGCTCTCAGAAATACTCCTCGGATCATTGGGTGAATGGGGGAAAATATTGAAGCTGTGACCGTTATAAGCATGCAAACCATCTTGAGTGCCAATCCATAACATACCTGCATTATCCATAAACAGGCTAGTAATCGTATTTTGGGTAAGGCCATCTTCACTGCGAATATGTTCAAATTTGAGCTGTGTAGAAGCCGCGCTCAATGGTTGAGCTAATCCATTGCACGAGATCCCCCACAAACTTAGGATAAAAAGCGTACTAAACATTAGCTTGTGGATTAGTTGACTCAAATTTTCCCCTACCAAAAACGGACCCATCCTGATTAGGTTTCTATTTAGTTTAGTTCTTAGCCTAGACCTTACATGCCATTTTGCTGTAAAAATGCGACTTAAATTGCTGACTTGGTTTAAAAATAACCAAAATCGATGGGCGCGATTCTGTAATAGATCATGCAATATATTAACTGTACCGTTTCACTGCCAATATTCTTTTTATGACGAGTTTGTATTCTGGCGTTTTTGCTAAAGGATCTTAGCATTGTTTCAGGTATGTCAACATATCATGCTAAGACAAATACGGGTGAAGCAGATTAAAATGATGGGCGAGAATAGAAAAAAGACCTTGCCGGAAGGGGGAGAAGCAAGGTCTTTGGTTGAACAGTTTACTTAGATAAAACTACGCAGCGGGCACCCGCACAAAACCTTCCATCAGTACGCGGGCGCTGCGGCTCATAATGGCTTTGACGACCGTCCATTCTCCATTCACTAAGTTTGCTTCAGCACCAACACGCAAGGTGCCAGAGGGATGACCGAAACGTACCGCATCTATTTTGTCTTTGGTGTCTCCGCCTGCGGCTAAGTTGACTAAGGTGCCGGGAATTGCCGCCGCTGTACCAATCGCAACGGCAGCCGTGCCCATCATAGCGTGGTGCAGTTTGCCCATAGACAAGGCGCGTACCAGTAGGTCAATTTCATCAGCATTGACGGTTTTACCGCTCGATGACACATAGGCTTTAGGTTTAGCGACAAAGGCGATCTTAGGCGTGTGTTGGCGTGCAACTGCTTCATCAATATGCGAAATCAAGCCCATACGCACGGCGCCATAGGCGCGAATGGTTTCAAATTTAGCCAGGGCGGCATTGTCGCTATTAATATCATTCTGTAGCTCAGTGCCTGTGTAGCCTAAGTCTTCTGCGTTGATAAAAATGGTGGGAATGCCCGCGTTGATCATGGTGGCGTTAAAGCTGCCAATGCCAGGCACTTCTAGCACATCTACAACATTACCCGTAGGGAACATGCTGCCACCGCCGCCATCCTCGTCCGCAGCTGGGTTCATAAATTCGATTTGCACTTCGGCGGCGGGAAAGGTCACACCATCGAGCTCAAAATCACCGGTTTCTTGCACTTCACCCTTGGTGATTGGCACATGGGCGATAATCGTTTTGCCTATGTTGGCTTGCCATATTCGGACTGTGCAGACGCCATTGTGTGGAATACGGGCCGTATCAATTAAGCCATTGCTGATGGCAAAGGCACCGACAGCAGCGGTTAAGTTGCCACAGTTACCGCTCCAATCGACAAAAGGTTTATCGATCGCCACTTGGCCGAAGAGGTAATCGACATCGTGATCGGTTTGGGTGCTAGGGGAGAGGATTACAGTTTTGCTGGTGCTCGAGGTTGCTCCGCCCATGCCATCGATTTGTTTACCGTAAGCGTCTGGGCTGCCTATCACTCGCAGTAACAAGGCATCACGGGCGGCACCTGCAACTTGTGCGGCCTTAGGTAAATCCTGCAGACGGAAAAACACGCCCTTGCTGGTGCCGCCGCGCATATAAGTCGCGGCGACTTTGATTTGTGGCGCGTGGATTGTTGAAGCATTCATTCATTAACTCCAAAAGGACTCCCAATGGAGTCCAAATGAGCGCCAGTAACTTAATGGTGAAGTCGCTGGCGCTCGGTTTCGCTAGCTGATATTTAAGAGTCGTCTCTAACCAGACACGGGCGTCGATTCAAATCTCGACTCAAGCCTGATTTGATTCAAGAAAGTCCTGTGCGAAGCGTTGCAATACGCCGCCCGCCTCGTAGATAGACACTTCTTCGGCGGTATCGAGACGACACGTCACCGGCACTTCGATGCGCTCACCGTTTTTACGGGTGATGACGACGGTCAAATCTGCTCGTGGCGCTGGCGTGCCGAGGACATCGAACACTTCGGTGCCGTCGATGGCATAAGTCGCGCGGTTGTCGCCGGCTTTAAATTCCAGCGGCAGCACGCCCATACCCACTAAGTTAGTGCGATGAATACGCTCGAAACCTTCGGCAACAATGGCCTCTACACCTGCTAAACGCACGCCTTTGGCTGCCCAGTCGCGGGACGAACCTTGGCCGTAGTCTGCGCCTGCTATGATGATCAGCGGCTGCTTACGTTCCATATAGGTTTCAATCGCTTCCCACATGCGGGTGACCTGGCCTTCGGGCTCGATACGCGTCAGTGAACCTTGTTGCACTTTGCCATCAACCAGCGCCATTTCGTTTTTAAGCTTAGGATTGGCAAAGGTCGCGCGCTGGGCGGTTAAGTGATCGCCGCGATGGGTGGCATAAGAGTTAAAATCTTCTTCTGGCAAGCCCATCTTGTGCAGGTATTCGCCGGCGGCACTGTCCATCATAATGGCGTTCGATGGAGATAAATGATCTGTGGTGATGTTGTCACCCAGTACTGCTAACGGGCGCATGCCTTTGAGCGTGCGTTCACCCGCCAACGCGCCTTCCCAATAAGGAGGGCGGCGAATATAAGTAGATTGCGGACGCCAATCGTACAGCGGGCTAATTTGCTCACCGTAATCGACGGCTAAATCGAACATAGGTTCGTACACTTTACGGAACTGCTCGGGTTTAACACTTTTAGCGATCACGGCATCGATTTCTTCATCCGATGGCCAAATGTCGATAAGTTTGACGGGATTGCCGTCCTTATCTACTCCCAGCACATCCTTTTCGATATCGAAACGTATGGTGCCGGCAATCGCGTAGGCCACCACCAATGGCGGCGAGGCCAAGAAGGCTTGTTTGGCATAGGGATGAATACGGCCATCGAAGTTACGGTTACCCGATAATACCGCGGTGGCGTACAAGTCGCGGTCGATGACTTCTTTTTGAATCACAGGATCCAGTGCGCCGCTCATACCGTTACACGTCGTGCAGGCAAAGCCGACGATCCCAAAGCCAAGCTGTTCCAGTTCGGGCAAAAGATTGGCGTCTTCCAAGTATAACTGCACTGCTTTAGAGCCAGGGGCCAGTGAGGTTTTGACCCAAGGTTTACGGCTCAAGCCTTTGGCGTTAGCGTTACGGGCAATCAGACCCGCGGCAATCACGTTGCGTGGGTTGCTGGTGTTGGTACAGCTAGTGATGGCGGCGATGATCACAGCGCCATCTGGCATTAAGCCGGGTTCGTTTTCGACCACACCGCTAATGCCGCGCTGAGCCAATTCTGATGTTGGCACCCGTGCATGTGGGTTTGATGGTCCTGCAATGGTGCGCACCACCGAAGATAAATCAAAATGCAGTACGCGTGGATATTCGGCCTGTTTTAAGTCATCGCTCCACAAACCTGCAGTTTTTGCATAGGTTTCAACCAGTTTGACTTGCTCGGCTTCGCGGCCGGTTAAGGTCAAATAATCCAGCGTTTGTTGATCGATATAGAACATGGCTGCGGTGGCGCCAAATTCAGGCGTCATGTTCGAAATGGTGGCGCGATCGCCCAGTGTCAGCGCTGCGGCGCCTTCGCCGAAGAACTCTAAGTAAGAAGACACAACTTTTTGTGCGCGTAAAAACTCGGTCAGCGCCAGTACGATATCGGTCGCTGTGATGCCAGCTTGCGGCCTGCCCGTGAGCTCTACACCGATAATGTCCGGCAGACGCATATAAGATGCGCGTCCCAGCATCACGCTTTCGGCTTCTAGCCCGCCGACACCAATGGCGATAACGCCCAGAGCATCAACGTGTGGCGTGTGGCTGTCGGTGCCAACTAAAGTGTCGGGGAAGGCCACGCCATTGCGAGCATGCACCACAGGGGACATACGCTCTAAGTTAATTTGGTGCATGATGCCGTTACCCTGAGGGATAACATCAATGTTTTTAAAGGCTTTTTGCGTCCAATCAATAAAGTGGAATCTGTCTTCGTTGCGTCTGTCTTCGATGGCGCGGTTTTTAGCAAAGGCGTCTTTATCGAAACCGCCAAATTCGACAGCGAGTGAGTGATCGACAATTAATTGAGTTGGCACCACTGGGTTCACTTTAGCTGGGTCGCCCCCTTTCGCCGCAATCGCATCACGCAGACCCGCAAGGTCAACTAAGGCGGTTTGGCCTAAAATGTCGTGGCACACCACACGGGCAGGAAACCAAGGGAAATCGAGTTCTTGCTTAGATTCGATAATCTGTTTTAGCGATGCGGTTAAGTCCGCAGGCGCGCAGCGGCGGACTAAGTTTTCAGCTAAAACGCGCGAGGTATAAGGCAGCTTGGCGTAGCTGCCTGGCTCAATGGCTTCCACGGCTTCGCGGGTATCGAAGTAATCGAGTTTGGTGCCGGGTAAGGGCTTGCGATATTGGGTGTTCATAACAGTGCTCATAACATCATCCATTTCGGAAAATGAAGTCGGCGCGAGCATCACGTTGAGTGAAATCTCGCGCCAAGTGTGGTCAGTTTTGCTTAACGGTTAGCAATTGGCACCACTTTACGGGGGGCAACGCCTACATAATCGGCACTTGGGCGGATGATGCGGTTGTTAGAACGTTGCTCCATCACGTGCGCTGCCCAGCCCGTTACCCGTGAACACACGAAGATTGGCGTGAATAATTTAGTCGGAATGTCCATGTAGTGGTACGCGCTGGCGTGGAAAAAATCTGCATTACAGAAGAGTTTTTTCTGTTCCCACATCAGGGCTTCACAGGCAACCGATACCCGGTATAGACGGTCGTCACCGTTGGCGGCAGCCAGTTTTTCTGACCATTCTTTGATGATGGCATTACGGGGATCAGACTCGCGGTAAATCGCATGGCCGAAGCCCATGATTTTATCTTTACGCTCCAGCTTGCCCATTAAGATGTCGCGCGCATCGGCTTCATCTTTCATGTCTTGGATCAGTTCCATCGCCGCTTCGTTTGCGCCGCCATGCAGCGGGCCGCGCAGTGAACCGATAGCGCCAGTGACACACGAATGCATGTCTGACAGGGTGGAAGCACAGACGCGCGCGGTAAAGGTTGATGCGTTAAATTCATGTTCTGCATAAAGAATCAAGGATACGTCCATCACTTTTGCATGCAGTTCAGACGGCGCTTTACCGTGTAATAAATGCAGGAAGTGCGCGCCAATTTGATCGTCATCGGTTTCAGTGTCGATACGCACACCATCGTGACTAAAGCGATACCAGTAACAGATGATTGATGGGAAGGCGGCTAATAGGCGATCGGTGATTTCACTCTGTTCGCTAAAGTTGTGCTCGGCTTCTAAATTGCCCAGCATAGAGCAACCAGTACGCATCACATCCATAGGATGAGTTTCGGCAGGAATGCGCTCTAACACTTCTTTTAAGGCTTGCGGCAGACCGCGAAGGCCTTTGAGTTTGGTTTTGTAGGCATCAAGTTGGGCTGCCGTGGGCAACTCGCCGTAAAGAATGAGATAGGCGACTTCTTCGAAGGTGGCGTTTTCACCGAGATCTTTCACATCATAACCGCGGTACGTGAGGCCCGAGCCTGACACGCCCACTGTGCTTAATGCGGTTTCGCCTGCGCTCTGGCCACGTAATCCTGCACCGCTTAGTTTTTTAGCTTCTGACATAATCCTTCCCTTCCGTTAACTCTGTTTGGTTATTGCTGGCGGATTTCAGTGCTCATTTCAGAGCACTTATTCGCCGGCATTTATTGGTTAAGGCTGCACTTTTTATTTAATTTGTTTAACGCTAAATCTGTTTTAACGCCAAACCCTGTAGGGTTGCAGCTTTTCGGTTATTTATCTTGGCTGAACAGTTGATCTAACTTGTCTTCAAAGGCGTGGTAGCCCAAGTATTTATACAAGTCTTTACGGGTCTGCATAGTGTCGAGCACGTTACGTTGATGACCATCATTCATCAGCGCTTGCATCACGTTCAGCGCCGCTTGGTTGGCTGCACGGAACGTACCCAGTGGATAGAGCACCATGTCGGCACCCGCCTCGGCGAGTTCTTCTTTATTGAACAATTGAGTTTGGCCAAATTCAGTCATGTTGGCCAAAATCGGCGCCTTGACTTGGGCCTTGAAGTGGCGATATTGATCGAGCTCAGTTAAGGCTTCGGCGAAGATCATGTCGGCGCCGGCGGCGATATAAGCTTTTGCGCGTTCGATACCGGCTTCTAAGCCTTCCACGGCGACCGCATCGGTTCGCGCCATGATCACAAAGTTAGGATCGGTACGGGCATCGACGGCGGCTTTAATGCGATCGACCATTTCTTCGATACTGACCACCGCTTTGTTAGGTCTGTGGCCGCAACGCTTTTGCGACACTTGGTCTTCCATGTGCACAGCGGCGACGCCGATTTTTTCGAATTCTTTGATGGTACGAGCAATGTTGAATGCGCCGCCCCAGCCAGTGTCGATATCAACCAATAAAGGCACTTGCGTGGCAGAGGTGATACGACCAGCATCAATCAGCACATCATTCATTGAGGTCATGCCTAAGTCAGGCAAACCGTAGGAAGCATTGGCAACGCCAGCGCCAGAAAGATACAAGGCTTGGAAGCCTGTTTGTTCTGCCATCAAGGCAAAATAGGCATTGGTGGTGCCAACGATTTGTAACGGTTTGGCCTTAGCAAGAGCTTGGCGAAAACGTAATCCTGCGCTTTGAGTCATGGTTTTATCCTTTTCCATTGTATGGGAAGTGGGCATATTGAGCCGTATAAACTTAGCTGATGTTGGCTAAGGTTTCTTTTGCGGCTGCATTGGCTTGCAATTCAATTAAGCGTAATTCGGTATTTTTACGCCCCTGTTCGATATGGCGGCGCATCAGCAAACTGGCGAGTTCACCATCGCGCTGGGCAATTGCTTCGACTATGCGTCTGTGCTCGGCAATTGCTTTCACGGGGCGATTTTTATTAGTGCACTGGTAGCGATACATACGCAGCAAGTGATACAGCCCGCCGACTAAGGTTTCCTGCAGATGCTTGTTACCGCTGGCTTGAATAATTTGGTAGTGGAAGTCGACATCGCCTTCCTCTTGGAAGTAAGTATCGCCCTTGGCGAGCGCCGCTTCTTGTGTTGCGAGCAGATCTTCTAGCTTGGCTAATTGTTCTGGGGTGATACGGCTGGCGGCAAGTTCGCAGGCCATGCCTTCAAGTACGCTACGTAGTTGATATAAATCGTTAAGTTCACTCACCGTCAGCTGGGCGACGCGGGCACCAACATGGGGCGCACGCACCACTAAACGTTGTCTTTCTAAAGTTTGCAGGGCTTCGCGGGTCGGGCCGCGGCTGATGCCGTATTTTTCGGCCAGTGCTTGCTCGTTAATCTTGCTGCCTGCAGGCAGTTCGCCCTTGATGATGCTGGTTTGGATCTGCACCAAAATTTGATCGGCTAATGTGGTCGACGTCTTATCTGCCGAGGTCGATTTGACCTTGTGCAGGTGGGGAACTTGCGTGTCATCAGAAACGAACGTCGTGTCTTGCTTCAACATAGAGCGCATCACTATTAATAGGATTGTCGACAATGGGTAAAAAATAGCCCTCCCTTGGTGGATTGTCAACAATGTGTTTACTTAGACGTAAGTCTATATTTCAATGGCTTTCTGTTTTTGTCATTGATTTTTATCATTTTATTTTTATTATCTCGTTATTAATATTTTATGTTATGAATATTTAAATATTAAATTGTCAACAATGGCGTGGTTTAACCTTCCAACCTCGTTGCGGATGTTGATGGTTTTGGGGGAAATCGTCCAAATGCATTTGGCATGTTTATCCTTCGCGTTATGCTATTGGCGGAATGAGACATTTGGGGATGACAGTGGAAAAAGTGTTAGTGAGCAGTTGTTTACTCGGACAAGCGGTGCGCTACGACGGTGGCCATAACTTGATGGAGAGCGAGCTGGTGCAAACGTGGCTCGAGCAAGGGCGGATTGTGGCGATTTGTCCCGAATGTGCAGGCGGTTTGCCAACACCTAGACCGCCAGCGGAGCGGATTGGACAGCGCATCTTAACTGCCCAAGGTGAGGATGTGACCCACGCTTTTAGTCTGGGAGCCGATCTCGCGCTTAAGCTGGCGCAGCAACACGGGATTAAAGTGGCGATTTTAAAAGCCCGCAGTCCATCCTGTGGTAATAGGCAGATTTACGATGGTCAATTTGTAAAACAGTTAATTGCGGGACAAGGATTAACAGCTGAAAAACTCAGTGCCGCAGGAATAACCGTATTCAATGAATTGGAGTTATCCGCTGCAGCGGAATGCGTTGCTGAACTAGAGCAAAGCTAGAGACGAGCTAGCTTGCTTGAGTGTGATTGGGGCTGGTGGCCTTATTGTTCACACTTTGATGTGTTTGGAGTAAAGCATGAATTTGTTGATCTTTTTCCGCCCACACTTGGTTTAACCAGCGTTGGAATTCGACGCGGTACTCAGACTCAGAGAAATAACGTGCCGCATCTACCTGAGGCACGGGCAGGGCGTTAATTCGCACAATAATTTTACTGACCTTACCATTCATCACCCCAAACAGAATATCTTCAGGCGCATCTGGGTAGACGATTGTCATATCCAGCAGGTTAGTAAATTGTTCGCCCATGGCTGATAAGGTAAAGGCGATACCACCCGCTTTAGGACGTAACAAATGTTGATAAGGCGAGTTTTGGCGCTGATGTTTATCTTGGGTAAAACGGCTGCCTTCAACATAGTTAATGATTGAGGTGGGCATATTGCTAAACTTGGCACAGGCGCGGCGTGTGGTCGCTAAATCTTTGCCCTTAAGCTTTGGATTCTTTTTAAGTTTTGCTGGGCTGGTTCTATTCATAAATGGCATATCCAGCGCCCAACATCCTAGGCCCATGATAGGCACATAGGCGAGTTCTTTTTTGAGGAAGAACTTCAGCATAGGGATGTGGTTACGTAACACGTAAGTTTGCGCGGCGATATCGAATCCACTGAGGTGGTTACTGATCAGTAAATACCAGCTGTTTTTATCGAGTCCTTCGAGCCCTTTGACATCCCACTCAATTTTAGCGATCAAATACAAGATGCCACCGTTGCAGCAGGCCCAAGCCCACATAAAACGGTTCATGACCGTAGTCACCGCATTGCGCGCACCTTGTGCTGGCATCACAAGTTTCACTAATCCGCCAATGCTGATAAGCGAGCCCCAAACGGCGGTATTAATGATCAGCAAGCTTAAGCTCAGCATAAACAACACTGAACCAGGCAGGAAATTCAACATAGTGGCGTTACCTTTATTCTTTATTCGCTTGGCTAGCGAGTTGGCTTAACACTTGATCCTTAGTGAGCCAGAGTTGATTCAGTTGTTCTTGGAAGCCAATTTTAAAATCGCGGTCATTCATATAATCACCGCGCATTGCAGGATCAATATCGGAGACCTTGATGTGTACTTTAACGCTTGGCAACTTGCCTGTCAGGTAGTCCCAATAGCTCGGTACTGCGTCTGGGTAGTAAATGGAGACATCGACTAGCTTGTGGATCTGTTCACCCATGGCTGATAGCGCGAAGGCCATGCCGCCCGCTTTAGGTTTTAGCAAATGTTGGAACTGTGAGTTTTGTTTTTGATGCTTAGCCTTGCTGAAGCGCGTGCCTTCGACAAAGTTCATCACACTCACAGGCTTAGCCTTAAACTTAGTACAGGCTTTACGTGTAATTTCAATGTCTTTGCCCTTTAACTTAGGATTCTTACGCAACTGTGCCGTGCTATAACGACGCATAAAAGGAAAATCGAGTGCCCACCAAGCTAGGCCTAATACAGGCACAAAAATCAGCTCTTGCTTGAGGAAAAACTTTAAGAAAGGGATTTTTCGGTTAAAAATCCGCTGCAGGATCAGGATATCGACCCAAGACTGGTGGTTGGCAATCACCATATACCACTCTTTAGTGGAAAAGTCGGTGTCACCACTCAGTTCTATTTTAACGGGATGCAAGCAACGCTCAATCACGCCATTGACGCTGATCCAAGCACTGGCACAAAAGTCGAGCACATGACTAGTCGCAGTCCTTAATGGACTGATAGGTATCAGTTTTATAAAACTGATTAACACGATTGGGATAGTCCAAAAGACGGTATTTATAACGTAACCTAAAAATGCAATACAGCCTTTTATCTGTGAAAACAGCATTCCCATCCGAGCCCCCTGACAAAAATTGGAGGCCTATGTTACTCGGTGTAGGCGTTTGGCTCAATCTTAGGCACTGCTGGTCGGTGCATTTGTTCATCTTCACTGTAAAGTGGCTGACTCAATATTGCTGGGATAGTCGTGCCAGCAACCTATCCATAGCACGATAACCCAGTGCTTGGGCAAGATGACGGCGTTCTGTGTTAGGCACTTGTTCCAGATCGGCAATCGTGCGGGCGACTCTTTGTATACGATGAAAACTGCGAACAGATAGGCCAAGCTTGACCACGCTTTGCTCCAAAAATACTAAATCAGCATCACTGAGCCCGCTGAAGCGTTTCAATTGTTTCCCTGTAAGTTCGCTATTGAGCACACCAGCACGGGCGAGTTGTAGCTCACGCGCCAGCTTCACTCGTTTGGCGATATCTTGGCTGGTTTCTGTCTGCGGCGCGGCTTGAGTCAAGGTGCCCGCGGGAAGTTTGGGCACTTCTATGGTCAAGTCGAAACGATCGAGAAACGGACCTGAAAGCCGCGAAAGGTAACGTTGGATTTGTTCTGGGCTGGATCTATGATGGCTATCCAAGTCGCCACTAGGGCTAGGATTCATCGCTGCGATTAATTGGAATCGACTTAAAAATGTCAGCTTAGCGGCGGCGCGGGAAATCACTACTTCGCCGGTTTCCATCGGTTCGCGCAGGCAATCTAAGACTTTACGCGGAAATTCAGCCACTTCATCCAAGAATAATACACCGCGATGGGCGAGGGAGATCTCCCCAGGTTTTGGGATACTGCCACCGCCCACGAGGGAAATTGAAGAACTCGTGTGGTGCGGTGCCCTAAATGGTCGCTGTAAAAAATGCTGCGGTTTAATGTCGAGTCCTGCAACGGAATGAATTGCCGCCACTTCTAACGCTTCCTCATAATTGAGCGCGGGCAATAGCGCCATCATGCGGCTGGCAAGCATGGTCTTGCCAGTACCCGGCGGGCCTAGCATCAAGAGGTTGTGGTTACCCGCAGCGGCAATTTCGAGTGCTTGCTTGGCCTGATATTGGCCAATCACATCGCTCAGGCAAGTATGGGACTCGGGTGTCTCTTGGCTTACCCATTCTAACTGTGACGCCAGTGTGGGCAGTTGGTTTTGCCCTTGTAAATACGCGGCTAGACTTTGCAGATGCGAACCAAATAACACTTTGGGATAGCCGACTAGCTCTGCATCGTGGCGGTTATCTAGCGGTAAGACCAAGGTATGGTCTTGGCGCTTTGCAGCGATAATCGCGGGCAATAACCCTTGGCAGTAACGTATGTGCCCTGACAGTGCCAGCTCGCCGACAAACTCGATATTTTTTAAACTGTTAATGGGAATCTGTTCCGAAGCCGCCAATATGCCCACGGCTATGGGTAAGTCGTAGCGGCCACCTTGTTTAGGTAAATCAGCTGGCGCGAGATTGACGGTACTATACCGTAGTTAGTTTACAACTCATTTATATGTTAAAGGTCTTTGATCGATTTTGACGAACAAGGACATAAAGCTGGTTTTAGTCGGTTTATTAAACGGGTACTATACGTGCTTTCAAAGTGCATTAGATGCATTGTTACATATTGATAACAAAGTATATTTTGATGCACTGATAACAACAAACTGAGATTAAACATGACTGAAATATGTGAAGAGCTAGAGCTAATCAAAAACGCACGAGTACATGCAAGTGCTAAACCTAAAAAACCTAAACCTAAGCCTAAATTGGTGGAAGAAAGTGATGAATCTGAAATAGACCAGATTATAAACGCACACACCAATATGACTAAACACACAGAAGATTAAGATGACTGCCTATTCATATATCCGATTTAGTACGAAAGAACAGATTAATGGCGATAGCTTGAATAGGCAATTAACTGCGGCTCGGGAGTGGTGTACTAAGCATCAAATCGAGTTATCAGACAAGGGATTCCGCGACCTTGGCATATCTGGTTACTCAGGTAAAGAACGTCCCGATTTAAGCGCTATGTTGATTGCTATTGAAAACGGTAGCATCAAAGAAGGTGATTATATCATCTTAGAAAACCTTGATAGATTGTCACGGCAAGGTATCGACAAGACACAAGAAATCATACGCCAGATTTTGCGCAAGGGCGTTAATATTGAAAGTCTGCAAGACGGTATATCCCTGAACAAAGATAGTTTAAATGATTTGCTATCGGTTATCAGAATAGCGATTTCCGCTGACCTAGCTCATAAAGAAAGTGTTAAAAAATCTGAGCGAGTACAAGCCGCCAAGAACAGACAGAAAGAAGATGCACTAAAGGGATTGGTCATTAAAAAACGATTACCTTATTGGTTACAAAATGATGGTGATAAGTACGTTTTTAATGAAAATGTTGGTGCCATAAAGACCATGATAGAAATGCGTAAAC
Source organism: Shewanella sp. M-Br (assembly GCF_036245925.1). Taxonomy (NCBI): domain Bacteria; kingdom Pseudomonadati; phylum Pseudomonadota; class Gammaproteobacteria; order Alteromonadales; family Shewanellaceae; genus Shewanella; species Shewanella sp. M-Br. The sequence continues at coordinate 97,473 of NZ_BJBV01000020.1, forward strand.
AAGGGTATGGCTATAAAAGCATATCTATGGCGCTCAATAAATCTGAGTTTGCTCCACGAGGTGGTAAGCAATGGAGCGGCACGACCATAGCCGATATTTTAAGACACCCTGCGCTATATGGTACTTATGAATTTGGGACTACAGACGACAACGGCAAGTTTATAGCGCAAAACAGTGTTGATAATTACTACCCTGCATTATGTACATACAGTGAGTACAAATCATTCCAATCCAAATTTACAAAATCCGCTGGTGGCATTACCAAACATAATCATTTGTATCGTTTGGTAAGGTGCCAATGTGGATCGGCTATGAGTAAGAAAGTAGGTAAGCGGTCAGTAGGTGGGACAATCAAACATTACAATCAATGGATTTGCGTTAGTAGTTTATCTGGTGGTTGTGACCAAAAATCTGCAATGCTTGATTTAGATAAGTTGGTGTTTAAAGCCACCAATCATTTGAGTATTGATGAAATTAAGGTTGGTGATAGTGACAACCTTATTCTACAGATTGCCACAAAGGAAACTCGGGTAAATGAGTTGTCAGCGATACTAGGCATGGCTGATTTTACCGGCGCTGTTGTTGAGATTGCGAGCGCTATTAGTAAGATTAAAAGTGAGATATCGGATCTAAAATCTCAATTGGTTATGGCCGTTACTACAAAAGAAGATATCCAAAAACTTGTGGCATTGGTCGATAACCCCGAGCAATTCAACATGCAACTGCGTAGGTTGGTTAAGCACATTATTGTATACCCTAAAGCTAAGAACATTTGGAAAGTTAAAATAGTCCAACATAACGGACATCTAATAAACGTCACCACATCTAGGAAATCTCAGCGTAACCCTTGGATATACTTTTTTGGTAAGACCGAGCAAATACTGGCATTGGCAAAAGATAGTGAATTTGACGATTTTAGCGACTAATCAACGTTCAATAAAAAAGTACGTTGATCAACGTTGGATTAGTGGTACACGGGATTACCAAAATTAATAAGACAGCACAATGGCTGTCTTTATATGGTTAGTTATTGATATGAAAAGTTATTCTCTTTTTTTTCCGTCAAGCTTTTCTGATAGTTGTTGTTTTGATTTTAGGTTTTTCAAATCTATGATGAAGTTAACACTTGATGCAATCACTGCGTAGATACAAAAGAGCTGAGCATAGGTGATGGCAAGAAGCCACCATAAACTTAGTCCTGTGAAAAAGGCTTTATTCACAAGAAATAGACTTGTTTTAGCTACAAATGCTTTAGCAGTGATACCAATTAACAACATTGCTAAAATACAAGCTGATAAAATAACAACACCAACTAAAAGTCTCACTCTTTCTAAGTCTTCTGACGAAAAAATAGCGGTTACTTTAGACGGCTGGACGATTCGCAACACTGCATTTGGATACACATATGCAATCCAAATCCCCATAATGGTGAAAATCATAGCGGACGTGGTTTGCAAGATGGAGATTAAAGGCTCTACATCTTTAAATGTCACATCCAATCTAAAGCTATAGCTAATATACGACACAATCGCTATCACCAGCGCATGCCAAGCAATGACTCGCTTGCTTGATATCTTCATTTTACTTCCTAGTTAACCGCATTTTCTTCTCGTTGATCAACTTCAACACCAAACGGGGCAAGTAGGGCATCTCGTTTGAATTGGAGAGCTGTAAATAATCGTCTGGCTGTATAGTGTCCAGTTTCGTCCACTCCACCACCAGTAGTGTCATCAATTGGTAGTACGCTTTTTACAACAAAACTATCCAACCAGCAAATGCCACCAACGCCTTCTTTTTTAAAGCCAAGATTACGCCAACCATCTAGAGCGCCGTTATAATCATCATTGTACTGTTGGAAAATGAGTTGTAGCTCTGCGGCTGTTGGCTTTGCTTCAATACTGACTTCGACTTTGCGAGTGTCTTTCGTCACTTCACCAGAAACAAATGGCTGTCCACGGAATAAACGTGTCCAATCTTGCTGATTCTCTACTCGTGCCGATATGACCTCGCGTTTAACGAAATGAGTTATGTTGCGTGCAATCGCACCTAAATCAGCACTAGTAGTAAGTTTGGTGTACTGCTTAGAGCTGATACGTAACCATAGATTACCAGTCTCACCTTCACCTTGAGCTGGGAAAGTGACTGTAGTGAATGAACCTCGTTTTCCTTCTTTAACTTCTCGTTGCTTTACTCTGATATCAGAATGGAACCACAAGAAATCTCGGAAAAAATTATTCATTAGCAGTGTATCAGCAATGGAGTTTGGAAAACGGATTGATGCAAAGAGATTTCTTGATGGAATAAACCAATAGTACGAAGCTTCACCCCAAATAACGCGCTCACCGTCAGCAGCATTATTTGCATCATAGAGAGTATTATCGTCTAATCTCGCGTTAGCCTTGATGCCGTAAACACCGTCACCACTGCCTACAGCTCGCCAGAGCACAATAATGTACTCGCCTGTTTCATCATCTTTCTCGATAGCTTTTAGATACACCTTTTTTCGGTGAGAATAACCAGCAGTTTCGTCGTCCCAAAGAAGAGTATCTTCCAGTGAAATTCTATCTTGAAACCAATCATGCAATGACGAAAGCATGTCATTCATCGCTAATGGTTCATTATAGCCATCATTTCCATAACGATAAAAACCAAGCTCTGTGTATTTGAAGAAAGTTACTAAGCCTGCACTCATCCAATAATATCTCGCGCTTCTTATTTCAAAGCATAATCATATATAAAATATATGAACAAAGGTATAAAAGTTATTCAGTACAATTGGAGTTTGTGAGGATTCTACTTCTGATTAATTTGGTTTATTTTTACTCATCCCAATTTGGCAAAGTTTGCTGTGTCCCAAAATGGCTTTGGTGGTTATAAGGTACAGGTAATCCCCATTGATTTCATTCAGCTTGCTTTAACTCACGACTAACTTGCTGGACTAAGTACGGTGAGCACCCGATAACTTGCTGAATGCTCGAATAGGTATCACCAGCTAACAACAGTTTTTTGATTGCCTCGCGTTTAACATAGTCTCGACTACGGCCTTTATACTTTCCCTGTTCCTTTGCTTTCTCAATGCCCTGTGCTGCACGGACACGCCTTGTTTCATAATCATCACGCGCCTGTGATGCACTCAGGTCGAGTATAAAGGCGGTAAGGATTTTTGCTGTAAACGAGTCATTATCTAATTCACTAAAAGCACTGTGGGTCATAGGCTGGTCTTGTACAACAACCACTAGCCCTTTGTCCCTTAACTTTGCTTTTAGAGATTCCCATTGCTCATAGGGTAAACGTGTAAGCCTATCCAGTTTTTCGACAAAAAGGATATCACCAGATTCACTATCATTTATCAGCCTGCTTAACTCGGGTCTATCTAATTTAGTGCCTGATATGTTTTCAGTATACCAACCAGCAACAGCACAACCTTTTGTCTTTAGGAAATCCTTAATTGATTGCTTTGCACGGTCAGCATCTTGATCGTCTGTGCTCGCTCGCATGTAAACTCGTATCATTACTTCACCTTACTATGATTAGACTACTATGAATAATAAACTATGATTTAAGTGGTGTAAACATCTATATCATAGTAATTTGATGTGCCAAACCGTACTATGTTTAGGTGATAGTCTATTCATATTGAAATTTTGGATAAAAAAAAGCCAACTGAATTAACAGTTGGCTTTTTTGCTTAATGCCCTCTTATCGGCATAGGTATTTAGATAATCGATTTGATGGTTGATCTAGATTTGTTGTAAAAGGACTCGATCGAGTTGACCATGTTAGGACTGCCTTTTGTTGCAACGTGATTCATTGTCGATATTGCAAACTCTACCTCAAACGAACTAATCTCGTTATTTTGCTCGTATCCCATCTGTATCTCCCCGACTCTTATTGGAAAACACCCGACACAATTAACCGTACTGGATTTAACACCTGCTCTATCTAAAGTAATAATGTCTATTGGCTTGGCGTAATCTGAGTAAAATCCAAAAATAGCATTTTCTTGATCGTGGATACTGTTCATCCAAGTTAAAAACCAAGTGCGCTCAGCATAATCGGGCGAACAATAAAACGTCATGCGGATGGTATCAGTAGTCCTATTGCGTATCTCTGTAAATGGTTTTCTTTCATGATGGTTTACTTGAGTATCAAACGCAGTGCCGGGCAGTGATACCGATTTGACCATCATTGCTAGGTCGCGGTTAACATCAAAACTTTCGCCAAAGAAACCACTTAGCAATCCACCAGCACCACTCAGAGTGTTTAAAAGTAGTGGTGTACTCGCGCCCATTATACTTTTGACTCTAGGGCTCAAGTGTTTTTGGATTTGGTTGTAGCTAATATCCTTTATTCGATTAAAGGATAGACCGTCTGTAATGGTCTTTGGTAGTAATGGCGATACAACACTATCTTCGTTTAATCCGTTGTTTAAGTTTACGAATCGGACTAAGAACATATTTGACCTAGCTAAATCACTGGTTTCGACCTTTCTCATAAATCTAGCTAGGTCTGGTGTTTCATCATCTGAGGTTGTACCTGACCTAGATACATAGTTTAGGTTTAGGTTCATTCAACCCACCCGATGATCTCATTTAGACCAGATAACCGCATTGGTTCGGTATGACCGCATTTATCACACTTAACCGCCAAATCAATCTTATTGGTCGGTAGGTTGGTAACAAACTCAATCAATTTAATCATGCCAGTTTCATCAATATAATCCATCACCTCGGCCAATTCACTTGGTTCGATATCAGTACCAACCACCATAGTTTCACCATTCATTGCGACTGATTCAATACAACGTAATACCAAATCAAATACATCACTTGGTTTTTCGATATCAAAAAAATCTAGCTCTAAGATTGTTGGAAATCGCATCTTGATTGTTAGTGCACCATTGATAGCGATATTGGTACTGGGTATGTCTGTCAGCTTAACGTGGTCTAGGTTGATTTCTGTATGTACTAAGTGGTTGCATTGCTCGTCGCCAATCTCGTTAGTACAACGGAATGATACGGGTACGATTGCACTTGATTTACTTAACCGCCAAATCGCTAGATAAAGTAACTCAATATCAAATGTCGGTAACTTGCTGATATCGATCTCAGATAAAACACAGCTTTGTATTACCTCAACCATAGTTTCGTTAAATGAGTTATCCCCGAGCATGATTTTGATCTCTTTAACACATAGACCTCTGATTTGGACAATGCGGTTATCTGATAAAGTTACTGATTTGGTTGGTGCGAGTGATAGTAAATCTTCTTTTTTAAATTTCGACATCTCTAAATTCCTTTTGTTTATAAAGGTATTTAGAGAGTTGGATAACCATTGTTTAACACTGTGATAGGGTTGCTGGTGGCGTATACTATAGGGTGATTGAGCGCAGCGATATTACGAGCGTAGCGAGTATCATAGGTTGGTTTTATACTGGTCAATAAGTGAGCGTAGAAATAAAGGTATTATATATATTATAAGAACTCTATTTCTACGCTATTGTCAGTTAAGTTATTGATTAAACTCGCTACGCTCGTAATTGCTTCGCAATCTATGATTTTAAGCAATAGTTTGATCAACACACCAAAAACACGGTTTTAGACCATTGCTAAATACATGTATGGGGAAGCCAATTACCATTGCCAATCCCTTTGCTTGATGTTGAGTCCTCCGCTTGATATCGACGCCTTGCACTAAACTAAACAGACCACATAACGATAATACGGACATTGTTATCAAAATTCCTTGCAAACGATGCCCTTGGCAACAGGGGTTATTGTTATGTGGTATGAGACTATATTGTGATATTAGTTTAATGGACAATATCTTGTTTATATGTGATGCCCTTGGCAACAGGGGATATCACAATATAGCCTGTTAGTTTAGGCAGCGATTTAACTGTGTTATAATATATTTACAGACAGTATAATGATAGTCAGTTTGAATTGCTTACTTATCATTTTTGGTTTGCCTTTTATAGTCGCTTACGAGTGACTATTATTATGCTGTTTATTTTTGTGTTTTTTGTTAGGTTTAAGTTGTTTATGATAATGGGTTTACTATTCATTTCCCCATTATTTTTTTACTCGTTACCATAATGGGTTGTGGTAACGAGTTTTTTTTAATAGATTATATTAATTTATCATTGTGGAACCGTACTATTACTTTCTTTTAATCTCTTTTAAGAATGGTATTAGACTGATGTTGTTTTTGCCGAGACGATATCGACTCAATGATAAATTAATATGATTTTAGTAAGGCCATGACTGCATATAATCCTTAAATTATTGTAATAGTCATGGCCTTATTAAAATGCAAAAGTAAAAGCCGAGTTATTGAATAGGTTTTTACTAAATAGATTTATAAGAAAGAAATCCTTCTTTCGACCATCCTTAATCCTTAATCCTTAATCCATCGGCAACAATTGGTTTAATGGATAATTACAAAAAAGAGAAATAAAATGAATAACAAGCAACTTTTTATCCACGAATATAACGCTGGATCTGGCAAGTCATTTTCAATGATCAATCTAATGAATAGACTGATTGAAGTAGAACAAGCTGATTTAGATGTCCTTATATCAGTACCAACCAAAAAACTACAAAATCAATATCTAGCACAGATATCAAATGCACTAGTATTAAATGAAGATACATGCGGTGGGTCTGTTACTCAGTACATCATCAACAATCAAAATAAAATACAAAATACTCGTATCGTTATCATTACCCATGCGTGTTTGATATCTAATGGTAATATGTTCGGTGAAAGATGCTTGGTGATCGACGAGTTACCTACAGGTATTATCAACATCAACTCTATCCAAACCACAAAAACAGATAGTGAATTGCTAGTTGAGTTGCTGGACAAAACCGATGATGAAATTAATAAAATAATCAAACAAAGGGAAGAAGGATCTGTAGAGTATTCATCAGAAAAGATTGATATGCTCAAGGCATCTGCTAATAATCAATGCTTTGGATATGTGAGAACTCAACCTGCTGGTGAATACGATTATTTTAGTTATCTTTATTATGTGGATACTAATGTTTTTGCTAATTTTGAGCATATACACTTAATGGGCGCAAACCTTAAAAAGAGTAATGCAATAGCTTATTTTACTAAATTATGTGGTTATGATTTAGCAAACCTACACCCAAGTAGACTTAATATCCGTGGTAATGCTATGAAGCAAAGAGTACGTATTGTACCTTTACTTAAATTTGAAGGTGAACGTGATTTTATAAGCAAAGACGCATTAGATGAACACTTTGGTTCGATGCTTGATGTTGTTAAATCAAACTCAAATGATGGTATTATCATTGCAACTAACAATAGACATCATAATACCGTTACATCGGATAAACATTTTAAATTGATAAGTGTAAAATCACATGGTTTAAATTGCTATAAAGACCAGACTCAAGCAGCAATACTATATTCAGCTAACCCAAACCCGATGTTAATCCCATTTATGAAACATTGCGCGACTGTTTTAGGACTACCAGAAGATTATTTGGTTGATAGTTATATCTATGAAAATGTGTTTGATGTTGTATACCAAACAGTGACACGTACTGCTATCCGCAATCCAGATTACACAGGCGAGTTAACTTTCTTTGTTCCAGACCAAAGATGTGCAGAGTTTTTGAATGATCGATTTGAAAATGGTTTTATTGATTGGTCATTGGCTGTTACTGCTGTTGTTACTGCTGGTGGTGCTCCAACTGGTAATACAAACAAATTAGGCAAAGGTTGTCCTGTAGTTGCGTTACTTGTTAAAGCGGGTACATCTAATCAAAAATCAGCAAGTTTGATCAAACGGTTTACGAATGATAATGGATTTAAACCAAACGATTTAGAACCAAGTCATATGGTTAAATTGATATCAGCGCTAAACTTTAAGCGTCTTCCTAAAGATTATTGCTTTAAAGTTTAAGTATTAAAGGATCAAAAGGGATATCATTAATTTGGTATCCATTTTTGTTATTGGATGGTTTGCGTTAAAAACGGATTCAGCGACAGTAACTAACCAATAATAGCAATTATCGTCGGTTCCCGACTCACAAATAATAGTAATGATCCTTATCATAAAATCAAGATCTATAAAGGGGGTTATAAGAAGTTGATATTATGATAACAAATTAATTAATCAGAGGATGCGTAGCATCGTGGCGCAGCCACCTATCATTGCTATCAATAGGATGATTACTATTGATGGGTGGCTGCGCCACTGCTCGCCTACGGCTCACCAACTTGTTTATTAATAGTATTATTGAAAATCAGAGGATGCGAAGCATCGTGGCGTAGCCACCTATCATTGCTATCAATAGGATGATTACTATTGATGGGTGGCTGCGCCACTGCTCGCCTACGGCTCACCAACTTGTTGATCAATACTATTATTGAAAATCAATCCGATTATTTGTGAGTCGGGAACCGACGATAATTGCTATTGATAGTCGGGAACTGTGCTGAATCCGTTTTTACCATAAGGATCACCACCAGCACCCGCATACTTACTATTACCACCAGCAACCTATCACCTTTGTGGGAGAACCGTTCTCCAACACCTACTAAATACCTTATATAAACAAAAGGAATTTAGAAAATGAAACCATTAGAACAAATCGTAATCGATACACTTAGATATCTATCTGAACAATCCGATTATTACGAAACCACTATTACAGAAAATATCAACGACCAACCGCATGATGTAGTAACCGAAAGCAACCAAACAGTCCAATACATTGCTAAAGTAATTGCTGGTGCTCAAATCAGGTTAACCGACAACACCAACACCGAGTCCAGAGGTATTAGTGTTGTATTGCGTAATCAGAAATTTAATCAAATTTACCATCATCTGTTGCAAATAAACAATCCCGATGCAAGCCCCAATACATCAGCAGCATTAAAAAAACGAGTTGAAACACTGAGTACATCATTTAGGAAATATAATATTAGCAAATCAAAAACCGTGTTGTGTGGGTCTATCATTACTAACGCAATCGAATCTTACTTTTTTCTAGATAAAGAACAAGATGGGTTTGTTTTTAAAATGATAAGAGTGACCTTACCTACCGGCACAGCATTAAGAGTTAGGTCAAAAGTTGAGTACCATGAAATGCCAATTGATTTAACCACTCTAAAACAACCGACTGCTATAGATTTTAGTATTAAGTCAAACAGGGGTGGCGCACGACCAAATACAGGTAATCGATATGAGTAAATTAACCCGATACATAATGCTGACTTGTCCTAGCGTGGGATTGTTGGTACTGGTACTACACGATTATATCGACCTTTTACTAAATTGGTTTTAACCAATTAATAAACTGGATTTAACACCTACCTAAATACATGTATGAGTGGGAGGAACAATCTCCCACACAACCAAAACAAACAACAAGGAATTAATAAAATGTCATTATTAAACAAGATTGAAGAAATTAACCTAGCTGCTATCGGTACAGCAGAACAATCACAAGCTGATATCCCATTAGAGTTTATGGGCGGTGAATCAGAACAAATCGTATCGCTAATGTTTGATGCTCGTATTGCAAAAGAAGAGATCAAAAACTTGTACAAAGTAGTATCTCATCAACGGTATCAAATCACTGAGCAAGCAAATAAATTATCAGATATGCATAAACGTCAAGATGACTTTATTAACCTGATGTTGATCCAATCTAACCAACTAAAAACGCTGATTTCGATTAACAAAACGCTGATTGAAGAAATCCATGAGCGCGACGAAAGCTCGTTAGATTGTTAATTAAACAAGCGCTAGACCTAGACCATATCATAAAAGGTCTAGGCCTAGCGCAATTTAAAGGAGTTTATATGGGTATCTTATCGTTTATCGTTTTAACCATTGCCGTACTATTACTCAACATAATAAAAAAATAAAAACAGGAAATTATATGTCAACTACCAAAGACCGCAGTGAGTATTTTAAACAATATCACATTGAAAACGGCGATCGCATTAGAGCAAGAAAGTTACAACTTTATACCGAGAAAAAAGTTTTATCTCAAATGGACAAGTACCTCGTAGATAAAGATTTATTAGGGCTGACTGGATCGATCGAACGTGAAAAGTTTGCAGCAAAGGAAATCGCTAGACCAATCGGTGAACGCACAGCACCTTGTGACTATCAACTGGTATTAGATGCCCACAAAAAACTAGGTGTTTTCTTCAATGGTAAATCAACACCACCACTAGAGTTTTTTACTACTAAGCCAATCCTATTAGGTAAATTTTATAAATTTTGTGCTGACTTACCAGAGTTCGATAAATACAAAGAGAAGTTGGTATCGATGTATACCAAAATCGAACAACAACATGCTGCTGATTTAGCGACTGTACTATAAGGGAACATATGCAATCATCAATTAATTTCATTCGATCAATCGCTAAACAACTCGGTATCAATACGGTTGAGAGTGTTACCAGACAAAGACAATTATCGTTTTGTTTACTAACCGAAAATGGTTTATCCATTACCTCTAAAGATGACAGTGTATTGATATCCTATCAGCCCGACAATGAAGAAGGTTTTAGTAAAATGGCTATCGTATCAGCTGAATTGAAAACACTTGTCATCAATGCTTATACCAATCTTAGAATCGAAATCGAAGCAAAAAACGAAGCCAGACGATTAAAACAGATTAAATTATTCGAGGTAGTAAATGGTTAACATTAACTTAGAGAACAGCATTAGAGAGTTTGTATCAGCTTGCTATCTATCCCGACAAGATATTAAAGGCCAATCCTCACGACTACCGTGTTTATTAACGGTATTAGAGCAAGGTGGACGCGCAAATCTGAATACACTAACGGGCTTATCCCACGATGAAATAATGATTATTATCAAAGACGAGTTGGTTAAAATCGCTATAGCAGCAAGACGAGAACAAGAACTAGAAGCAGCAAGATTAGGGAAAAGGGATATATATGAAAATCGTTCAATCATTCAATAACGCAAGCCATGGCGGATTAGTGTTTTTTAGTGCTAA
>NZ_BJBV01000021.1:0-107686 GCF_036245925.1 Shewanella sp. M-Br
GCATATCATTCGAAAGCTTAACCTGCGGTTTCTCACCTTTCAGACACGCTACCGCCCATAGATTGCGGCTTCTAAATTGCCCTTCGCGATGCGAAAATTCATATTTTTCATTAACATAAAAAAGTGTTACAAGAAATAGTTAAGCTCTAGACTCATTCAGTTTCGCTAGTAAAATACCTTAACCATAGGATGTAAACACTTAAGATAAGAGCTTATATTCTAACTTTATGATTACAGAATCTTACTTCAAAGATTCACTACCGATAGAACATTTAATGTTCAAACAGTCGTTTTTAAGGTCACACCTTAACAGGTTACATTTTTAAAAATGTAACAACAAACCTCAAACAAAATCAACCAATTGATTTTTAAGTAAATATTAAACACCCTGTCACTTTGGTAAATATTTTATTAACTTCGAGAATGGCTAATATCTTACAGAATACTCAGCATTACTCCTACAAACAGGTTTGTACTTGTGCACTTAAACACAGATTCGTTCCACACTTTGCTGTGGCACAGTAACCGTCTTTATCTGCCCCATAATGTTAAAAAGAACATGGCAACGTTTGTTTGGGCATTTTTCTTGAAAAATGCCTTCGAGCTCAACAAAGGGGCCATCTGTAAAACGAACTTTTTCCCCCATTTTCAGCTCTAATGCTTCGGCTAATACTGTTTGGGAAGGCGTTAGTTCTTTCATGCGAATGGCATGGATAATTCTGTCGTCAATGGGCGTCATTTTCTCTTGACAATTAACGATTCGATTCACACCACGAGTAGAATGGACCTGCCTGACACTTGTCTGACTTGGGTCAAAATTGATGAATAAATAATTAGGAAAGAGTGGTACACGACAGACTTGTTTGCGCCCGCGCTGAGATTTCTCTTCAGAGACCATAGGCAAATACGTCTCTAAATTTTGAAGTGCTAAGTTCTGTTGTGCTCTCGCTTCACTACGAGGTTTACAATACAAAAGGTACCATGCCTTCATAAGCTAATCTCACTACCCTATAAATAAGTGATGTCCATTCACGGGTCGCAATCATAGCAAAGATGCTCAAGTCGGTGGAAGTAATTTTTCGACTATTCCAGTCTCTCGCTCGGTATGCATACAATGACGCTCACATTAACTAATTCATAATTAAAATCACAACACTATACTGCTGATAATGTCACCACTTAGCTTACCAAAATTGACTTTGGTTGCTTTTAAGGGGTATATAAGGTGGGATTTTAGCGAAAATACTCATTTTACCGCTAAATACATTACTTTTATTATAAGAACGTAACAATAACCCATACGTAACTAGCGGTTAATCAACAATTAATGAATGCTATAGCAGGAATTAATGGTTGATTAAACCTGCAGGCGATATTGGGACGAGCAACAACCATTTTTCTGTGGTGACATCATCCTGTTTCAGGGGCCCACAGGCAATCACGAGCTTAAGGTGGAAGACTTCATGAGCGTAGCAAAACCACAAGGAACGATGCTTGGGCATCCCAAGGGATTGTTCTTGCTGTTTACAACAGAACTTTGGGAACGATTTAGTTATTATGCAATGCGTGCCATTTTGGTGCTTTATCTCGTTGATAGAGTGCAAAGTGATGGTGGACATGGCTTAGGATGGACTCAAGCTGAAGCTTTGTCACTTTACGGCACATTCACAGGTTTGGTTTACTTGACGCCACTTATTGGTGGTTGGTTAGCCGATAACATACTGGGTCAACGCAAAGCCATTTATTTTGGTGGGGCGTTAATGGCCGCAGGTCAATTCTTGCTTGCTGCGCCGCATAGCTGGATCCCTGGTCTAGAAACTACTGTATTTTATATTGGTCTAGGTACCCTCATTCTGGGTAACGGTTTGTTCAAGCCAAACATTTCCACTATGGTGGGCGATCTCTACGAAGAAGGCGATCACCGTCGTGATGGCGCGTTTACGATTTTCTACATGGGCATCAACTTAGGTGCAGCATTATCAGGTTTTATCGTCGCTTGGGCTTACACTAACTTCGGCCATGCTTCTATTATCGATGGTAAAGAAGTGTTTGTTAACAACTGGCAAGCGGGCTTCTTCTGTGCGGGTGTGGGGATGATTTTCTCTTTAATCATCCAATTTTTATTCGCGCAGAAATACTTAGGCGATATAGGAAGAGTGCCAGCCGCTAAGCTTGAAAAACAAAAAGCGGAAGAGAAAGGCGAAGTGCGTAAGGAACCACTGACCAAAGTCGAACGTGATCGTATTAAGGTCATCATGGTAATGGGTTTATTCACGATTATTTTCTGGGCGGGCTTTGAACAAGCGGGCGGTTTAATGAACTTGTTCACTAACGAGTTTACCGATCGTATGGTTGGCACCTTTGAAGTACCTACCACTTGGTTCCAATCGTTAAACGCTATCTTCATTGTATTATTTGCCCCTGTAATTGCTTCTATCTGGATCCGTTTAGGCAAGAATGAACCTAACTCTCCGGTGAAATTTGCACTTGGCTTGGTCTTACTCGCTATCGGCTTCCTATTTATGATAGGTGCAGTAATGCAAATGGGTGGCGATGCATCTGTTAAGTCGAGCATGTGGTGGTTAGTGGGCGCTTATTTCTTCCACACTATGGGTGAGCTCTGCTTATCGCCCATAGGCTTATCTATGGTGACTAAGCTAGCACCACTGCGTATTGCCTCTTTGATGATGGGAGCTTGGTTCCTATTCGTTGCAGCAGCTAACAAGATTGGCGGTGTGGTAGGTTCATTCATCGGCCATGGTGGAGAGAAAGAAGAGCAACTGGCTAATGCAATGGCGATCTTCTCTGGTATTGCGATTACAGCTGCTCTGTCTGGCGTGATCCTGTATTTTATGGCTGACAAATTAGTCGATTGGATGCATGGCGCAGAAACCAAGCATCATACTGAAGCCGAAGCCTTAGAAAGTGAAATTGCAGTGACGGCTGAACATGAAGCGATAAAACGTTAATTATCCTGTTCAACTGTTTTAACAGTCAAAACGAAACGCCTTACTCGCAAGAGTAAGGCGTTTTTGTTAAGTCAGCTATTCGGTATACTCAATTTCGCCAAAGCGTCAAAAAAACTAAAGGCTCAACTGTAGAAAACCACCAGCAGGTAGCGTTGCATCATAGACTAAGCCCTTAAACTTGTTATCAAGTAAAGCTTGTTTATGCTCAGGCTCACTTGTCGCAATACACAACTGTTCTTGCGGTAAAATACTTCGGAACTGAATGCTCGGTTTACCCCAGTCTAACACGCCAAGCTGAAGACTCTCAGACAGTGCTAACGGGCTTAATCCCTCGTCATTACGCAGATAACAACGCAACCCCTTACCCGCATGTGCAATAGCAGCACGGTACTTAGTTAGCTCAATGGCAACATAAATCATATCGGCTTTAATATCGAGACCAGATTTCACTAAACGCTCGTTCAAATAGCTCATCATGTTAAAGGGTTCAATAATGCTTTGACTCTGACCATTCCTAAAATCTTTAAGCTTCTGATTAACAAAACTTCTCAGCAGAACGCAGGCAAACGCAGCTCGATTATCCTCTGGGTACAAATGGGCCATGTACATAATCAGGTAATCACTACCTACCATAGTTGAATCAATGAAATAACTGCTTATATCGCTATTTTTATAAAGGCTATAGTCAACCTTGGCTGCCGGATAACTAATATTTGAAGCGGGAAAGAGTTGTTGCTGAACTTGTTTTGCCGCTGCAACACTTTGCTCAAGCAATGCTAGATTATCACTTAATTCTTGGTGGGATAGCGCGTCAAAATCTGCGGCTTGAGTATCATCAATGTAGGAACTATGAAGGCTTTGTTTAATGGCTTGTTCAATAATAAATAAATCAGATACTGGCTTAACGAGATAATCACTTGCGCCAATGCGTAAGGCTTCAACGACGTCAGCCATGACATTATTACCCGAGATCACGATAGAAGGCACTAAAGGTGCTAACCTTGTCATTTCCTTAAGCATATCGAGCCCACCGAGCTTAGGCATACTCAAGTCTGCAAGAACAATATCGAAGCGCTGCGATTTAAAAACTGACAATCCTTGTTCACCATCACAGGCTTGTGTAACTTGCGCACCTCTGCTATCGAGAAAGCTTGCAACAATCTGCCTAAACACGGGGTCATCTTCAACTAAAAGAACCGCAACACCATTTAACGCCATAAAGGTTCCCGAATAAAGTTCATCGCATAGCCATTACTCAAGTGAATATGCCAATAACAAAATTTAACAAGGCGAGCATTTGATGGCTAAAGACAAATGCTGTCAAGTACGGCCAATAGGGTTACTCAAGCTCCTGCATATACTGATCGAGCAACTCATCATCATCTTGCTTTTGAGGGACATTACCATCATAGACTTTATAGTCCATGTGCTGTAAATATGCATCTTTGACAAAGGCATAGGGATCGAGTGCATTATCAACAAGTCGCTCTTGATCGATTGCTGATGCTCTAGAATGAAGGTTTTTAAGTCCCCATTTAACAATGGATTGCCACATTGTTAACTCAGACAATGGAAAGTATAGACCATCAACCCAATCAGACGCGAGTTCTCGCACAACATAAGGACCCGCAAATGGCGCCATGAAGTAAGGTCCATTAGGCACCCCATAATAACCTAGCACCTCATTAAACTCATCTTGCTTGCGGCTCATTCCCATCATGTCAGCGACATCAATGACACCTAATAAGCCGACAGTAGAATTGATTGTAAAGCGTCCACCAGCATTAGCTGCCCAGCCCCACTTACCCTGCAGCACGTTGTTTACTAAGCTGCTAGGTTCCTCTAAATTCTGCACAAAGTTATTGATACCTGTTTTAGCAGGCGTCGGAATATAATCGTTATAACCATGGGCTACAGGACGATATAAATATCTATCTAGGTAGAGATAGTTGAAGTCCCACATAGCTCGGTTAAAGCCTTCGAACGGATCGCGGGGATCATCATAGGTAATTTGTACCTTAGCAGGTGTTTCCTGCTGAATGGTATCTGGTAGGGATACTTCAGCCGATTGCACTTTAGGCAACAGCATTAACCCCAAAGATAATCCCATCCATTTTAACTTCATATCGCTCTCTTAATATAAATGTACAGTTTAGACATCAAATTTTCGCTAAAGTGACAATACAAAAATGACGATATAAAGATAATTCGTCTTAGTGGCATACTATCCAGTATGACAGTTCCTTTGTCACAAGGCGCATAAGCATACTTGGCAAAAAAAATTGGTCAATTGTTAATTTTACTAAACGAATGTATCGCAGGATAAACTATATAAGGTTATTAAATGGAGTCGATTCCACTTGTCAGCAGTCAAAATTCGCAGTTACACACTGCGATGGCTAGCACTGATGCCCTCAATGCTACTCCACGCCCTATTCCAGCTCAGGTGCAAACATCACCTGAAGGAGATAGTATTATTCTAAACGGTACAGAATATAATTTAAAGCTAGTTAATGCTCAACAGCGGCAAATATTGTTGACTGCTAATAGCTTTTTAGTCACGCCCAATGCGCAAAACAGCTCAACTCCAACTACGATAGTGCAAAACTCCACTAGCCAACTGCTTGCGTTAGCTGCACCTCTCGTACTGAAAATCCCTGAGGCAGTGATCAATCTGGCGCAACAAAATGGCATCTCTCAAACGCAGCTTTCAGCGCTCGCGGCTCGCACACAGGGCTATCCATTACCCAACGTCACTATAGTTAACAAGGAGCTTCAATTTGCTAATGGTACCGTTGTAGCACAAGATCCTGGACCCCAGCTGAATCAAGGTGAATTCATCGCGAAAATAGCCTTTCAACAAGGGCGCCCTATTTTATTACTCACCCCAATACAGAGCAAACTCGAAATCATAATAGGGACGCCAGTAAATGAAACTCAGGTTCCCACAAATAAACCATCTTCTGATCTTGTGATCGCGAAAATTGAACCAGCCCAGATCATTGCGTCCTTTCTAAAAAAACTCGAAAATATCAACTTTCTACCTGAGCCCACAAAACAAATGGTCACGGCTAAAGTCGATATAATGCAGCTTCAAAGTAAAGTAGATGTTCCATCAGCGCCTACTGCTACTGGCTCACAGAATATCTCTAACGCGCAAGTCATAACGCCAACAACTAAAGACTTAGGTCAGATCAGCACCCAAAACTCAGCCCTTGAAAATCGGCTTGTGGGTCAATCACCGGCATCACAAATGGGTGAAAACGTAAATAGCAAAAACGGGTTACCTCAAGGCTCAAAAACGTCACAAGAAATCCTAAGTGTGAGTCCTACAGACATAAATAAACTTAAGAATATTTATGGATCCAGTAGCCAAAAGAGTGAACAACAAAGCAATGATGCTAAGACTGACACTTCGGTAAAAGTGGCTGATGTCTTACAAAAAGCGTTCAATAAAGCGGGGGCACTTCCTATTGAGCTATCTCGTTCTAATAGCAGCTCGAATTTAGCATCTGAGTTATTGAAACACCTACCGCATTTAGGGCTACCACCACTGAGCCAATTGAATGATATCGATGAACTCAAAGCCAATATTCTCGGCCTAGCGAGTCTAAATCTTGCTACACCTCAATCAAATCAAGCCTCTATGCTCATGAATGGGAGTGCAATTACCTCACTTTTTCAATTGCTACTTGGCTTTAAAGCCAATAACAATTCGAATTCCGTTAGCAAAAAGCTTGCCGACTACCTTGAGCAGTTACAAGCTAAAGTGGGCTTCTCCACTAAACTTCTTGGGCAACTGAGCAAAGCAGGAGGCCTTGATAGCATGGGACTATTAGCCTCTAACCTGCATTTATACCAACAGGCAAGTAATGAGAGCGCTGGCAATTTGGTGTGGTTCTTTGCCCTTCCCTATGGCATTAACCAACGACAGGAGCAACTGGAAGGGAAATTTGAGCAAGAAGCCGATCCTGATGACCCAGATAAAAAAATGGGATGGCGTTTACAACTGAAGTTTAATCTAGCACAAGGACCTCTGCTGATTTCAGCCCAAAACCACAATCAACAATTAGATATCCAGTTTAAAGGCAATAGTCAGATACTACTTAATAAGGTTAATAACTTTTTAACGCCCTTAAGCCAAAAACTATCACAACTGGGTTTTACGCCTGGAGAACTATCAACTCAAATAGCGCAAGTACCAGCAACCTTATTACCTGGTGATCATTTCCTCGTAAAGACAAAAGCTTAATGAGTGACAATGTTCCAACACTAATATTGAGTTCATTATACAAAACATTGGAAATAACGATATGAGTGAAGAGAGTGAACCGAAACAAGCTGTCGCACTGAGCTACGATGGCCGTAACGCTCCTAAAATAGTCGCGACTGGTGAAGGGCTTATCGCAGAAGAAATTATTGCCTTAGCTAAGGCTAACGGCGTTTATATCCATCAAGATCCCCATCTGAGCCATTTTTTGCAATTGCTAGAGTTAGGAGAGGAAATTCCCAAGGAGCTTTACCTGCTTATCGCCGAACTGATTGCATTTGTGTATATGCTCGACGGTAAATTTCCTGAGCAATGGAATAATATGCATAAAAAAATTGTCGAGAAGGCATAAAATAAAAAAGCTAATTCAGAAAAATTAGCTTTTAGTATTCAATAGGCTAACGATTACTTACGATGCAGACGGATCAACAGCTCGGCTTCAGCTTTAGGTAATTCGCATTCCTTAATCAATTCGTCGACGCCAGCACCAAGCGCGACCATCTTCATGGCTCGAGTATAAAGTTTTGCCTGTGGATCCTGTTGAGTCGTCTCTTCAATCCGTTCAGACTGTTGCAGTATGCGTTTTTCTAATTCAATAACACGACGGCCTACACCGATTGTGCCACTGCGTAATTCTTGCAATTCGCGTTTAAAAGACTCTCGCTGCCGATCGCCCTCTTTAACTAACACAGTTAATGCCTCAACTTTGCTTCTTAATTTACTCAATTGCTTTTGTAAAAAGAGTACTAACCCTAAGCATGCGATGACATAGACTAACGCTGCGATCAAAAATTCATCGCCCATCAAAAATCCTTATACTCACTCAAAGCCATATATTAAGAGCTGGCTTACAATTGAGTTATCTATTCCAAAGTGCTCACTTAACGTCACCAATATAATTGGCCATTGTTCAAGCTATGATAAAAAGACTTCGTCTACCCATAAATCGTAAATACTCAACATCATCGATTTATTCGCAAATAAACAAAATGGCTGAATGAATTCTAATCATTCAGCCTTATCACACTCATTGATTAGATCTGAGTCAACTCGGCCCATTCTTCATCGGACAATAATTTGTCGAGATCAACTAAGATAAGTAATTCATTGTCGCGATTGCTCACGCCTTGAATAAACTTAGCACTCTCTTCCGTTCCAACATTAGGCGCATTGTCAATTTCAGAGCGGCGCAAATAAACCACTTCTGCAACACTATCAACTAAGATACCAATGACCTGCTTTTCAGCTTCGATGATAACGATTCGGGTTGAATCATCAACATCAGCAGACTGCAATCCAAAACGTGAGCGGGTATCAATTACAGTAACGACATTACCACGTAAGTTAATGATCCCTAGTACATAATAGGGGGCACCTGGTACGGGAGCAATTTCAGTATAACGCAGTACTTCCTGCACTTGCATTACGTTTATACCGTAAGTTTCATGGTCCAACTTAAAGGTAACCCATTGTAATACTGCATCATCTTTACTTGCAGCGACTGCTGCTACATTTCTTGTATCTTTCATGTTTACCTCAACCAATTGAGTCCTGACAACCTAAACCCGCATTAAGCATTTCAACTAAGGCTTGTACGTGCAAAATGCCACACATCTGTTCTTTCACTACACCCGCTAACCAAGGGCGTTTACCCGCTTGACTACGCCAGTTGACTTGCGATTTATTAATTTTTACCGCATTGACCAAGGACTCACAAGTCAATCCCCAGTTACTGCCTTCTAATAATACAAGATATTGATAATTTACTGATTGCGCCAGTTTATCTGTGTATTTTTCTGGCATAACCCACGCACAAGTATCAACAATGTTCAATTGCTCCTCCCTATGCGTCTGTACACCAAGAAACCATGCGGGTCGACCAAAGATGTGGTTTATCCGCTCAACTTTTACTATTCCGCCTAAACTCACCAAAGGCACAGCCAATGTCAGCCCTGCTACTTTAAAGAATAGTACCTGAAACTCATCATCGAGCACTTCTTGCAAATCTTTTGTCACACTAGGAGGCGTAATGCCGACTTGTGTTTCTGGCACAACCACTGGCTCAACGATTTCATCAGCAACGGTTTCATTAACAACAGGCTGAGCTTTTGGTACTTCCACCACAACAGGTTGAACATCAATAGGTGGCGCTATCTCTACTGAAGGTGGTATCGGTTCTAACCTTGCAGTCTTTAGTACTGGCGCGAGTAATTTCTCTAACGCTTGCTTATTCACTTGAGCTACAACCTGGCTTACCGGAGCAACAAACTCATGCTGTCTTGGCGCCGCTTTTGGCTGCAACTGCGCAATAGGCGTTATGGTCTTCTCTACATTCTGCGGTGCGGCAGTGCGACCATTTTCAGCCAAAATTGCCGCATCGAGCAATGCTGCCTCCGTTTGATTAACGGCAACATTTTGATTTGAGTCTGCTTTTAAAATGCTTTGAGGGGAAACAATCTGGTTTGGACTGTCGTCTTCCTGCAGCAATAATGCGAAAAAATCAAAAACAGTTTCATCAACCGATTTTGACATGGCCAAACTCCCCAACTAATAAGAAATCTAATAATCTTTCATAGGCTTTAACGCCGCGGCAACCACTCGCATAATGCGATGCTGGTAAATGTGCCAAACTGGCATCTCTAAACTTAGTATCTACTGGAATAACGTCTTTCCACAAAGTATCACTGTATTCGGCACCAAGAACTTGCAAAGCCGCAGGTGATGCTTTGGTGCGTTTATCGTACATGGTTGGCACAACAGTGTAACTGTAGCGCGTCTTCTTAGATCGCCCCATTAACTCCATCGTTTTAATCATCCGCTCTAGCCCTTTAATGGCAAGAAACTCCGTCTGCACAGGAATAATGATATGCTGACTTGCCGCAAGCGCATTGACCATTAATACCCCGAGTACGGGTGGGCAATCAACGATAGCAACATCATAATCATCAGCAACCAGTGCTAATAAATTACGTAGTACTAATCCCATTCCTTCTTGATGACCTAAGGCTCTGTCTAAGGTAGCCAATGCCATAGTTGCAGGCAATAAATCCAAACCATCGACTAAGGTTGGCACAACATGGGATAAAACGAGTTCCTTAGAAAGGTTTTTATGGGCAAGAAAAACATCAAACAACGAGCCTGGAACCTCTTCAGAATCAATGCCTAAGTAATAACCTAACGAAGCATGTGGATCGGTATCTATCATAAGAACACGCTTGCCACGCTTAGCTAATGTTCCCGCTAAACTCGCTACCGTCGTGGTTTTACCTACGCCACCTTTTTGATTCGCTATGGTCCAGACTTTCAAGAAGTGACCCCTACCTATACTGGTTAATATGCTAATGAACTAGAAAATTGTGAGTTCACAAATTCTAAAAATTACTGCTCTTTTCTGGTCGTGACTCGAATGCCGCCATTGGGCAAACTAATCACTTTGACACCATCGGCATTCTCAGATATCACCACGGGCAGCATCTCTGCATTTTGGGGGGCAATTGTCTGAGAAACAGCTTTAACCTCTTTTTCTGGCGCTTGAAGCTGTTTAGGAATAGAGGATTCCAGATTAGTTTTTTCCTTCGCCGTATCTATTTCAGTATCTGGTTTGCCCAGCAAAGGCGGAATGCTATTTTGTACCGGCTCAGGACCAATCGCTACAGCCTTCTGCTCACCAGGAGCCGCTAATTGCAACATTGCTTTAGTCTGATCGGGATGAGACGCTAACCAAGTTGCAATGGCCTCAGCCTGTTCGTCAGGTACCATTAACAGCACCTGAGTCGATTCCAAACGTTTTACATCCGCCTGCAGCAAACTATTCTTACGTTTGTAATCAAGGCTTAAGGCACCAAGAACCAAAATGGCTATGCCCATCAACAAGATGATGAGCACACTATTTGTACTCATCGGATATTGGTTTTTAGACACGAACAGACTCTTTTAAAATACATTCGGCCATGTTGTCTAAGGCTATCGACTGGGTGGCAATCCCTGCACTCGCAACGGCTTGTGGCATACCATAAACCACACAACTGGCTTCATCTTGCGCCCAAATGGTAGCGCCTACAGCTTTCAACATCCGCGCGCCTTCTCTGCCATCTGCCCCCATGCCCGTTAATACAACAGCAAGCACATCACCACTAAAGGCTTTAGAAGCAGAAGCAAAGGTGATATCCACACAGGGCTTATAATTCATATCAGCACTGCCTGCGATAACTTTTAATCGGCCACTTGCTCCAGTACGTTCAACCATCATTTGCATACCACCCGGCGCTAAATATGCACAACCCGGTTTAAGAAGATCGCCATTAGCGGCCTCTTTCACTTCAATCTTACATAAGCCATTTAAACGACTCGCAAATGCAGGGGTAAAGGCAGCAGGCATATGCTGGATTAATAGAATGGGATGCGGATAGTTTGCCGGAAACTGCGTGAGTATTTTTTGCAGCGCAACCGGACCACCAGTAGATGTACCGATCAGCAATAATTTATACTGCTTACCACTTGCACGAATCGTCGTTGCCGTTGAGGTTCTAACAGGAGCTGCGACAGGCGTATGAGCCGATATGCTCGTTGTACCTAAAACGCTACCTGTTGGACGCGCGCTAGGTGTTGGCGCGACCACAGGACGTGCAATCGGACGAAACATTCTGCGTCGTCCCAATGCCTTAACTCTTTGTTGCAACAATAAAATGGCATCATCTTTGTTGGTCGCAATATCTTCAAAACGTTTAGGCAGAAAATCTAATGCACCAGCATCTAAAGCGTCTAACGTTGCTTTAGCGCCATCATGGGTTAAAGAAGAAAACATCAAGATCGGAGTCGGACACTTAGCCATGATTTCACGAACAGCAGTAATACCATCCATGACAGGCATCTCAATATCCATAGTGATAACTTGGGGATTAAGCTCAGCAGCCAACTTCACCGCTTCGGCCCCATTTGAGGCCGTCGCGATAACTTCCAGTTCAGGATCTTGATTGACTATTTCACTAACACGTCGTCTGAAAAAACTTGAGTCATCAACGACTAATACTTTAATGGCCATTCCATTCCTTAGCTTGGAAACTAATTCTTACTTTTCGCATAATGCTTTAGCAATCCAGGAACATCTAAGATCAGTGCAATACCACCATCCGATGTAATTGTCGCACCAGCCATCCCAGGAGTGCCATGTAACATAGCGCCAAGAGGTTTAATAACAACCTCTTCTTGTCCTATTAAGGCATCCACTACAAAACCAATTTGCATCATGCCTAATTGCACGATAACCACATGACCATGCTTTTTATCGCCATGTTTAAAGGTCGTTTTGTTTCTATGTAGCCAGTGTTCCAAATAGAACAAAGGTACGGCCTTATTACGCACTATGACAGTCAGTTGCCCATCAACAATATTGGTTTTTGTGAGATCGAGATGGAAAATCTCATTCACGCTAGATAGAGGTAATGCGAACACTTGTTTAGCGACATCGACCATTAAGGTTGGCATAATCGCCAGTGTTAGCGGTACTTTAATCTCAAGTATCGTTCCCTTACCTTTCATGGAATCAATATGTACAGTGCCATTCAGCTGAGTGATACGAGTTTTTACCACGTCCATCCCAACACCACGGCCTGAAATATCTGAAATCTCAACTTTAGTTGAAAAACCTGGTGCAAAAATCAAATTATAGGCTTCGCTATCTGTCATCCGCGAAGCAGAATCTTCATCGAGCACACCACGATTTATGGCGATTTTTTTGAGTTTTTCAGGATCCATGCCTGCGCCATCGTCTTCGATTTTCAGCAGTATATGGTCGCCTTCCTGACTTGCAGATAAGGTAATCGTTCCCGTTCTTGGCTTACCACTAGCTTCACGCTCGTTTGGCATCTCGATACCATGGTCCACAGAGTTACGCACTAAGTGGACGAGTGGATCGGCAAGCGCTTCAACGAGGTTTTTATCTAAGTCAGTTTCTTCACCGACCATGATCAAATCAATTTCTTTGTTTAGTGTACGAGCAAGATCACGTACCACCCGAGGGAAACGACCAAACACTTTCTTGATCGGTTGCATACGGGTTTTCATCACAGCGCCTTGCAAATCGGCAGTAACGAGATCTAAGTTCGCGAGAGCTTTCGACATCTCCTCATCATCACGACTGATGCCTAAGCTCACCAATCGATTACGCACTAACACTAACTCACCCACCATATTCATGATCTGGTCGAGTCGTGCAGTATCTACACGTACCGTTGTTTCACCCTGAGGCACATTCGCAGAGCTAGCCTTAGCAGGTGCTTTATCGACAACCGCAATTTCCACCTTAGGTTTTGCAGCAACGACTGGGGCAGGAGCTAGTACTGCGGCTTTTACTGGCGCAGGAGCATGTGGTGCAGCAGTAGGTGCTACAGTCGAAACAGGGGGCGTAGGCGCTTTTACTTCAGCTTTCGCAGGTGCTCCGCCTTTCCCATGGAGTTCATCGAGTAATCGCTCAAACTCATCATCGGTAATTTCATCAGCATCTACAATCGGTTGAGGTGCAGGTGTTGCCACAACCTTAGGCTTAACAGGCACTTCAGCCTCAGCTTTAAATTTACCTGAGCCATGAAGTTCATCCAGTAACGCCTCGAACTCATCATCAGTGATATCATCACCTGATGTTGAAGGCGTTTTAATTGGTGCAGCAGGCTTTGCAGCAACTGGCTCAGATACAAATGTGGTAGCAGCGACCGCAGGTCCCTTTCCTGAACCATGAAGCGCATCCAATAAAGCTTCAAATTCAGCATCATTGATATCATCGATACTTGAAGACGTATTTTCAATGGAAGATGAGTTATCACTTATGTCAGCAGGGATTTCTTGAAGGGTAGGAGTATCAATAATGACTTCTACAACAGGTTCTGGCTCTGCAACCTTGGCAGAAGCGACTTCAGATGGCAAAGGTGCACCTGAACTGAGCATTTTAAGTCTCGCTAACAAACCTGAATCGGCGGGGTCTTGTTGTTCGCCCTGCTGGGTTTGCGCAAACATGGTATTAATTGCATCAACAGCCTGCAAAATAATATCCATCAACTCTGCGTTAACGCTACGCTTGCCTGTCCGCAATAAATCGAAGGTATTCTCAGCCTCATGACAAACATCAACCATGGGAGTTAAGCTAAGAAAGCCAGCACCACCTTTAACGGTATGAAAACCTCGGAAAATGGCGTTCAGCAAGTTAGTATCATCAGGATTATTTTCAAGCGCAACGAGTTGCTCTTGCAGAAGCTCTAAAATTTCACCGGCTTCGATTAAAAAGTCCTGGAGTATCTCTTCATCTACATCAAAGGCCATCAAATTGACTCCCAGTTAGAAACCCAGACTCGATAGAAGATCATCCACTTCGTCTTGACCCGTTACCACATCTTGACGAAGCTCGGCATTCATTATCGGGCCTTCTGCTTCAATATTATTTTTCTGAGCAATCTGACTTTCAATCATAGGTTGCTCACCAAATACCGTCAGCATAGAAACCAGATTACTTTCTACTTCCATTACTAGATCAATAACACGACGTATTATTTGTCCTGTTAAGTCTTGAAAATCTTGCGCCATCAAAATTTGATTAAGCAATTCACGTAATCGAGTCGAGTCATTTGCACTACGAGACATAAGGTCTTGTACATCGTGACAAAGACCCTTAAATTCAGTCAGCGCTATCTCGCGTCGCATTAATCTGTCCCAAGATGGCATGACATTTTGAATATTTACGGTCACGGCATTAGCCAAAGGTAAACATTCTTCAACCGCATCCATGGTTTTATTTGCAGCTTGTTCGGTCATGTCAATAACGTAATTTAAACGTTGCTTGGCATCGGGGATCTCTGTATTGGCTAATTCAGCAAGACGATTATCAACTTGAAAATCCATCAGCGCACTATGAAGTTGCCGAGTTAATTTACCTACTTCTTCGAATAATTCTCGTTGCAGTGGAGCAGCAAGCTCCCGAAATAAATCATCTGCCTGACTTTGCTCACCTGCACTTAATAATTCAACTAAATGCTGAGCTTGCTCGAGCGTGATGAGCCCTGATGTTTGTGACTTCATAGCTCATCCTTGCTCAAGCGAGTCGTTCGAATATTTTATCTAACTTCTCTTTCAGCGTTGCAGCGGTAAAAGGCTTAACCACATAACCATTCACTCCCGCTTGAGCGGCAGCAATAATCTGTTCACGTTTTGCTTCAGCAGTTACCATTAATACGGGTAAATGCTTTAGCGAATCATCAGCGCGAATTGCTTTTAACAGATCGATTCCTTGCATACCAGGCATATTCCAATCTGTAACAACAAAATCAAAATCCCCCTTTTGCAACATCGGCAGGGCTGTTGAGCCATCGTCTGCTTCTTGGGTGTTATTAAACCCCAAGTCTCGCAACAAGTTCTTGATGATACGCCTCATTGTCGAAAAATCGTCAACAATGAGAATCTTCATATTCTTGTCCAAGGTTTCCTCCGGTGAGCTGACATTCTGTGCTCGATTAATAATTATACTTATGTCCAGTGCTTGAGTTTAGCTTTCAATCGCAACATTGCCTGACTTAATATCTGGCTAACCCGCGATTCACTGACTTCAAGAATGGCGCCAATCTCTTTTAAATTCAATGCTTCATCGTAGTACAGGGATAACACTAATGCATCTCTTTCAGGCAATAATTTAATTGCCTCAACCAGAGCAGAATGAAATTGGTTCTCAGCTAATGCTTCAAATGAATCATCATCGGACCGATCACTCACTGTAAGTATATCCTGAGATACGCCTAAATCTTCTATCCCTATGATTTTTCCGACAGAAACATCGTTAAGAATATGATGGTACTCATCGAGCGTCATATCAAGTTTTTCTGCAATTTCTGTGTCGCGTGCATCACGGCCCAGTTCTTGCTCTAACTCATCAATAGCATGTGCAACCTTACGATTGTTACGATGAACGGAACGAGGGACCCAGTCGCCACGACGAATTTCATCTAACATGGCTCCACGTATGCGTATGCCGGCGAAGGTTTCAAATTTCGCACCCTTGCCACCATCAAACTTGGATGATGCTTCTAGTAACCCCATCATCCCAGCTTGGAGTAAATCATCTAACTGCACAGATGCAGGTAGTCTGGCGAGTAAATGATGCGCAATTCTTTTAACCAACGGAGCATACTGTTCAACGATCGACGATTTATTGTCTAAACAAGTATACGCAGCGGCTTTATTCACTCGTTTTTTCCTCTTGAAAATCTGGTCGTTGTACTAAACGCTCAACGAAAAACTCCAAATGCCCACCAGGTTGCTGCGGCACAGGCCAGCTCAAAATTTTATTTGCCAATCCTTGATACGCAATCGCCGCTGGTGATTTAGGATAAGCTTCAACCACCAATTTTTGTTTACGAACTGATTTACGTAAGTTTTCGTCAAATGGAATCGTGGCGACTAATTCAAGTGCAACATCTAAAAATCTGTCGGTCACTTTACTGAGTTTAGCAAATAATTCCATACCTTCGCGTAAACTACGCACCATATTGGCAACTATTTTAAAACGGAACACGCCATGCTCACGGCTGAGAATTTTAATCAGGGCGTAGGCATCGGTAATCGAAGTGGGTTCATCACAAACAACGACTAGCACATCCTGCGAAGCACGTGAGAAACTGAGCACCATATCTGAGATCCCAGCCGCAGTATCTACGACTAGAATATCAAACTGAGTCCGCATCTCACTAAATGCACGGATTAATCCAGCATGTTGCGCAGGGCTTAATTCCACCATCCCCTGTGTTCCTGAGGTGGCAGGTACTATGCCTATCCCCTTAGGACCACGCACGATAATATCGTCAAGCTCTGCATCACCAGAGAGAACATGAGAGAGGTTACGCTCGGCACGAATACCCAGCATGACGTCGACGTTTGCTAAGCCAAGGTCAGCGTCAAGTACCAAGACACGCTTGCCTTTTTCGGCTAATGCCACAGCAGTATTAATAGAAACGCTGGTTTTACCCACGCCTCCTTTGCCACCTGTGACCGCGATTACTTTCACTTTTTCGTTATAGGGTTGATTCATCATACGTAAACCACTTGCTTGATCCAGGGTCATAAATCTACTCAAATGCACAGGCCATATTATCTGACCACGCTGTGTCTTGTAATGATTGTTGTTCTGTACTATCTAACGCTGCGAGTGCCTGCTGGGCTAAATCTAGGGTATCCGCAACTTTCATATCTTCAGGAACTCTTTGTCCATCAGTAATATAACTTAATGGTAATCCGTTTTGGATCAACACACTTAATGCCCCTGCTAACGACACAGATTCATCGAGTTTTGTGAGAACGACACCAGATAGGGGAATGCGTTTAAAATGATTGACTGCATCTTGCAGCACACGGCGCTGCCCTGTCGCAGACAGTACCAGATAACTGCGGATAGGTATCCTGCTATTTGCAGTTAAATTATCAAGTTGCTGGTAAAGGCGCATATCTCGCTGTCCCATGCCAGCCGTATCTATCAATACTAGCTTGCGATTCCTAAACTGATAGAGAATTTGCTCTAATTCATTTAGATCATGAGCTTGCTTTACTGGGCAGCCCATTATTTTGCCATAAGTTGCTAATTGCTCATAGGCTCCGATGCGATAATGATCTGTGGTAATTAAAGCAACATGTTCAGCACCATGATGTGCCGCAAAACGGGCAGCAAGTTTAGCTAATGACGTTGTTTTACCAACCCCAGTAGGACCAACTAATGCAACCACTCCGCCCTGCTTAACAATGTCATCGCCCTGATTATCAAGCATATTCGCAAGACTTTGTGGTAATGCTCTGACTAATTCAGCTGGCGTATAATGCTGACTCAGCGCGGCTAATTTATTCGCAACCGCAGGGGAGAATTCAGCCTCAAGCAATTTGGCTTCGAGCATAGCACCGACGGGATCGATGCGTTTTTTATGTTCCGTCATCAAGGAGGATACTTGATGTGTCAGTAAATTACGCAGTGATGCTAATTCATCACGCATAGCTTCAATATCAGCACTTTGTTTCTGTGATGTTTGTGGCTTTTTATCAAACGAGGAAGGCACTTCACGACGTTCTGGTTTCACAGCAGTAGGGGCTTGTAAGCCCTTAGCCCATGCAGGTAACTCAGCATCAACTTGCTGATGTGACATTTGTTGATTCAAACGGCTTTGCTGCTTCTCAAGTAAGGCTTGTAATGAGTCTGCTGGTGCGGCTGGCTTAGCGCGAGTTTCTACACGGACTGGCTGCTTAGCACCTAGGGACACGAGATCGTCGCTCACGTCCATAAAGGTCGGTGCTGGCGCAGTGGCTGCAGTTTTCGCTTTAGGTTCGTCATAGTCAACGGCAGCGACAATTTCGATGCCACCGTTCACTTTTTTATTTGACATAATGACGGCATCTGAGCCGAGTGTTTCTTTCACTTGGGCCAGTGCGGCGCGCATGTCTTTGGCAAAAAATCGTTTAATCTTCACTTATGCGTCCTCTACTGGCCGACTGCAGATACGATACGTATTTGCTTCTCATCAGGTATTTCTTGATATGAAATGACTCTGAGATTAGGAATAGTATGTTTAACAAAGCGTGACAGCGTCGCGCGTAACATACCTGACGTCAACAATATGGCGGGTTGTCCGACCATTTCTTGCTTCTGAGCCGCATCGGCAAGGGACTGCTGCATGCGTTCTGCAAGACCGGGTTCAATATTAGGACCATCACCACCGGTTGCTTGCATTGACTGATGCAACATCTGTTCCAACTCTGGCGCCAAAGTAATGACGGGGATTTCGAGCTCTGGGCCTGAGATTTCCTGAACTATCATACGTTTCAAAGCGATACGTACAGCGGCAGTCAAGACTTCAGTGTCATTACTCTTAGTGCCATATTCTAACAAAGTTTGCACTATAGTACGCAAGTCTCTAACTGAAACCCCTTCATTTAATAGGTTCTGCATCACTTTTACGACATGTCCTAGTGGCATGATATCTGGAATAAACCCATCAACCAGCTTAGGTGAGTGTTTTGCAAGCATATCCATCAGTTGTTGCACTTCTTCGTAGCCTAACAACTTAGCAGCATTATTTGTGAGTAATTGACTAATATGAGTTGCAACAACCGTCGCGGCATCGACGACGGTATAACCTAATGTTTGTGCGTGCTCACGTAACTCAGGAGCGATCCATACAGCTTCCAGACCAAAGGCGGGGTCGCGCGTTTCGATACCATCGAGTTTGCCATAGACTTGACCAGGGTTGATCGCCAATTCGCAATCATGACGAATATCTGCCTCTCCGACGACGACGCCCATTAATGAAATGCGATACGCATTAGGCGATAAATCTAAGTTATCGCGAATATGCACCGCGGGCACTAAGAAGCCTAATTCCTGAGACAACTTTTTACGCACGCCTTTAATGCGGCTTAGTAACTCGCCACCTTGGCCCTTGTCAACCAGAGGGATCAAACGATATCCGACCTCAAGACCAATAGTATCAACATGATGTACATCGTCCCAACCTAGCTCTTTAGGCTCTTTATCTTGTCTTTCTATTGGACCCGATTTCACTTGTTCTAGCGCTTTAAGACGTTTGTTTTCATTTCGTTTATAAACAAAATAAGCTGCACCAGCAGTCATAAAGGCAAAGCTTAAAAACGCCATGTGTGGCATACCAGGAACAATACCCATGACAAACAGGACTCCGGCGGCGATACCCAATGACTTATGACTGTCAAACATCTGACTCATCATCATTTGGCCCATATCACCCGACTCGTTTTGACGAGTCACCATCAAGGCTGCGGCGATTGACAATAATAAACCTGGGATCTGCGCCACTAAACCATCACCGATAGTCAGTAAGGTATAAATTTCAACTGCTTCAGAGAAACTTAAACCATGCTGCACAATTCCTATGATGAAGCCACCTACGATGTTGATCACTAAGATCATGATACCGGCAATCGCATCCCCTTTAACGAATTTGGACGCACCGTCCATCGCACCATAGAAATCGGCTTCACGGGTCACTTCAGCACGGCGTAATCTTGCTTGATCTTGGTTTAAGGTTCCGGCATTTAAATCGGCATCGATTGCCATTTGCTTACCAGGCATAGCATCTAAGGTAAAGCGGGCGCTAACTTCAGCGATACGACCAGCACCTTTAGTCACCACTGCAAAGTTGATGATAATCAAAATGATAAATACCACTAAACCAACGGCATAGTTACCACCGATAACCACAGAACCGAAGGCCTCAATCACCTTACCCGCGGCATCACCGCCATTATGACCCTCAAGTAAAACCACACGAGTAGAGGCAACGTTCAGCGCAAGACGTAATAACGTCGCCACTAGCAGGACACTTGGGAAAGCAGCAAAATCCAACGGTCTATCAGTATAAATTGCGACTAATAATACGATGAGCGCTAAGGCTATGTTGAATGAAAAGAGTATGTCTAATAGAAATGGAGGGATAGGTAAAACTATCATGGCCAATGCTGCGAGTACGAGTATAGGAGTGCCTATACCTTTAAACGTACTCAAGCGCATTTGTTTTACTTGACCTAAAGTCGCTCTAACATCCATTCATATTTACCTAAACTTTGACGTATGACAGCATGAAAGCAAAAAATACGCCAATAGCGTATTGGTCTGCAATAATATCACGACTTCAAAGAATTTTTAGCTTAGGTCTTAATATTTTAACTCATCGGGAATGGGTTGATTAAGCGGGATTGGGATAGGCTTGCGTCCTCGACCTTTTTGGTACTGGCGCAACTGAAATACATAAGCCAAAATCTGTGCCACGGCGGTAAACAACCCTTCAGGGATTTGTTGATCTAGCTTAGTCGTATGGTATATAGCTCTTGCTAATGGCGGGGCAGAGACGATTGTCACATTATGGGCCCTTGCAATCTCACGAATTTTAAATGCGACATCATCGACACCTTT
This sequence comes from Shewanella sp. M-Br, assembly GCF_036245925.1. Lineage (NCBI taxonomy): Bacteria > Pseudomonadati > Pseudomonadota > Gammaproteobacteria > Alteromonadales > Shewanellaceae > Shewanella > Shewanella sp. M-Br. The sequence goes on from NZ_BJBV01000021.1 coordinate 21,200, forward strand.
GGCAACAACGAAAGGCGCGACTGAACGCTGCACGTCATATTTAATTGCTACCGCAAAATGCTCTGGGTTAACAACTATTACATCGGCATTGGGTACTTCGGCCATCATTCGACGTTGAGCCAACTCGCGTTGCATCTGCCGTACTCGCCCTTTGACTTCAGGCTTCCCTTCAGTATCTTTATACTCATCTTTTACTTCTTGTTTGGTCATCTTAAGTTGTTTGTTGTGATTCCAAAGTTGAAATGGCACATCTATGACGACAATAAACAAAATCGAGGAACATAACAGGATAAACATCCAAACCAACAAATCTAATGCATGGTAAACATTACCAGGAAGATGGTCGCTAGACAGCAACATGATGTCATTGAAATAGAAGCTTAATAAAAAATAAGCAGAAAACGCTACTACCGAAAATTTAGCAATGCCTTTGGTGAGTTCAACCAGAGCCTGCACGCCAAACATGCGTTTAAAACCAGCAAGGGGACTCATTTTACTGGCTTTTGGCATCATAGCTTGGGTTGAAAAATTGATCCCACCAAGAGAGACGTTACCGATAAACGCAACAACTACAATCAGCAACATAATTTTAGCCATGGGCCAGGCTATTTCACTCGCAACAACGCCCCACACGTTGAACATTTCATTCGTATCAAAAATTTGCGCCCTATCCATGGTAAATACAATTTCAAACACCCGAGTTAGGCTAATGGCCAAACTTGGGCCTAGCATATAAAACCCACATGCCGCCGAAATCAATACCGCTGCAGTCCCGAGTTCTTTCGAACGTGCAATCTGTCCTTTTTCCCGCGCCTGTTCTAGACGCCTCCCCGTGGGTTCCTCTGTACGTTCGCCACTTGATTCTTCAGCCATGGGCCTCTCCTAATCCCATCATATCAAGCCATCAGCGTTACATTGGAGCGCTAACATATCGCAAAGCAGCACTTGAGCCGTCGACCATACTTCATCGAAGTGTGCCATTACCGGTGTTAGGGTTAACCACAGAATAAACAGTCCACCAATCATAGTGATCGGAAAACCAATAGAGAAAATATTCAATTGCGGCGCGGCGCGGGTCATGACTCCGAAAGACAAGTTAACTAATAACAAGGCGATAATCGCAGATATCGACATAGTGAGTGCCGCACCAAACATATACGACCCCCAATCAGCCAGTGATCGATAACTTGTCAGTGTTAAGCCTTGATTAGAAATTGGCAAAGTTTCAAAGCTTGCCACTAGCATACGGATCATCAAAAGATGGCCGTCCACTGCTAAGAAAATCAATGTCGCCAATAAAAGGAAAAAGTTACCAATAACGGGTGTTTGTTGGCCAGAACCGGGGTCAACCATAGAGGCAAAGCCTAAACTGGTCTGCATACCAATGATCTGTCCAGTGAGCACAAAGACTTGCATTACCATTTGAGTCACAAACCCCATGGCAACGCCAATAATGATTTGCTGCGCCGTGATAAATACTGCGCTTAACGAAAATAAATCCACATTTTGAGTTGGAGGAAGAACGGGTGCTATCGCAAAGGTAATCGCCATCGCCAATAATAAACGCACTCGAGTTGGTGTCGTTGCCGCACCAAAGACCACCATAACCATCAACATGCTAGCAACGCGGAACAATGGCCAAAGATAAGCGGCAATGGTTTGCATTAAGGTATCAAGCAGCAGCTCCATCGCGTTAGCCTATCACTTGAGGAATGCGATTCACCATCTCGATGAAAAAGTCCATCAGGGTTTCAACTAACCAGTGCCCCATAAACATTAGTGCGAGCAGCGTTATGATTAAACGCGGAAGAAAACTTAAGGTCTGCTCGTTAATCGAAGTCGCCGCTTGAAACACAGCAACGATTAACCCTATCCCCAGCCCTGGCAACACAATAGCAGACACCATCATAACGATAACAGAGAGAGCTTCACGAAAAATATCAATTAGCGCCTCAGGACTCATGTGTTTACTCTCCCTTGGCTATCCGAAACTATTCGCTAATGTCCCGAGGACTAAGCTCCAACCATCTACGAGCACAAACAACATGATCTTAAACGGCAGCGACACTATCATGGGAGATAACATCATCATACCCATAGCCATCAAGATACTCGCCACCACTAAATCGAGTACTAAAAAAGGCACAAATAGCATAAAGCCGATCTGAAATGCGGTTTTTAACTCACTGGTAATGAAAGCGGGCACTAACACACTCATGGGTGCTTCTTCGGGAGACTTAATATCCTTATAGCCAGAAATCTCAATAAAGGTCTTTAAATCCGTCGTTCTTACTTGGCCCAACATAAAGCCTCTCAGCGGCTCTTTCCCTTTATCAAACGCTTGCTGCAAGGTTAATTGCTCATCGATATAAGGCTTCACCCCTTCATCATAAATCCGGTCGAATACCGGTGCCATGATAAAAAAAGTCATGAACAAACTCATGCCAATTAAGACTTGATTAGATGGAGTCTGTTGTAATCCAATGGCTTGGCGTAATATCGACAGGACAATGATAATCCGCGTGAAAGAGGTCAACATGATGAGCATCGCAGGTAAAAAACTCAGCGATGTCATCAGCAGTAAAATCTGCATTGTGACCGAATATTCCGTTGAGCCGTCTGGCGCCGTTGTTACTGTTACAGCAGGTAAGACGCCATCTGCGGCCCATGCTGACGGCATCAATAGCAGCATAACTAACCCAACTAACGCGAGGATACGTGTTGTCATTGTTTTAATTTCGCCTGGCGTAATCGACTCGCAAACGAATCAGCTTCTAGATGGATAGGTTCAGCTAACTTATCAATCAAACTCACCTGCTGCGAGCTAACCCCAAGCAAATATTGCTGTTCGCCCACCTGAACCAAGACTAAACGCTCTTTTTGACCGAGGGAAGTCACAGCAATGGTCTTTAGTACGCCATTGGTCGTGGGGACTAAATTAAACCTTCTCAGTAAATAAGCTAACGCGAAAATTAATAATAAAACCAGAATCAAGCCACCTAACATACTTGCTAAGGTCGCAACTTGAGAAGGTTCTGCCATTTTTGTAGCAGCAGGCGCTATTGAAGCAATATTCGCTGCGCCTTCCCCACCGAGGCTATCGGCGCTCGCTTGAACCGCTACCACTAAACTCTGTATTACCGATGTGCTCATTTAAAGTTCCAACGACTTTTACATCTCGTATTATTTAAGCTTTTTAATTCGCTCAGTTTGACTGATCACATCCGTTAAGCGAATACCGAATTTATCGTTTACCACCACCACTTCACCGTGAGCGATAAGCGTGCCATTGACCATCACATCTAACGGTTCACCTGCGACTCTATCTAACTCAACCACAGAACCTTGGTTAAGTTGTAATAAGTTTCGAATACTAATATAGCTACGGCCCACTTCCATCGAAATGGTGACAGGAATATCTAAAATTGTATCTAACTTAGCCGCTTCAGCCTTAGAAATAGGTCTTGAATCATCAACCAGCTCATCGAGTTCAATTGCGTTGGCTTCTTCTAACGCTTGTTCTGCCATTGCTGCAGCCCAATCATCCGTATCGTCTGTGCTCATCTTACTTCACCTTATAATTCTGATATATCACGAGATTTACCCTTACGCGTCACCAATTGCAGCTCAGATTTAACTGTCTCTGGCCGAGGGATTTTCTCACATATTTTAAGCGCTAGGTTATCTCTAGAACGGCCCATTTTACAACGATATGTCGGTAAATCCTCGATTTTCATCATGATAAACTCGGGTAACTCAATCGGAATAATATCGCCCGCTTTAAAATTCATGACCTCTTTGAGCGTTAATTCATGTTCAACAATATTGGCATCGAACCCGACCTTCACATCCATGATTTCATCGTGTAATGCCTGTGACCAACGCATATCAGTATCTTGCTTGTCACTTTGCACACCCGCATCGAGTAACTCTCGGATAGGTTCAATCATGGAGTAAGGCATAGTGATGTGAAAATCACCACCGCCTCCATCGACTTCAATATGGAATGAATTAATCACCACAACTTCGGTAGGACTAACAATGTTCGCCATGGCGGGATTGACTTCAGAGTCCAAATAATCAAACTCAACATCCATTACGGGCGCCCAAGCATCTTTATAATCTTCAAATATAATCTTAAGCAGTAACTGCACGATTCGTCTTTCTGTCGGCGTAAATTCTCGCCCTTCAATCTTGGCATGGAAACGCCCATCGCCACCAAAGAAGTTATCCACTAGGATAAATACCAGTCGCGCTTCCATGGTGATCAATGCTGTGCCTTTGAGTGGGCTAAAACGCACCATATTCAAGCTAGTTGGAACAAAAAGCGTATGTACGTACTCACCAAACTTGAGCATCTGTACACCGTTGATCGACACTTCGGCCGCTCGGCGCATCATATTAAACATGCTGATGCGCAAATGGCGCGCAAAACGCTCATTCACGATTTCCAGCGTCGGCATACGCCCACGAACTATTCGATCTTGGGAAGAGAAATCGTAGGAACGGGCATCTTCTCCAACAGCGTCAATTTCGTCATCATCAACGTCATCAACCCCGTGCAATAGCGCATCAATTTCGTCTTGGCTTAATAAATCACTCACTATATTGCCTTCGCCTCTTTTGGTGCTGAAGTTAAAGGATTATTGCATTACAAAACCGGTAAATAGTACTTTCTCGACAACCTTACGCCCAGTTACTGACTGTAGAGTATTTTGCACACTCAAAAGTGCTAACTGCCGTAACTCATCTTTCCCCGCTTGCGTGCTGAGCTTTTGCACATCTGCACCACTAAAGGTCGTTAAAAGCGCATCTTCAATCAGCGGAATATGTTTTTGTGTTAGCACATCATCATCGGTACCACGCACCATCAGCTGCACTTTAATCTCAACTAAACGAGCCCTATCAGGCCCAGGTAAGTTGAATAAGAAAGGACGCGGCATAGGTACGTATGATGCGGTAGCCACTTCTCCTGATGCTGGGACTTCAGCCTGAACAGCACTATCTGCTGCTACGGCGGGAACCTCTTCGGTACTGCTTCCCATAAAGAACCAGACGCCGCCACCGATTAACAGCGCGACTAAAACGCCTACACCAGCAAAAATAAATAGTTTCTTCTTACTCTTAGGCTCTTCAGTACTTTCAAGTTCTAACGATTCTTCCTTAGCCATCACTATTCTCTTTAATTTAGGCGGAAACTCATTACAGTTTTATTTGAAACGTAATTATGTCAGTCATTGCTATAGGTTACCTGCTTAAGCGTAATAATCTATACCTGAAGTTACACTAATCGCTTGATTTAAACCTAAATGTAACTCTTCTGCCGAGATTTCATCCATATCAGCCGCATTTGAACTGCCGCCATCACCGAAACTACCTTCACGACGCTCACCTTGATCGCCTTGAGAAACATGGCTGTCAGCCAACTGCATCCCTTGCTCTTGCAATAACTCACGTAATCTTGGCATAGCTTGTTCAACCAGATCGCGCGTTTGCGGCTGAGTAACATGAAACTGTACTTGGGTTTGGTCGCCATGCACTTGGATCTTTACCAACATATGTCCAAGTTCAGGTGGATCGAGCCGGATTTCCGCATGTTGGATGCCTTGACTCACCATAGTAATCAATTGCTGCTTCATCACAGGTGAAAATCGTTGGATCATCTCCTGCATTTGGTTTTGCTGTTCTACTCCTTGACGCAATGACAACTGAACTTGCATGGTTTCTTGGCGATTTAATTGTGACATCGAGAGTGTCTGTATGGATGATGTCGACTTAAGTTCTGAGAAAGTATTACTATCATCCATAAAACTTTCGTCTCTGGGAATATCCATCGCAACCGTTAATTTAGCATCTTTCAGTAATAGGTTAGCAGCCAAATCGGAATTGGGACTCCCATCAAGATCACTTTCTGTTACAGATGTTGTATCTAATGGTTCAGATGAAGTTGAAGAGCCTAAGGTATTCAGGTCGAAAGTATTTCCCGAGATCGCGATATTAGCCGTATTGAGACTATTCACTGTAGAGCTACTAGTCGTTGCTTTTGCCGCAGTGTTGGTTACCGACTTTATCGTTGCACTGTTCGCTAAGCCCGCTTGATTAATCACAGCATTAAGTGTGACCTCATTCTCAACTAAAGACTCATCTATACTCACCCCGACTTCAGTGGCAGAGACAAGCTCAGTGTCTTCTAAAGGTAATTCTGAAGCGTCATCGGTCAAATTTGGATCAATCACAGCATCACTATCCGCTGACGCTTCAAGTATATTTGGGTCTATGGGAAGAATATGTACGAGTGACTTATCAGTCAAAGAAGATGGTTTCACGTCATCTGCGATTGAAATTGCTGCCATATCTGGGCTAGTAGAAACTAACTTTTGTAATTCAGCAGAAAAACCCGCTTCATCGGCATCTATATCTGATGCCAGTTCAATCTCAGCAGAAACAGTAGATGCCAATGCTGAGCCGGTTAATAAAGCTGATGAAGTATCAATATTTTCTTCACCAGTTATATCTTCTTCAGCATTTAAAAATGCTAGCGGCAAACTATCTCCATCTGATGCCGTTTTCTTCATATCATTTGCCATGCTAATTTGGGCAAAAATGAGATTTACGTCGGCGTCATCAGTTGATATATCGTCATCTTTTACTTTATCAGCAGAGGTAACCTGCACAGTATCATCAGTGTTAGCAATGGTTTTTTTAGACGCAGAAATAGAAAATGAGCTAGCGGTGACTGACGCAAGTGTAGATGAAAAGTCTTCATTATTAGACTCTTGGGAAGATGTCTTAGCGGAATTGGCCGCAGAGTTGCCTGTTTTACTTAACAGGATATTGGTCATTTGTTGCATAAGTGCTCCCAAACATTACCCAGCAAAAAAAGAAAATGGCTAGGTAGAAACGTCAATTAAACACTGCGGTTGCAGGGTAATGGACTAAATCAAAGCAAATAAGATGCCAACACATCAGGTTTTACGACAGCATATCGAAAAGAATTAACTCTGGGAGGTGTCAAATTGATGCTTATGCCATCAATACAAAAAAAACTAAAGAGTCTATCCGGCTAGCGAGCAGTAAATATGCCTATCATTTCACTAACGTTGATGACGGCGATAAAATTGCTGGGAAGCAAATTCATCGGTCATTTTTTGCTCCCTTTTTTGTTCAACCACTTGACGCTTCTTCTCTTTACTGGTTAAGAGTAATTCTACTGCCTTACGTTTTTTTTGCTTTTCCAACCAATGTTGTTGTCGATATTCTTTTTGCTTTTCACCGTCGGCAACGACGCGATTTTGCTGGATAATTGCGTCATCGATCTGACGAATAAAACGGTGAAACTGGTGATAGTGACTAGCACTGATGGCTTGACCTTGCTGGGATTGCATTTGCTTCATGTATTCTAAGCGATAGTTATTCAGAGCACTGAGTTGATTCAACCGTTTTTGACACTCTAACTGCGCCGATTTTAACAATAAAGCCGCTTGTTCTTCGGCATCATTGGCAAGCTTTAACACTAACAACAAGGGATCGGCGTTAGCCATACTAGACCTCGATTAATTCGATGACGCCATTATTTGCACTGTGCAGCAAGTTGCCCAAGCATGACTTGGCTATCGGCAAAGCTAAATGCATCACGCATGGTTTGTCGCAAAAAAGCATTCATTGCTGGCTGCAGTCGTATCGCATTATCAATGCGAGGATCGCTTCCTTGGGCATAGGCCCCAATAGAAATCAAATCTCGATTTTGCTGATACAAAGAATAGGTTTGTTTCACGCGGCGCATCGCCTCCAAATGTTCATTGGAAATCACCATAGGCGCGACTCGGCTAATAGAAGCTTCAATATCAATTGCAGGATAGTGCCCCGAATCCGCAAGCGAACGTGACAAGACAATGTGACCATCGAGGATCGCCCGCGAAGCATCGGCAATGGGATCCTGTTGATCGTCTCCTTCCGTCAACACAGTATAAAATGCCGTAATTGAACCTTGCCCAGGGCCACCGTTTCCAGCACGCTCAACTAAACGTGGCAATTTTGCAAACACAGAAGGCGGATAACCTTTAGTCGCAGGCGGTTCACCCACAGCCAAAGCAATTTCCCGCTGCGCTTGGGCGTAGCGCGTTAAACTGTCCATAAGCAATAAAACGTTATAGCCTAAATCGCGGAAGTATTCGGCAATACGAGTCGAGGTTTCACAGGCGCGAAGGCGCATCAGAGGCGATGTATCCGCAGGCGCAGCAACAACGACTGAACGCGCTCGACCCTTCTCACCAAGAATTTCCTCAATAAACTCTTTCACTTCCCGGCCACGCTCACCCACTAGCCCAACCACAATAATGTCGGCGGTAGTACCGCGAGTCATCATACCTAAGAGCACACTCTTACCCACACCAGAACCGGCAAACAAGCCCATACGTTGGCCTTTGCCCACAGTCAGCATAGCGTTGATAGCGCGAACGCCAACGTCCAGCGGTTCAGTAATGGCACGGCGAGATAAGGGATTAATGGCAGCGCTATGTCTTGGCGCTTGTTGATCGGTCTGCAACGCGCCTAAACCATCTAAAGGCACGCCGTTACCATCAAGTACGCGTCCTAGCAGGGATAAACCAACATTGAGTCCAGTTTGTTCCCCCAAAGGCACAACCCGCGCACCGGGCAATACACCACGTAATTCTTCAATGGGCATTAAATATAATAGTTCGCCATCAAAGCCGACGACTTCTGCAATTAACTCGCCCACCATGGTTTCGATCGAACATAAGCTGCCCACAGGCGCACGGCAACCGCTCGCCTCTAAGGTTAAGCCAACAACACGCACGAGTTGACCACTGGCCACAGCTCGAAATGGCGGCACTTTATCCTGATGGTGATTCAGCCTATTCAGCAATTGGTGTTGACGATTTTGCATCTGATTTTGCCTCTAATTGCTCACCTGTGTTTGAGGCAGATTGTATATCCTCAGCATGTTGAGAAACCGTATCGACAACCTGATCATCAAGCTCAGATCCCACAGCCTCAGAAGCCGCAACGTGTTTAGCGGTATCTTCAACCTCTATAGCCTCTTGCAATTGACGCTGCTTGTCACTTAAGTGAGCATGTTGGTTCCGTAAGGACTCAAACACAGCATCGATACGCGATGCGAGGGTCAAATCGACTAAAGAACGATGACTACTGAGAATACAGTCACCTGGGCTTAAGGAAGGGTCAACTTCAAGTTCCCACTTACTGCGGGTCAATTGAGCGCTGGAATAAAGTTGTTCGACTAAAATAACATCGTCAGGATGCAAGCGGATTGTGACTGTTTGTTCTTTTATCGGCAGTGATTCTATACCTAAGCGCAATGCCGAAAGCACTTGTTCAGGATGAGTTTTTAATTCGTGGCCAATGACAGATTTCGCTAATGTCATACTCAGGTTCAATAGCGAGAGTTCAATATCGCCATCGAGCAATTGCAATGGTTTTTCAAATTGGGCTAATAAGGTTTCAAAACGCGAGAGCAATATTTTTGCTTGGGCTAAACCGGTTTCTAATCCTTGCTCATGCCCTTGGGCGAGCCCTTCAGTATGGCCCTGCTCTAACCCTTCTAAACGCCCTTTTTCTAGCCCTTGCTCATACCCTTGCTGCTTACCTTCGCTAAAGCCTTCTTCTTCGGCTTGGGCACGAATGTCTTCAATCTCAGCCATAGTCGGTGGAGAAACACTTTCCACAGTAGTCGACTTAGCGGCTTGATGATTAGAATGGCCGAACAGATTTGAGATAGAATCATCATCGGCTTCAGTCACATCTGGCAGCGCCCAGTGACTAAATTCGACATATCCTTCGCTCAAGACCTTATTCAACAATTTATTGTCGCTCGGATTAGAGGAACTCATCGCCACCACCGCCGCCTAACATGATTTCGCCGCTGTCACTTAAGCGACGAGCAATAGACAGGATTTCTTTTTGGGCGACTTCCACTTCACTGATGCGGATTGGGCCCATGGCTTCAAGATCATCACGCAACAATTCAGCGGCACGTTTTGACATGTTACCCAAGATTTTTTCTTTCAGCTGATCATCTGTGCCTTTGAGCGCCTTCATCAGTACATCTTGCTGCACTTCACGCAACAGGGCTTGAATACCGCGGTCATCGACATCGATTAAGTTTTCAAATACAAACATCAAATCTTGGATTTGCTGCGCCATTTCTTCATCAGACTCGCGCATGGTTTCCATCAACTGGCTTTCGATACCCGTGTCTAAGTAGTTCATTATGTTGGCAGCCGCTTTTAAGCCACCCATTTTCGCGGCCTGGGCGCCACCTTGACCGGCGAACTGTTTCTCCATGATGTCGTTCAACTCTTGCAGTGCGGCAGGCTGTACTTCTTCAAGATTTGCAATACGCATCATCAAGTCTAAGCGGGTATTCTCAGGGAATTGACCAAAAATTTCCGCCGCTTGATCGGGTTCTAAATAGGACAACACAATCGTTTGGATCTGAGGATGTTCATTCTGAATAATGGTCGCCACTTGGCGTGCATCCATCCATTTCAACGAATCCAACCCCTTAGCACCGCTGCCCATGATAATCTGTTCAATCAGATTACCCGCTTTATCTTCACCCAGCGCAGCGGTTAAGGCTTTACGGACGAACTCTTCACTGTTGAAACCAATTGAAGAATACTTTTGAATATCATCAAGAAACAGCTTATGTACTCCGATAACTTTTTCCTGACCAAACTCATCCATTGCCGCCATGGCCATACCCACTTTTTGCACTTGCTTCGGCTCTAAGTGTTTTAAAATGGATGCAGCATCAGCCTCACTCAAACTGAGGAGTAAAATAGCGGTCTTTTCAACGCCACTAATATCTTTGATATTAAAGGCAGGTGCGGCCGCAGGAGCCACTTCTTTCGTTTTATTCTCAGCCATTGTCTTGTAACCAGTTTTTCACGACTTGAGTAGAGAGCTCAGGCTCATTCGCCACGAGCGCACGGATAGCTTTAATCATATCATCATCTTTGTGAAGATTAGGGATATGAATTGAGCCATCGTCAGCATAACTGTATTCCGCCTCTTGAGTATTGAGCATCCCTAGCGTATCAGCCGCATATTGGTCCTCAATTTCTGCTAATTCATTACCTAATCTGCCATCCTCAGGCATATTCACACTGTCAGGATAGATTAAGCGTTTCAGCATAGGACGTACCACAGCTAAAATCAGCACCAAAATCACTAGCGCACCAATCCCAAGCTTAATCGCACGCCAAAACCAAGGTTGCTCCCAAAGCTCAGGTGCAGGTAAATCTTCAACCAATTGATCCATAAAGGGAACGGTTACCACTTCCAGCACATCCCCCCGTTGTGAACTAAAACCAACCGCGCCTTCAAGCAAACGACGGATATTGGTCAGTTCTTGTTCGGTACGGGCAACACGAGCTACTTGACCATTTTCTCCAGCGGTACCAGGTTTAAAGTCCACCGCCACTGACACACTAATGCGGCGCACTGCGCCAACTTGCTGGCGGGTATGGCTAATGGTGGTATCTAATTCAAAGTTACGGGTCGCTTCACGGTGCGAATTACCACCTGCGGTGACAGACTCGGTCGCTTTAGTCGCATCTTCTGGAATATTTGACTCCATTGGCGGTTGATTGGATAACGCGCCAGGGATCCCACCAGAAGAGCCACCAGTGGTGTTATTTTCAACTGTCATTTCACTGCGCAGTGCTGGTAAATCAGGGTTAAAACGCTTTGATGTTTGCTCAACAGCAGTAAAATCCATACTGACGTCGACTTGAGAGGTAAAATTATCAGGACCTAGAATTGGCACCAGAATCGATTCAATCTTAGTGCGATATTCAGCTTCTTTTTGCTGCACTAATTCAAGTTCACGGCGAGCCGTCGCGGACGCGCCATCTTGGCTGCCTGAGTTCAATAAACGGCCGTTAGAATCAGTTACCGTCACCCTTGATGGTTCTAAACCTTGTACTGCAGAAGCAACAATATCGACGATAGCATCGACTTCACCTTGGCCTAAGCCACCGCGACGGGTATTGATCACCACTGTTGCACTCGGTTTAGAGGCATTGCGGGCGAAGACGTTTTCTTTAGGTAACGCAAGAATGACTTTGGCACGACTGACACTTTGTAGTTGCTCTATCGCACGGGCGAGGTTTTCTTCTTGGCTATGCTTAAGACGAGCTTGTTCCATACGTTGGCTGACACCAAAACCACTGTCTTTATTCAAAAAATCTTGGTTGGCTGCAGGACTGTCGATACCTGCACGGCTCAACATCATTTTGACTTCTTGATATTTATCTTCAGGAACTTTAATAACGTCCACGTCGATTTGGTACTTAACTTTATTTTTATCAAGCACATCTAGCACTTGAACCATTTCCTGAGTTTCCATTTTACCCAATGGACGATACTCTGGCTCCTGCGCCCACAGCATGACAAATACCGCCAAGGCTAAACAAATCGCTAAGGCTAAAATCATAGTCACTTGGCGCATCATATCGACACCGCCAAGATTTCCCATCATGCCTGACTTATGTTCTTGCTGGACACCTTGGTCAGCTAAACCGGAATTGGATCCGACAATCATTTCTGTACTCACGATTCGTACCTGCAAATTGGGTTATTCACTGGCCTAGACAGGCATGCTCATTATTTCTTTGTAGGCTTCGACAAGCTTATTACGCACTTGCACCGTCGCCTCGAAAGCGACACTCGCTTTCTCACGGGCAATAACAGTGTCCGATAAAGAAACGGTAGTATCACCCATCTCTAAACGTGTCGCGAGGTTTGACGATGCAGACTGTAAGCCGCTGACATTGCCTACAGCTTGCGATAACAACTGACCGAAGTCTGCACCACTGGTGTTATTCACTTGCTGCATGATATTTGGCTGAACGCCAAACGACGGCGTTATTTCGCCTTGGAGTTTCTGCATTTCCTGCAGGAATGAATTTGCGCCTATTTGCATGCTGAGCTCCCAGTCGTCGAATTCTTGACGATCAAAATACCGATAACGGGATAATGCAAAATAACGGCCAAGTTTTCAGATGGTCGTGATTGATAATAAATTGACGGGATAAGAAGATGTCAATATCTAAGGATTTTGGATGAAATGAGCCACTTTTACGGTTGTGTATTTTAATCAATACAGCCTCACACTCAATGTGGAGGCTGCGTGATGATAACTTGAATTTATAGGCTAATTTGGCAGTTGGATCCCCATATCACGCATCCTTGCCATCTTGTATCTTAGGGTTCGTGCGCTAATTCCTAGCTTTTCGGCGACTAACTTACGACTTCCTTGGCATTGATTAAGGGTCTCTAAAATAATCACATGTTCTTGAGCTTTGAGCTCTTCACCTAAACCGTCTGGCTCAGAAGAAAATGGGTCTAGATCTTCACCGCTTAAAATCACATCCTGCGCATCGATAATAATGTCATTGGCAGTGATCAATTGACCGGCTCTTAATATCAGAGCACGCTGGATCACATTGTCGAGTTCACGTACGTTCCCTGGCCAGCGATGACTCAATAAACGTCGACGCGCATTCTCATCCAACTCAGGCACATCGGCAACATTCAATGCCTTAGCATGTTTAGCCAGTAAATGACGCGCAAGAGGTAAAATATCTGCAGGACGTTGACTTAACGCAGGCCAAGCTAAAGGAAATACGTTAATTCGGTAGTAGAGATCTTCCCTAAATCCGCCAGCTGCGACCACTGCCTTTAAATCACGATTGGATGTGGCAAGCACGCGCACATCCAATTTAATTGTTTTACGGCCACCTAAACGCTCAACTTCACGCTCTTGCAAAACCCGCAACAACTTAGCTTGTAAGCCTAAATCCATCTCAGAGATTTCATCGAGCAGCAAAGTGCCACCTTGAGCCTGCTCAAATTTCCCCGGACACGCTTGATAAGCCCCCGTAAATGCACCCTTTTCATAACCAAAAAGGGTGGCTTCGAGCATGTTCTCAGGAATAGCGGCACAGTTAATGGCCACAAAGGCTTGATTAGCACGGCTACTGTGTTGATGAATATAACGGGCCAAAACCTCTTTACCCGAACCGCTAGGACCTAAGATCATGACAGAGGCATCGGAGGCGGCAACCCGTTGAGCAAGTGCTAATAAGGCTAAACTTTTTTCATCAGCGACGACGGGCTGATCCACATTTTGTTTTAATGGCAAATAGCGTGAGACTTGATTGAGTAACACTTCTGGTGCAAAAGGTTTGGCTAAATAATCAACAGCGCCTAATTTTATAGCGTTCACCGCGCTACCAATAGTCGCGTAGGCCGTCATCAACAGCACTGGCAACTTAGGATGATGCTGCTGCAGGTAGTTCAATAAACCTAAACCACCAATACCTTGCATCTGCACATCGCTAATAACTAAATCAAACTGATGTTGTTTCAAGGCTAAAATAGCGTCTTCACCGGAGGCGACATCAACACACTCATACTGAGCCAGCATTAAGGTATCCAACAAGGCTTCACGTAATGAAGCATCATCCTCAACGAGCAATAACTTTGCTTCAGACATGGGTAATCTCCAAAGGTAATATCACCGCGGATTTAGCCCGTGGGAATACTAAAGACACAGTACAGCCTTTATTCGGTACACAACTGAGTTGCAGTTGCCCCCCATGATTGCGCACCACAGATTGCACAACGGCTAACCCAAGCCCAGTTCCCTGCGACTTAGTCGTAAAGAAAGGTTCAAATACCTTCTGCTGCATAGTGGCGTCTAAGCCTTTACCATTATCGATGACGTCCAATAATAACCGTTCGCCCTCTTCCTTCGCTTGGATACGAATTTCAGTTGCTCCGGCTTCTATGCTGTTCATGACTAAATTATTAATCGCCGAGCTTAATGCATTGGAATTAGCTAACATCGAGCTGCTTGACGCATCATCAAATAACAAGTCACAGCCTTGCTTTGCCGCTATTGGCTCACAATTTGCCAAAACATTGTCGATAACCTCAGCCAATGAGATTAGATCTCCAAGTTCATCCTGACGGCCTTTCGCCATCAATAGCATGTCGTTAACCTGCCGCTCGAGTTCATTGAGTCTATCAACAAGTTTTTGCTGGAATTTCGCTTTAGCGGCATCGGATAACTTAGGACTAGCAAGATTTGAAGCATATAACAAAGCGGCTGATAAAGGCGTGCGCACCTGATGAGCCAAAGTTGCTACCATCTTGCCCAGTGCAGATAAACGTTGTAAATGGGAGATATTTTTCTGTAATAACCGAGTTTCAGTCAGATCAGTTAGCACAATTAATTGACCAGGCTCTGGCGTCAATGGCGTAATCGCTAATTTAACGCGGCGGCCATTACGCAGTGACACTTCGTGGCCATCATCGTCCTGCGGCGCAAAGGCACTGTGGATCACATCAATCCAGCGAACGCCACATAAGGAGCGATCAAGTAATTCAACTGCTACCGGATTGGCATCCGTGACTACACCGTCGCCATTGATAATCACCACGCCGGATGGCATAGCCTGTAAAATATGCTCCATTCGATTGGACATATTCGCGGCCTCACGCAGTTGGTTCC
Source organism: Shewanella sp. M-Br (assembly GCF_036245925.1). NCBI lineage: Bacteria > Pseudomonadati > Pseudomonadota > Gammaproteobacteria > Alteromonadales > Shewanellaceae > Shewanella > Shewanella sp. M-Br. Next base: position 36,765 of record NZ_BJBV01000021.1, read on the forward strand.
ATTGTTTGCTAGTGTGCTTGAATGACTCAATTTGCGCTAGTGGGTTGGCTGACATAGTCACTCCGTCAAAAAATTGCTTATGACGGGGTGACTGCAGTATCTATGCCAAATTGGAAATTGAACTTTAGAGGTTAAAACAACTTATATAACAATAAAATAGAAAACTAATCTTTGGTCATTCCGTACTTACGCATTTTTTCTACAAGCGTTGTACGGCGTATTCCAAGCATTTCAGCAGCGCGAGCTACGACATTATCTTGTAGCTCTAGCGCCTGACGTATCATGTCTATTTCTAGTTCTGCTAACAAATCCTTAAGGTTCACACCTTCAGGCGGCAGCTCACTAGGGAAACGCGTTTCAGGGATTTCAACCGGCTCTTCATCGCTAAAGATAGAAGCTAAAGCATCACGTTCCTGTTGCTCTTCACTCATCTCTACACAATATTCGGGCACATCGATATGGCGATATTTGACAGGTAAATCGTTAACATCGACCAATCCACCCGGATATAAAATGGTGAGGCGTTCGACTAAATTAGACAGCTCGCGCACGTTGCCCGACCAAGCATGTTCTTTCAGCGACTCTATCGCACGCTGCGTAAAACGCACCTTACCACGGCCTTCGTTATAGACTCGGCTAACTAACTCTTGTAATAGCAAAGGCACATCGTCCTTGCGATCACACAACGCGGGCATTTCAATCGGGAATACGTTTAGACGGTAATAAAGATCCTCACGGAACTCATTAACGCTGATCATAGTTTCTAAATCTCTATGTGTCGCAGCAACTACGCGTACATCAGCATTAATAGTCTTAGTACCACCAACGCGCTCAAATACCCGCTCTTGCAGCACACGGAGTAATTTCACTTGCATTTGTAGTGGCATGTCTCCTATTTCATCGAGAAATAGTGTACCACCTTCAGCTAATTCAAAACGGCCTTTACGAGAACAGATTGCCCCAGTAAATGACCCTTTCTCGTGACCAAATAGCTCACTCTCTAATAACTCAGGCGGTATAGCACCACAGTTAACAGGGATAAATGGACCGTCACGGCGCTCAGACAAATAATGGATATTACGGGCGACCACTTCTTTACCTGTACCCGATTGACCCAGAACAAGCACGGTTGCCTCAGATGTTGCTACTTGATTTATCAAGTGCCTCACATTCGCAATACCATCACTGCGTCCCACTAAGCTTCGGAATAACTTTGTTTGATTCGCACTAGTAGGGACTTGAGGCCGTTTAACTTGACCGAATACTTGGCAAAAGTGTAATAATTCAGTGAGCTGAGGATACGTTAAAGGTTCTTCTATATGTCCAAGAATATTAGATACTTGCAGATCGTCAACATTGCCAAGCAACAGCATAGGTTGCCATGGATGTTGACCTGCGATGTTTTTAAGCCCCTCAGCATCCATAACATCAGTTAGGATAACTAAAGCTCGAAAACGGGTATCTTGGAGGCTAGCACTTAATTTTTCGGTGTCAATTTGTACAAATTGCTCACCTAAAAAATCCAAAATGCAACACAGGCGATTTAATCGCTCTGATGGAGGGCCGATAAGTAAAATTCGTTGATCTGTTTGCATCATTCAGTAGGCCGTAAAGCTCTAATATGTATTAATTCGCATTAATTATTTATGATTAGTTGCTGTAAAAGCTTAACAAATTCAATGTAACAATCTGTGCCACCATCACTACTTGTGATGAATATTGTATTATCAGCAGACGAGAAGCAAGCCTCAGATGAGGTTTATGCCAAACTGAATTGATTTTAGTTCATTTACATCATGATTCTAGTCTAAAACGTCAATACTTTGACTTTAAGCCAAAAAAAAGACGCAACCAGTGCGTCTATTTTTAATAACGAAATAAGATATTAACCCGCTTCAGAATGCGCAGAAATATTATGTTTATCTGCAGGAATTGCATCCCAACTCTCTTTTAGAGTACGAACTAAGTCACTTACATCATCAATCGCTTGAACATCATTATTCAAATTCGCCTCTGAAATACGGCGCAACATAAAATCATATAAATTACTGAGATTGTAAGCAACACTGCCTTCAGCTTCCATATTTAGGCAGCTATTCAGCCCCGCGATAATCCCTAGCGATTTACCAATAAGAAGCCCTTTTTTTGCAAAATCACGCTGCTCTATTGCATATCGACTCTGAGCCAAACGCTCAAGCAAACCAGCAAACATCATTTGAATAATGCGGTGAGGGGATGCCACTGCTATTTCACTTTCTAAAGAAACCTTACGATATGACTGTAATGAACCTCTCATATTAGTACCTACCTATTTGCATCTATCGACTTGTATACATTGATATGACGTTGACTATTACTACCAGCATGCAATAGAGCTTGCCTGTCCAGTAAGAAAACATTGGCTTTCTCTGTACATGCTTGAGTTAATGAAAACTGTAACTGCAAATAATCTCTGTCAACAAATTGCTCATCTGCAACCAAAGCCTCAAGTAATAATTGACGCTGGCCAACAAATTCTTGCAATTTTAATACCAAAAAATCAATATTTTCATTATCTATTGATAATGTAGTCACTTGTCTAATGATTTCATTCATTTGCTCATTAAGAGAATCTAATGTGCTAACAACATTCTGTGTATTTATTTGACTATGATGCATATATAAAATCTCTTACTCTGCCACTTTAGATAAAAAACTTATAAAATCCAAAAACTGGCAAACATCGTGTAAATCTATCTTACTGTAGGGACAATTTGGCTGATAAAATATTATCGTTTGCTCACAAGCCCAGGAAGAGAGTCGAGTCGCTGAGTTAGCATACTACCTTGAGCGTTCATCTGGCCGACAATCAAATCCATAGCATTGTACTGCTTTAATAACCTAGCTTCATAGGCCTTCATTTTTAAGGCAAGACTCTCACGGCTATCGGTAATACGAGAAAGTTGAGTATCTAAGCTTTCATCTCGACTATCTAAAATTCCCCCAGTTTTTACATAGGAGTCAGTAACATCTTTCATTCGTGTACCAAACCCAGTTTTTTCTGCAGAAAAAAAGTCCGATACGGCATTAATATCTTTACTTAGCACTTCATCAAGCTTTTTATCATCAATCTCAAGACTACCCGTCTGAGTAGTTTTAATGCCCAGATTAGCTAACATCATAGAGCCACTATCACCACTCGTTGATGACAACACGCCCCTCATCTGGTTTTGGACACCACGAATAACAGAATCACCCTGCAATATACCCGCTTTCTTAGTTTTGGGATCATAGCCTGACATGCCAGACATAGTTTTCATTAACTCATTGTATGAATTAACAAAATCTTTTATAGCTGTTTTAGAAGATTCACGATTAGGTTCAATTTTGAGTGTCGTTGTTTTATCTTTGTTAGCATCCGTCAATGTTAAGTTGATACCTGTAATCGCATTTTTTACTTCGTTTGAATCAGAAGTCACTTTTAAACCATCAACATACAAAATTGCATCTTTTGCAGGTTGTAATTCTGTCATAGCAAAAACATCTGAAAGTGCTGTTCCAGCGTCATCCGTGGCAGATGCTTGCACTACATTAGCCGCACCAGTCTTGTTAGATGTAAGAACCAACTGAGCACCATTATCGCCCTTAATAATAGTCGCAGTTACTCCAACATTATCTTTAGAAGCATTGATATTTTTCATAATGTCTTGCAGAGAGTCATCTGCGCCAACAGCAACATTAAAGCTCTCACTTCCCACTGTCAGACTTAATGAACCACTTCCTATTGGAGCCGTAACATCTGTAACTGCTGTAGAACCTAATTTATGGCTTTCAGCCAACTGTTCAACAATGACTTTATAATTGCCAGCCACTGCAGTCGGGTCAACTGTTGCGGTCATAAAATCTTTATTAGAAAGCGCACTCTTAAAACCTGTAAAAGTTTTAGCATCAGATAGAGGTTTTATCTTCTCTAAGAAATCAGACATTGCACTTTTCAATGCCCCCAGAGCAGAGATCTGAGTGTTTATCTTACCTTCTTGAGCATTGAATTTGGCTTCTTTAGGCGCTTTTTCTGCATTAACTAGAGCGGTTACAATGCCGCCGATGTCCATGCCAGTACCTACACCTAATGATGTTAATCCCATATCCACCTCTGATCTGCGTCTAAAAACTTACCAATACGTATAGTTAATAGTATTAATACAGCAAAATTCACGCCAAGACTTCAGTTAATATGAATGGCTTACCACTCTGGACTGAGCCTCTCATGAATGCATATTAAAAACTACAACTTAAACCTCTGTTTTTATTAATGCACCAGTCACTTCAGACAATTTTTCAGCCAAGGCAAGCGCCTCTTCACTAGGAATTTGTCGCAGCACTTCGCCAGAGTCTATATCCATAACACTGACAACGGGCCTATCAGAACTCGCATCAACTTTAAATGCTAATCCCTTACGCATCATAGTTACCATATCCGTCAGGTCACTCGCAACCTTATCTAACTGCTCAACATTCGTTTTAGTATCTTTTGTAGACTCGCCATCTTCTACCATGTTCACGCTGTTTGATTGGCCAAGCAAAGGCTTTATTGAACCACTTGACTCTTGCTGAAGAGATTGTGGAGGAGCTAGTTTAAGCTCAGTCTTCAACCCCACTACATTAGATGTACTAACTGAATTAATATCCATCATGCCACCCTCTTAGTCACACTTACCTATGTACTCTGGTACTGCTAGAAAGTACTAACCTTACAGATGAAGCACAAAGCTACACGCTTCAGCTTTATCTTCAAACATTTGCTAATCTGCTTACTACTGTATATTGATGTGCAGCTAAATGTTATTGACTAATAGTCACTTTATTAACAACACTAAACTGACCATTTTAATGCACAAAGGGAAGGGTCTAAACGAACCTCCCCCTCAGTGCCAAACACTTAGCTGTCTATCATCTCCGAATGAGATAACCGCCAATCACAATTACAGCAATGACAGGGCAACTTGTGGTAATTGGTTGGCTTGTGCCAACATAGCAGAAGATGTCTGAGACAGAATTTGTTTCTTAGTCATTTCTGCAGTTTCTTTTGCAAAGTCAACATCTTGAATACGGCTACGAGCATCTGCTACGTTAGTTTGCACGTTACCCAAGTTATTGATAGTGAAGTTCATACGGTTTTGTACCGCACCTAAATCTGCACGTTGGGAATCAATACCAGCAATAGCTGAATCTATGACAGCCAAGGCATCTTGTGCTCCTTTAGCCGTGCCAATATCAATTTTAGACACTTCAGACAATTTAGAGCTACCAGCAGTTGCAGTCACACCGCCACCGAGCAGCTCGTTAGCTGTTGTACCTTTAATGGCAAATTTTTCAGGTGAAGATAATTTAAGTTCAGACGTTTTACTGGCGTTTGCTGCACCAGCAGCTTGACCACCTAATTTAGCTGTTGTACCGCCACCATAACCAGCAACTTCTACACCAGCAACACCCTTAGCCGTAATACTAATGACACCTGTTTCTTTATCGTGGCTAACATCGTATCCCGCTTTACCTAAGTCAGTTGCGAGTTGCGCTGAATCACCTTTATATGTCGCTAAATCGTAACTATCTTTTGTACCATCTTTGGCAACAACAGAGAAAGTCCCCGTATCCGCAGCACTTAAGCCAGACAGGGTTGTCGTAACTGAGGCTTCAGCCTTAACGCCTGCACCTGCTTTATTAATGTTATCAGCGACTGTGGCAGCATTATCACCACCCGCAATGGCCACAATCTTACCATTAACAGCAAAAGCTGCATCAGCGGTTGTACCTTGCGTTAAAACAGTCGCCGCTTCTACACCAAATTTAGTGCCTGCACCTGAAACGCCATGATTACCAATCTTATTTGCCGCAGTACTAGACAGCGAAACTGAAATCGTTTCATTTGCGTTTGAACCGACCTGAAACTTTTGACTACCGTAACTACCATCAAGTAATTTCTGACCACCAAAAGAAGTCGTGTCAGCAATACGTGTTAATTCTGTTTGTAATGAAGAAATCTCTTTCTGCATAGACTCACGGTCTGCAGTTGAGTTAGAACCGTTAGCAGATTGTAGAGACAGGTCACGCATACGCTGCAGAATGTTAGTCGATTCTTGCATTGAACCTTCGGCAGTTTGCGCAATTGAAATACCGTCGTTCGCGTTACGCATTGCTACGTCTAAACCATTAATCTGACTAGTCATACGGTTAGATATTTGTAGGCCCGCCGCATCATCTTTAGCGCCATTGATACGCAAACCTGAAGATAAGCGTTCCATGGAAGTTTTCAAACCATTGTTCGCATTAGTGAGGTTCTTTTGTGAATTCATTGAAGTCACGTTGGTGTTTACTGAAATAGCCATAAAATATATCCTCTTTACCTGACGTTACGTTAGTGCCTGTCTTGCTGTAATGACGTTAAGCCAGGCCAATCTCATGGGTTACATTCATTTTAACGGCAGCACTTTGGCTAACTTTAATTTTTTTATTTAAATAATTGAAAAAATATATCCATTAGAAATGATTGCAATGAATTAACTCATTGTAACTAAGGGATTACTCAGGAATAAAAAGAAAAGAAGAAGGAAATAAGCTGAGAGCTGTGCAAATTATTATGGATGGTCTGATTCTATTGCTTGTTCACAAAAATCAAATTAATAGCATGAAACGCGGAAAAAATAGCTATGCCCAAGTACATCGTCTAAACAAAAGTTTAGATAAGGCCTTGGGCATTAAGCTCGTTTTCTATTACTTTACTTAGCCTGAGCTCGGTTTAACGAGCCATAACTGCAATAGCATTAAACTCCCCGTTAGTGAGGTTCAGTTGTGGCTTATTGTCTTTCAATTGATAGGCGATGAGTCCCCCAATCATATTGAGCATAAAACCATGTACGCTGCGGTGTCTAGAGTGCTCTATTTGAGAGATATTTTTTAACTGGTCGTTGATGGTTTCTATGATGAAGCGTCTCGACAGCATCGCTCTATCCCACAACGACATCGCTTTTGCTTTCATATTCTTACGCACGTTTGTCACCAGTGTGACGCCTTTCTCCAGCAATTCACTGGACAGCGCTTTACTGATATACCCTTTATCTGCATAGAGTTTGTTCATGTCACTGTGCACCATCTCGTTCACCAGTTTTGTGTCATGTACATTCGCTGGGGTCACTTTGGCTGCCACTATTCCGCCTTGATGATTCACAATCAAATGCAGCTTAAAACCATAGAACCACCCCATGGTGCCTTTACCTCTGCACGCCAGTCCCGCCAAGGTTTTATGCTGATGAATACGTAGGTTATGGCACACTTTGATGCTAGTTGAATCAACAAATTCAATGCCAGTGGGGTCACTCTTGAGGCTGGCAAAGTAACTGCAAAGCGGCACTAAAGCAGTGGGCATCACTTCAAGAAAGCGGGTATAGCTGAGTAAATTAGGAAAAGCAGATTTGTAGAAATGAGCCAGATAGCCGATGTAGAAGTTCTTGAAATCACGATGATGAGACATACTGAAAAAGTATGATGATGGTCATCACTTCGCTCATCGTCATACGGCCAGCGCGTTGACGCTTGCGTATACCATCGGTTAACAGCATTTTTTCCCATTCTGGAATGAAAACAGCGCAAAAATCATCGACATCGCAAAACACTTCCACTAATTTATGCAAAGGCCCTCCGGTGTGATGGGGTTTCTCTTGGTCGAAAGATCCGATCACTTGGAGGGCTATTAGTTCAACATTTCTTATCTCGAGTTCAGGTTACTTAAGGATTAGCCCAGTAATGATAACGCCACCTGAGGCAACTGATTAGCCTGTGCTAACATAGCAGAAGAGGTCTGAGACAGAATTTGCTGCTTGGTCATCTGCGCAGTTTCTTTAGCAAAGTCAACATCCTGAATGCGACTTCGGGCATCTGCCACGTTAGTCTGCACATTACCCAAGTTATTAATAGTGAAGCTCATACGATTTTGAACCGCACCTAAATCTGCACGCTGTGCATCGATTCCAGCCAAAGCGTTATCAATCACAGCTATCGCATCTTGAGCGCCATTTGCAGTACTAATATCAGCCTTACTCACTGCGTTTAAAGATGAATTACCAGCAGTGGCAGTCACACCACCACCGAGCAGCTCGTTAGCTGTTGTACCTTTAATGGCAAATTTTTCAGGTGAAGATAATTTAAGTTCAGACGTTTTACTGGCGTTTGCTGCACCAGCAGCTTGACCACCTAATTTAGCTGTTGTACCGCCACCATAACCAGCAACTTCTACACCAGCAACACCCTTAGCCGTAATACTAATGACACCTGTTTCTTTATCGTGGCTAACATCGTATCCCGCTTTACCTAAGTCAGTTGCGAGTTGCGCTGAATCACCTTTATATGTCGCTAAATCGTAACTATCTTTTGTACCATCTTTGGCAACAACAGAGAAAGTCCCCGTATCCGCAGCACTTAAGCCAGACAGGGTTGTCGTAACTGAGGCTTCAGCCGTAACACCAGCACCTGCTTTATTAATGTTCTCCGCAACTTTGGCAGCATTGTCACCAGCCGTAATGGCTACAACTTTTCCATTAACAGCAAAAGCTCCATCTGCGGTTGTACCTTGTGTTAAAACAGTCGCCGCTTCTACACCAAATTTTGTGCCTGCGCCTGAAACGCTATTATTACCAATTTTATTCGCTGCTGTGCTAGACAACGATACTGAAATCGTTTCATTAGCATTGGAGCCCACTTGGAATTTTTGCGTACCATACGTACCATCAAGTAATTTCTGACCACCAAAAGAAGTGGTATCTGAAATACGAGTTAACTCTGTTTGCAATGCAGAAAGTTCTTTCTGCATAGACTCTCGATCGCCCGTTGAATTCGAGCCATTAGCCGATTGCAGTGACAAATCTCGCATACGTTGGAGAATATTGGTCGACTCTTGCATTGCACCTTCAGCAGTTTGAGCAATAGAAATCCCATCGTTAGCGTTGCGCATAGCAACATCGAGCCCATTAATTTGACTCGTCATACGGTTTGAAATCTGTAGACCAGCGGCATCATCCTTAGCGCTGTTAATCCGTAATCCTGACGATAATCGTTCCATAGACGTTTGCAGATTACCATTGGCTCCGCCAAGATTTTTTTGCGCCTTCATTGATGTGACGTTCGTGTTTACTGAAATAGCCATGTTACATTCCTCTTCTAAGTTAGGTGCCAAGACGTGGAAGCCTGGCTAAATCTTGTTGCCATCAATTGCTGCAACTTTACTTAACGTGCTTAACTCTATTTGCTTAATTTAATTACTTAACCTTTAGACCTTGATGCCTTCATCATTGAAAACCGTCTTGTTTTAGCGCTTTCGGTTCAGAAGGCATTCGATCTAGATGTAATCAAACAGCGATACGGAACCCACTTTACTAAACACACTGGATACGGCATTGAGTGCGAGTTGTTGCTTCTCAAATTCAGTTATCGCAGTGGCATAATCAAGATCTTCCAATTTGGATAATGCCGAGGTGTTAATCAATTTTTCATCAGTGTGCTTATCAGTATATTTTTCCAGTATCTTTAAACTGTTACCTGCTAAGCCCTGCTGCTGACTCATTTGTTTGACACCACTCCCAACATTATTCAATAACTGTGCCAACTCAGACTGGCCGGATGGCGTCTGCACTTGGTCAGCATTTTCAAAAAGAGCAATCGCCTTATTTAAGGTATTGAAAATGCTAACCTCTGGTTCTTGGTGAAGGGTAAAGCTGTCACCTATCTTCGGCTCGCCAGCAATTTTTAGTTCAACACCGTCAAAAGTGACTGGCACCGCGGGATCGAACGCCGCTGCGGGGGAGATGATATTGGCGGGAATAGCGTTGTCGGTAACTTGAACATTGATGCCACCAGCACCATCATCTAGAAATGAAACTGTGTAATCAGAGAGAGAAGGTGTCGCGTTAGCTAGCTTAGCGCTAGATACACTAAAATCACCTTGTTGGGACGGCAAATAATTGACGCTATAATCACCCATTGCATTAGGTGACTTCATAAAAGCGGTATCTCCAGCCACATTAGTATTAAGCTGAATACCTGATGCAATCATGCTATTACGAACGCCTGAGTCGCCTGAGTAAATAATCTGACCATTATTATCGAATGCGAACGGTTGGGTGTCAGTTTTATTACCTGCAAAGAGATAATTTCCCGATTCATCTTTGGTATTCGCAATTGTCAGCAATTGATCTAAACTTTTGCGCAGGTCATCGGCAATTGTTTGCCGCTCTGCCGCTGTCATACTGCCATTAGAACCCCGTAACATCATGTCCTTCATACTCGACACTAGTTTATCTGCTTGGCCAAGTTGACTTTCGGTCTGTTGTAAGTGATTCGTTGCATAATCAATGTTCTTAATAAACTGATCGACGAGTGCATTTTTCTGATTCAGATTATCAATACCCTGTGACGCCACAGGATCATCACCAGCAGTATTGACTTTCTTACCACTGCTCAATTGGTCAAGAATTTTGCTGGTCGCCGTTTGCTTTTGCAGCACACTGGTAATGCTTTGATTAAAAATCTGCGCGGATGATAATCGCATAGTTAAATCTCCTAACGCACTGAGGATAATAAGGTGTCAAAAATCTGCTGTGCAGTCGTCATGATCCGCGCAGAGGCTTGATAGGCTTGCTGAAAACGCATTAAATTTGCTGCTTCTTCATCTAAGTTCACGCCCGACTCACTCTCTACTCGCGCATAAGCTTGTTGATACACGGCCTCTGCCGAACCAACACGCACTTCAGCCGCTTTCGTTTTACTGCCTACCTCGAGCTTAGTGTTCTCGAACACATCAGCTAGGGTCGACTTTCCCCCATTCATCACCTTACTTTCGCTCAACTTAGCCATAGCGACAGCATTAGAGTTATCCCCCGCTGCGAAGGATAAATCGAAGGTAAATCTGTCATTGCCTGCAGCCGCTTTGCTGTCAACTTCAAAGGTAAAACCAAAAGCGCTAATACTCGGAGGCGTATAAGGGGCTGCAGCCCCAAGGGATGTTCCCGCGGCGTCGAATGCTTCATAGGTTGGAGGCACAACTGTGGTATCGAGCTTTATCGTCAACTCACTGCCCGTTACAGGGAAATTTGCGGCATTACGATTGCTAATTTGAGTCAACTTCACTTGGGTATTGCCCGAGTTAGCGGCATCTGCAGTAATCTTTGGTGATGCGGCGGCAATGCCTTTAGGGTCTTTCATGACCACTTCAATGCCATTTGAAGCACCTGCTGTCGGGCGAATGGCAAAACGATCGCCAGACGCCATAGCGCCCGCTTTTATATCAATTGAAAATCCAGATCCACCCGATAAAGTCGAGCCAGTTAACGTCAGTGGCGTAATTGCCCCCGTTTTCGAATCTCTCAGCTCATAAGTTGCAGGCGCGGTAAATGACAGTTCGTAGGCACCACCAGTTAATAAACTGGTGTCATCTATGGTGACGCCTAACGTTGCATTACCTGTATTACCAGAAAAACCTGCTGCACGGCCCAAAGACATCATAGGATCGTTGATATCTTTGAAGATATCGGCACCAACTTGCCCATTGAGGTCAATACCTTGTGCTTGCATTTTATTGAAGTTATCAGCCACGCCCAAGGCTAATTGATCGAGCTCATGACCCGCGGGAATTAACGTTTGATCACGATAATCAAAAATGGCCCCTAACTGACCGCCAAGTTTACTCGGATCAACAGTGACACTTTGCGAACCAATACTTGAAGTCAATTGGAGCTCATTCGGAAATGGATCACCCGCTTGGACTCCCATCGTCATAGCAATTTCGCCAGAAACCAACATCACTGAGCCACCGAGCATTACGCTCTTAGCACCATTTTCTAATGGAATAACATTCACTTGAGCGTACTGGCTTAACTCTTGAACAAGTGCATCTTGCTTATCAAGCAACTGCGCATCCTGATTCGGCGACTTCATTAACTCTAGGTTTAAATTTGCCAGTTCTGTACTGATCTCATTGATACGCTTAGTCATACCAGTGATCTGGTCATTGGTCTGATTAAGCTGGCCATTCAAATACGACTGCATCTGATTAAGACTGCTGGCAACTTGCTGTGCGTTTGTTAGGGTCGAACTCCGAATACCCAAATCTGCAGGCAAATCAGCCACACTATTCAGCCCCGAAAACAGGTCATTCAAGCTTTGTGGCACAACTTTACCTACCTGTGAAAACAGCTGATCTAGCTCACTCAATTTACCGTAGCTGGCTTCGGCGGCGCTTAACGTTGTTTGGCCAATGCGTAACTCTCTTGCGGCATAGTCATTGTAGATACGCTTAACGTCATTAACGTAAGTTCCCGTGCCATAAAAGCTACTACCAAAACGCTGCGATTCAAGAGTCGACTGGGTTGCCACTTGTCTGTGGTAACCAGCGGTATTGGCGTTAGCTATGTTATTACTGGTAACACCCAGTTGCGACTGGGAGGCAAGCACCCCAGTTCGCGCTATATTCAGTAGATCAACGGCCATTAGTTGACACTCCTATGAACAAACAGGGTTGTAAGATTCATCATTTGTCTTCTCCTGGCAGAATTGATTTCAGTTCTTCACTGATCGACTGCATCACTTTAATGACTTTTTCAGCGTATCGAGGATCAGTGGCATAACCCGCATCCTGCAAAGCTCGGATGAATTGAGTTGGGGAAGCGGCCACTTTCTTCGCATCTTGATAACGTTCACCTTCGGCAATGAAGGACACAAAATCGTTAAAGCTATGCTCGAAATCACTATAAACTCGGAAATCAGCTTTTTGCTGGACAGCAACACCGTGCTCAAATTCTAAGGTACTGACGTTAGCCTTATCGCCTAACCAACGACGATCAGCTTTAATGTTGAATAGGTTATGACTCGGCGCACCGTTATTGCCGCGGACGATTTTTTGTCCCCAGCCAGTTTCCAGTGCCGATTGCGCCAATAATACTTCTGGTTGGGTACCTAATGTTTTTGCGGCTTTTTCAGCATGTGGATATAAGGTCGCTAAAAATTCTTCTCGACTACCGAACCTGACAATCTTTTGGGTTTCCCTAAATGCTGCCGTCGGCAAAACTTGGCCGCTAATCACAGGTTCTACCACTGAAAGTGATTGTTCACTCCAGCTCGGCTTAGGCGTATCGATAGCCAGTGAACGATTAGGCGCATCAATGTCCATTGATGAATTTGCATCTTCAGCTCTATCCGGTTCAAATACAGGCCGAGCAATAGCAGCCGGCACACCATGATTTACAACTGTGGGTTCAACCACTCGAGCGGCTGAACTCTGCATAGGCACATTAAGCGCTTTATCGTCGTGGAGCATTTTCATGCCACCATCGTCACGCAATACCGATGCAGGCGTAAAATGACTTGCTTCGGGAGAGAGTTGCTGCACCATCATATCGGCAAGGCCCAATACACCTTTGTCAGATAAATCGACCGATAACTGCTGATCGCGCATCTGCTCGTAAAACTGAGTGTATTGGCTATTGAGTGGACTATCAGACTGAAAAACCGCATTGGCATCGCGCATACTTTTCATCAGCATTTGCACGAAAATACCTTCAAATTGTTGGGCGACCTTTTTCAAGGCGCCCTTCTCATCTTTTTGAGCCTGGGCGCGGAGTGAATCTAGCCCGCCCAGGTCAAGAAAATGTGATGAACTTGAAAGCTTTTCCATGATTTTCCCGACAGAAATTAGATGATGATAAGTTCACCATGCAAAGCTCCTGCCACTTTTAATGCTTCAAGTATTGCTAACACATCTGAAGGGGCTGCACCGACTAAGTTAACCGCTCTAACCAGCTCATCCAGCGTAGTGCCTGGATTAAACATAAACATACGACGGTCACTTTCTGTCGCTGTGATCGTACTATTACTCGTGACGGTTGTTTGTCCATTTGCCAACGCGTTAGGCTGCGAAACCTGTGTCGCCTCCGCAATCGTGACAGTCATGCCGCCATGGGTAATCGCCGCAGGGAGTAAGCGTACGTTTTGCCCAACCACTATGGTTCCAGTACGTGAATTAACGATCACTTTGGCAGATTCCTCTGCGGGAACAACATCAAGGTTTTCAAGCGTTGCTAAAAAGGAGACTCGTTGTGATACATCACGTGGAGCCGTTACCTGAACAGACGTCGCATCTAAAGGACGCGCCATATCTGGACCTAATAGATCATTGATCGCATCGGCCATGCGCTGCGCAGTAGAGAAATCCGAACGACGTAGGTTAAACGTCAAATAATCGCCAGTTGAAAATGGGGTTGCAACACTACGCTCAACAATTGCGCCATTCGGTATACGACCTACAGTTGGCGTATTTTGAATCACCTTTGAACCATCTAAACCATCGGCACTAAAACCACTCACCACTAAACTACCTTGGGCGATCGCATACACATTACCATCTACCCCTTTCAAAAAGGTCTGTAATAAGGTGCCACCGCGTAAGCTTTTGGCTTCGCCTAAGCTAGATACCGTCACGTCAAGATCTTGACCAGGTTTGATAAAAGCGGGCATATCCGCATGTACGGCTACCACTGCAACGTTTTTAATTTTCGGTTTGACGTTGTCCGGGAGATTAATCCCAAAGTTTTTGAGCATAGTCATAAAGGTCTGCTCGGTATAACTGGTTTTTTCCCCCGTTCCCGGCAAACCGACCACTAAGCCATAACCAATCAACTGGTTACTACGCACACCTTGCACATTGGCAATATCTTTAATTCGTTCAGCCTGACTAGGTAGAGAAAACACTAGCATGGCAACGGCTAACACCAGTTTATATTTCATGATACGACTCCTTAGAAGGGCCACCAGTCGCTCATAAAGAACTGGCTTAACCAGCCCACTTTTTGAGCATCTGCGAAAGTGCCTGTGCCACTGTATTGGATACGAGCATTAGCCATTCGCGTTGAATCGACAGTGTTATCGGGTTTAATGTCCTGCGAGCGAACGAGACCAGTGACACGAATAAACTCATCACCATTATTAATTGAAATCCATTTTTCGCCACGGATCACTAAGCTGCCGTTGTTTAGCACTTGCATCACGTTTGCCGAGATGCTGCCATCTAGACTATTACTCTGATCCGCATCCGATTCACGCTTAGTGTTCATGCTATCTTTGTAACGCAAATCAATTGGCACTCCGCCAATGGACACATTACTACCACCTGCAAAGATGGGATCTAAGCTCATGTCTGAACCTTTTTTGATCTGATTGCCTGCACTCTTCTTAGCTTGAGTCGATTCCTTCAATACGATAGTGATAATGTCACCGACTTTATGAGCGCGTATATCCGAATACAAGCTAGATGCTTGGCTGTCTTGATAAATAGAGCCAGTTGCGGCAATTTTTGTAGGCGGCGCCTCTGGGTATACCGGCGCGTAAAAGGGATCATCCGCAAGGGGTTTCTTTTGCGTCGAGCTACAGGCTGCAAGCAATAACGCGACGGCCAACACAAGATATCTAGCCATGATGTTTGCCTCTATAAATTCTGAGTCACATAAGACAGCATCTGATCTACCGCTGAAATCACTTTTGAGTTCATCTCGTAAATGCGCTGACTTTCGATAAGGTTCACCAGTTCCTCGGTCACGTTAACGTTAGAGGTTTCTAAGGCGCCTTGACGAATCGCTCCCATGCCATCTAACGAAGCGGTCCCTTGAATGGGCGTACCACTCGCACCGGTTTCCGTATATAAGTTTTGTCCCATAGGATCTAGACCCGATGGATTAATAAAATCCGTCATAGTCAACTGACCCACGACTTGGTTCTCAGCGGTACCCGGCGTTTTTACTGAAACTTCACCCTCTGCTGAAACGGTAATACTGGTCGCATTATCAGGAATAGTGATCGCGGGTTGTAGCAAATAGCCAGAACCTGGAGTCACAATCTGACCCGTATCGTCTAAGGTAAACTGACCATTTCGAGTATAAGCAGTGGTTCCATCAGGGAGCTGGATTTCAAAAAATCCAGGACCTTCAATCATAAGATCCAGCGAGTTATCCGTCGTCAGCATGTTACCCTGAGTAAACATTTTTTGAGTGGCGACGACTTTCGTACCCGCACCTATGTTTAATCCGTTGGGTAGCTTAGTGTTAGATGCACTAACACCACCCGCTTGGTTAACTGTTTGATAGAGTAAATCTTCAAATACTGCGCGGCTTTTTTTGTAGCCCACAGTGCTAGCGTTCGCTACGTTGTTTGAAATCACTGAAATATCAGTTTGCTGTGCGTCTAAGCCAGTTTTACTAATCCATAACGCCGGATGCATAATCTATCTCCTAACTAATACGCATTAATGAAGATGAAGCGCGATCATTCTCTTCCGCGGTTTTCATCATCTTGACTTGCAATTCAAACTGGCGCTGAAGATCAATCAAAGACACCATTTCATCAACAGGGTTAACGTTACTGCCCTCTACGGCACCACTTTCAACTGTGACGAAAGGGTCAGCTGGTGCAGGTTCGCCTGACATTTGTCGAAATAATCCATCTTCACCACGCATCATCTGCGCATTGCCGGGATTAACTAACTTCAATCTCGCCACTTCTTCTATCACTTCAGCAGTCGCCCCTTGAGGGCGAACAGACACTATGCCATCCTGTGAAATTGACACTTTATCAATAGGTAATGGCAGCACTATCGGGCCAGTATCCCCCATCACGGGATTGCCTCTGTCGTTATACAACATGCCCGTCGCATCGAAACTGAGACTACCGGAACGGGTATAAGCTTCACTGCCATCTTTCGCCTGAACGGCAAACCAGCCATCGCCTTTAATGGCAACATCGAGATCCCGTCCAGTGGTTTTTATCGGACCAGAGCGAAAATTAGCTGACGGAGATTCTGTCATCGCAAACACCCTTGAAGGCAACCCTTCACCGAAGGCTTGCATCGATCTGGCCTGCGCCATATCTGATTTAAAACCATCGGTATTAGCATTGGCTAAGTTGTTCGCACGGAGTGCCAGCTCATTCATATTTTGCTTAGCGCCACTCATGGCGACATAAAGGAATTTGTCCACAGACTGCTCCGTCAAATTTTCTACATGACGATATCAAAGCAAGCATCGTGCCAATAAAAATTGATTTTAATTTACTGATAAAATTGAAGAATAAGGAAATGAAGTGAGTTGACAGCAGGATAAAGGCTAAGTGTTGCCACTGGCGGCAACACTTAGTTAAATAAAGTAATGATTAGCGGATTTGTAATACGGTTTGTTGCAGCGTGTTATTCACTTCAAGCGTACGAGAGTTCGCTTGGAAGTTACGCTGCGCCGAAATTAAATCGACCAGTTCAGTCGTTAAATCGATGTTCGATTGCTCTAACGCCGATGAACTGATGCTACCAAAAGTTCCACTATTTGCCTCACCCGCTAACGCTGGACCTGAAGCTAAACTGGCTTTCCACGACGTATTACCCACTTGCGTTAAACCTTGTTCGTTAGCAAAACGAACTAAAGCAACCCGTGCTAAAGGCACGGTTGAGCCATTAGAATAACTCGCGGTCACTAAACCATCTTCGCCGATTTCAACGTTAGTTAAGCGGCCTACAGTCGTACCATCTTGCGTCAACTCAGTTGCACCAAAAGGAGCCGCATATTGCGTTGGGGCATTAAACTTCACAGTCAAATCTTGAGTACCATCGGCCCCAGCCCCTAAAACACCCGCACCACTGACGCCTAAAGCCTCAGTCTTGACTATAGCAGGATCGCTACCTGTGTAGACACCAACTGAATTGAACTTGAGTACAGAGCCTTTCCAACCACCAGCAGTTTGAGCTGTGCCCGTTGCATCAGGTGTACCATCGCCAGTGGTATCTGTTTGATAAGTACCAGCAGGACCGGCTAGATCGACTTGTTTTCCATCAACAGCATAGTAAGCCACCCAATTGTTCTCACCATTGTACGAACCATCTTTGGGCTTAACAAAATAAGTGGTCATAATATGTGGCTCACCGAGTGAGTCATAAATTGTCATTGATGTAACGTTATTGTAGGTTTTTGCATCTAGAGGATCGAATGCCGCGGGGTCGAGTGCACTTTCCTTAGCATTTAAGTTCATTTGTAAAGTAACATTCTCAGTCTTTACAGGGCTACCTGCAGTGTCTGGTATTTGTACCGGCTTAGCCGTCGTTAAACTCACTGATGTTGAGTTCCCGTCTTTATCCACTGGGAAAGTTTGCAAATAATTACCAGAAGAATCAACCATGTAATTATTTTTATCGACCTTAAATGCTCCAGCACGAGTAAACGAGTGGTCTAATGTACCCAGTTCAGAGGCAGTAACGAAAAAGCCACCCCCTTTAATCGCCATATCAAGGGAGTTATTCGTCAACTGTAAGCTACCTTGATGGAATTGCTGTGCCACTTGGCTCGTCGCAACACCACCACCGACAGCAGTTTTAGCATTTGAAAAAATAGAATTAGCGTAAACATCCGCAAATTCAGCACGGGACTCTTTAAAGCCAATGGTGTTCGCATTAGCAATGTTATTCGCCGTAGTGTTTAAATCTTTCTGCGCGGCAGAAATGCCACTCAATGCAATGTTAAACGACATAATTCACCTCTACACTTGACTCAATTCATTTATGAGCGACTTACGCCCAATTCGGATGCTGCAAAAATTCTTTAATGCAAACTTAGGTTTCAGACACAGCTAACACATCGGTTAACTTGATGCCCATACCGCCTCTCAAGTTAAGAATCGCGCCAGTACTGGCCGTACCGAGAGAAACGCTGGTCACATGAGCATAGGTCGAGACTGGCAATTCTTGGGATTTCCCATCCACTAAACCACTCGCCTTGATCGTATAGTTACCTGCGGTTACAGGGTTTCCATCTTTATCGAGGCCATCCCAGTTAACATCGACATTGCCCCCCTTACTGCCATCAACTTTAAAGGTGGTCACAACTTGGCCTTTCTCATCCTCAACACGTACAGTAACTTCAGGAATTTTAGCTGGCGTGCTAATCACACCTTTTATTGTTGGGCTTTCAGCTGAAATGTTACCTGTATCAGTTGGGATCAATACCTTGCGACCAACAAGTCCTGATGCCTGTAATGCTTGGCTTGATGTCATAACACCGTTTAAATTAACGATTTCCTTATTCAACTTAGTAATACCATCAACCGTCGAGAATGATGCCATCTGCGCAATCATTTGGTCGTTGTCGACGGGCTTAAAGGGATCTTGCATCGATAACTGTTGGCTTAATAACGAGAAAAAGTCATCTTGAGTTAACTGCTGGCTTTTTGCTTCCGGTACTATTGACTCTTTTGGCAAACGTATGCCATCAAGAAACGGATTACCCGTTGAGCTGGTTGATGAATTCGTCGTAACGGCATTTGGCTGACTCTTATTTTGAGCCGTCTGCGCCGACGCTTGGTTAATTTGATTAATGAGGCTCACAGCTTACCTCCTAAGTAACACATGTTATTTACCCATCCCAAGTGTTTGTTGCAGCATAGACTTAGCTGCTTCAGCGACTTGAACATTCATTTGATATGAGCGCGAAGCAGAAATCATATCTGCCATTTCTTCCATGACATTAACATTCGGTTTATAAATAAAGCCGTCCGCATCCGCCATAGGATGGTCGGGCGAGTATTCTTTCAGTAGTGGTTTATCACTTTCTACAATGCCTTTTACTGCAACGCCTTGAGAAGCTTGTTGCTGACTTTGGGCTTTAGCCATTTCGGCTTCAAAAATGGGATGACGGGAACGATAGGTCTTATCTACACTACTCGAGACGGAATCCGCGTTAGCTATGTTGCTCGCGGTGGTGTTTAGCCTGACCGATTGAGCAGACATTCCCGAGCCAGCAACATCAAATATGCTAAATAAACTCATGATTAATCCCCTCTCAACGCTTTCTTCATGCCACTAAACTTACTATCTAAAAAACCTAGCGACATTTGATATTCAAGTGCATTTTGCATGAATGCCGATTGTTCCTGTTGGATATCAACAGTATTACCATCACCGGTATCGGGTTGATTTGGCACACGGAACTTAACAAATTGCCCAGTCAACTCCGCAAGCCCAAAATGCTTATCTGGCTCTTGCATTTCAAGACTATTTCGCTGCTGCTGTTGGCCTCGAGCGGCCTGCATTGCCGCAGAAAAATCAACATCGCGGGCTTTGTAATGTGGCGTATCTGCGTTAGCGATATTGCTTGAAATGACTTCAGCCCGCTGCGCTCTAATACCGAGAGTGTATTGATGCACACCCAGTGCATTATCAAAATTGATCGCCATAAAATTGCCTCCTCGTGTTCCCACGAAAATAAAGC
Source organism: Shewanella sp. M-Br (assembly GCF_036245925.1). Taxonomy (NCBI): domain Bacteria; kingdom Pseudomonadati; phylum Pseudomonadota; class Gammaproteobacteria; order Alteromonadales; family Shewanellaceae; genus Shewanella; species Shewanella sp. M-Br. The sequence goes on from NZ_BJBV01000021.1 coordinate 57,080, forward strand.
AATTCATGTGCCAACATCAGGAAAATTTTGAGAATAACAACAAGGATGAGCAAGTGATGGGTAAAAAATTACCGACAATTGTCGGTAATTTTCTTTAGAGCGGCTGAGTTAAGTCTTTTTCTGGTAATAAATGCCAGGGTTACAACGAACCATATCAAACTCGTCCGTTAAACCAGCGATAGATTCTGATGCACCGAGAAATAAAATCCCTTTGGGATTGAGAGCGGCAGCGAATTGCCGCAAAATTTTTGCCTTTGCCTCTGGTGCAAAATAAATCAGCACATTGCGGCAAAAGATAATGTCGAACTTGCCAAGCAGACTATAACTCTCAAGCAAATTATGCGCTCTAAAGTTCACCAACCGCTTCACATTATCCTTTAACTTCATATTACCTGAAGGTAATGCATCAAAAAACTGACGCTTACGTTCTTCAGATAAACCACGCGCTAATGCCAAACTATCGTACTCGGCATTTTTGCAGCGTTCTAACATGGAAGGAGATAGATCCGTTGCTTGAATCGAAGCACTACCAGCCAAGGCACCAGGCTTCTTCTGTTGATACTCAAGAATAGTCATAGCCAATGAGTATGGCTCTTGGCCTGACGAGCAAGCCGCAGACCAAATTTTGAGCGGACGCCCCAGACGACTGTATTCAGGTAGTAGGACATTATTCAACAACTCAAATGGATAACGATCACGGAACCAAAGGGTTTCATTGGTCGTCATAGCATCGATCACTTCAGCTCTGAGCGCACGCTCAGTAGGCTTCATCGAATGCTTAACCACATCAGATAAGGATGGCAGGTTATATTTGCCCATCAAAGGAGCAAGACGACTGCGCACAAGATATTGCTTATTTTCACCCAGTACGATGCCGCTGTGTTGCTCTAAGAACAACCTAAATTGATTATATTCAGCCTCAGCGAGTGATTTATTTGGCACATTCACATCCTAAATCCTATAGCAAGCACCAAAATCAGTGCGAAACCATCATGTTATAAAGTCGAGATTATAGCGTAAAGCGTATCTAGGTACTAACCTACAGCAATTACAAACTTAAATGCTTATTCACAGCAGCGGCCAATTCGTCGGGATTAAACTTAGCGATAAAGTCATTAGCCCCCACTTTTTGAACCATTGCCTGATTGAATACACCACTTAACGAAGTATGCAGTACCACTTTAATATGCTTAAGCTTAGGATCATCTCGGATTTCAGCGGTCAGGGTGTAGCCATCCATTTCAGGCATCTCAATATCAGAGATTATGAGGGGGATCTCATCGGCCACATTATCCATCTCTTTGGCGATCTCTTTAAGCTTGTCTAATGCTTCGCGACCATCTTTTGCGGTATCAATTTGTAAATTCAATGACTCGAGTGAACGAATAATTTGTTTACGCGCCACGGCAGAATCATCAATAACCATAATATGATAATGCTGAGTTCTGTCGAGGGTCAGTTTTTCATTGGCTTCTTCACTGATAGCCGTTTTAACTGGTGAAATCTCATCTAAGATTTTTTCCACATCGAGAATTTCAACTAATTCACCTTCAATTTCAGTCACAGCTGTCAGATAAGAATAACGGCCAGCACCTTGCGGCGGAGGCATAATCGCTTCCCAATTCATGTTGATGATCCGCTCAACAGAACTGACCAAGAAGCCTTGAACACTGCGGTTATATTCAGAAATAATGATGAAACAGTTTTCAGTGCTCGCTAAAGGTTTTCCCCCTGTTGCCGCACTCAAATCAATCACTGAAATGGTTGTTCCACGAATATGAGCAACACCCTTCACATAAGGATTAAGTTTAGGCAAAGTGGTCAGTGGTGGACACTGCAGTACTTCTTTCACCTTAAACACGTTAATCCCAAACCGTTGACGACCGTTTAATTTAAAAAGCAGTAATTCTAAACGGTTTTGTCCAACGAGCTGGGTTCGTTTGTTGACTGAATCAAGAATACTCGACATAACTCTGCCTTGTTGTTCTGTTTATGTTCGGCCCTATAACTCAGTTGAGTATAGGCATATTAATTGCTTACGTCTTATCTATCGATAAACATAGTCGAAACTGAGTCAATCTTCTGACAGTGATGCAAATTATTATTACAGTGGTCAGCTTCGAACTTAATAAAAGTATAGGTGCATTCTGGCGTTACAAGCTAGTCTCTTCATTATGAAAGTAAATTTAGTCTGTTTTTTTAGTCTTTTCACCCTCTTCATGCCCGCTTTTGCGAGTGCAGAGCCTATTGTCCCCACCGTATCGGCAATCTCAGAATTAGCTAAAGCGCTTATTTCAGAAAAAATATCCGTTCCAGAAAATGCCAAAGTAAATATTTCGCCACAGATGGTTGACGCAAGAATGCTGCCGTCACAATGTTCGTCTCCAATGAAAGTTGAACTGGCTAGCGATAGGGAAATTAGCCGTAATAACACCTTAAAAGTCAGCTGCGATACACAAGACTTAGCTTACCCTTGGCAAATCTATATCTCGGTTCGGGTGGATATCTTATTCCCCGTTGTTGTCTCAACCGAAATCTTAGCACCAGGCGAACTCATCTCTCCTAGTCAAGTAGAAGTCCGTTACATTGAACAAAATAGCTTGAGAGGTGCCGAATTCGATGACCCGAGTAAATTGGCTGGCGTGCGAGTAAAACGACGAGTAGCAAAAGATAATCCCATATTAAGCAACAACTTATGCTTCGTTTGTAAAAATGATTCGGTATCTATCTACGTTCGTTCTGGCTCATTCGAGCTCAAAACAGTAGGCGAAGCCCTACAAGATGGCAATAAAGGTGATCGGATCAGAGTCAAAAATAGCAGTTCAAACAAAGAACTAGATGCTATAGTCACAGGCATTGGCGAAGTTGAAGTAAGAATGTAAAATAATCTAAAGCTTTTTTGTAAGCTGCCGATACCCCAGTTAAGAAATCCCGTACACACGACGCTGGAGCCTAAAATGGCAATTGATATTAGCAAACTCAACACTGCAACGACTGCGCAAGTTCGTTCAGGCGCAACGAAAACGAGCAGCGATCAATCTGCTCAAGTTGCTACAAAATCGACAACACCACAGAGAAGCGACTCAGTGGTCATTACGGCCCAGGCACAACAACTTCAAGGAGCTCAGACTAAAATGGCTAGCCTTCCTGAAGTTGATCAAAAGAAAGTAGCAGAAATCAAACAAGCTATTGCCGAAGGTCGCTATAAAATTGACCCTGAAAAGTTGGCTGCCAATATTGCAAGTTTTGAAGCCGAACTTAATGACTTAAATAAAGAGTAACTATGACTGAAATAGCTAAACTGGTAGATCTACAACACGCCCATTTGGCTGTTCTTAAGCAAATCATACTCAAGGAAAAAGGCGCTTTGGTTGACCAAAACGCCGATTTACTGCTTTCCCTTGCTAACGAAAAATCGCAATGTCTCAAAGAACTAAAGACTAATGATGATATTCTGGCAAAACACAGTGATAAATCGCTACTCACTCAGCAAGTCGAACTCGTGCATAAAATGGCCGAGATCAAAGACGCATTGACTGAATGCAAAGAATTAAACGAACAAAATGCTAGTTTAATTGAGATGAATTTAGCGAGTTTAAATCGCTTTGCTCAAGCTTTACAAGCCAGCAGAAACGCCTCCAGCCTCACCTATAACGATAAAGGCAAGACCTCGACTATCTCAAGTTTAGGCAATGATTTAAAGGCCTAATAAGCGCATCACTCCCACTTAGCATTCCCTTTTCTAAGCTCTGATTAGATATTAATGTCTTGTACAAAAAGAAAAGCCGCGTAAATACGCGGCTCAATACATGCTGTTGAACATACATTCAATAACGCTAGAAATACGTCACTTCCTTCACTCGTTGTGGACGGTTCTGTTGTTGATAAAGCGCCCAAACCTGTGAAAAATCAAGTTCTAACTCAGTGACATAATGCTCGCCTGCTGGATAACTCTTAACGACTCGTGCGCCGCGGATCACGCCAGAAACTGACGCTTTGACATTATCGTCCGTCAACATCCAATCACTGACACTGCTGTTTGCCGTTATTTTCTGCCCATAAACTTGTTCCGCTAATTCACGATAAGCCACAATTTTTGATGCCTGCATAGCCATCAACACTCTTTGTGATTGCTCTTTAGCAGGTTGAGTCGCTAACGGCGCATATCCTATAGCCGTTAACTTAGGAAAACTCGGCGGCGGCACATCTTCCCATTGCACATATCTATCTTTAGCAGCGCAGCCAGTTAGCATTAGCGCCACAATAACTAAAAGGTAGCGTTTCATTTTCCATCTCCTAAAACACGCACTTCATTCATACCTGGACTCGCCTGACGATATAAGATGCCATTTTGTGACACAATTTGCTCCGAAGGCTGCATGTAGTTTGCCAACTCTTTTTGAGTCACAAAAGTTTGAGATGCCGATACCACGCGATTGTTACTAATGTTCACAATCCGAGTATTGATCGCCATACCATTGGTTACTACGCTCATAGTCGAAACGACAAGATGTTCAACAGGAAGATCTTTCGACAATTTTTGCCAATCTCTCGTCAAAATAAAATCCCCGTCAGATGTGACTCTCAAGCCATCAGCTAAGTTTAAATCCACCACATTAAACTGAAAGCTATGGAGCGACGTCATTAATCCTTGCTGTAACTGTTGCGCTAACGCATTAGTGCCATTCAAATCGCCCACTAATACTGGTGTTGCAACTACGATAGGTTGATCAGAACGCAAAGCATCATTTTGCTTAACGAGCTCAGTCACTATTCGCTGTGCTAAATGGTTAATCACTGCCGTTGGCGGCAACCCATTGCCATCCACTAAACTCGGTTTGGGCGGCGTAACCGGTTTAGCTACACATCCACCTAACATTATCAATGTTAAGGGAATAATCACACGCTTTAGCATTGGATTTACCTCATCTATGGGTGCATTGGCAGTCAAGTGACTCACTTTCTAAGCTTCAAATTTTTAATGAGTAACAAAAACCAGCAATCTTCAGACCAATATTAACCTCAGTCCGACAATATTCTTCTATTACGCAGTATATCGACTGTAACGCTGGAAACTTTATCAAAAGTTCTCATACTCAGGCACGAAATTTGCTTTATTGACATATTAGATTAAGAGTCAGAAAACTGGCTCGATTGGTAATATCGCCATTAGCTTAGCGATAAGGATTGAATTGATGCACATACCAGGTTCAGCTTCGCTCATCATTTTGAGCCTTTTACTACTTTCTTTGCCCACCAGAGCCGAATGGATAGAAGCCAGCGGAGAAGCAACTATTATCAATGGTAATACAGCTCAAGCAAGGGAAGAAGCAATTAATCAAGCTGTTAGCTATGCGACTTTAAGCACAGGTATTCAAATATCCAGCGAGCAACAAACCTCTAATGGTAACCTCACACAAAATAACTTTGCGATAAATCGTAACGCCCAAGCCATAAACATCCAACTCGTAAGCGAGCAAATTCAGGGAAATAAAATATATGTATCCCTACGCCTCGATCTAAATGATGATCCAACACAACAGTGTCCTAATGGCCAATTAAAGGCCGCTATTTTAATACCTCAAACACAAATAAAAGATCGTTCTCAGCTTAGATATGGACAACTTTCAGGCTTTGAAGAGGTTATTTCAGAGGCGTTAGGGAACACTATAGAAGATTACTCTTCAACTGGCTTTAGTCACATCCATGCTAACGAGCGACTCGATATTGAACAAGACCTAGTGGATATTCGCGGTTATCGACTCCCAAGCTGGCTCAGTGAAATTACCGACAGCCAATATATTCTTCAACCGCAGATCATTGATATATCGATAGAGCCTGTACAACCCACCTTCTTAGGATTTTGGGATGAAGCTCCGCTAAGGCAATTTCAATTCAAACTCAGCCTCTATCATGGGATCAGTGGCGAAGAGGTCTGGAGCAAAAGCTACAGCACATCGGCCCCATGGGAATTTGAAGAACAGGCTATCATTGCTCCCAACAGTAATAGATTCTGGCGTTCCTCCTATGGAAAAAGTATTACTCAATTAATATTGCAGGCTACCCGAGATTTAGACAGCACACTTAATTGCAGGCCATTACTTGGCCAAGTCGTTAGCCGACAAGCAGACAGGATTATATTAAATCTAGGCCGTAAACATGGCATTCGTGTCGGTGATAAATTCCAAGTAGTATTACAACAAAACTTACCCGATAGACTCAATGAAATGCGCGCCGTCGCGACCAAAAGTCGTGCAACGGTAAAAATTGAGCAAGTAAGCGAAGAAAGTGCCACCGCAGTACTTGTAGACCAAAATGCCGCCTACAATGTACAGATAAACGACATAGCGCTTAAGATTTAAGCAACTAAATCATAAGCCTTTTAATCAAAGATAAAACCAGTATAATCACTGTCGTCTCTTCATAGCTCAACAGGATAGAGCAGCCGCCTCCTAAGCGGCCGATCGGGGTTCGAGTCCCTGTGGAGAGACCATAAGTCACTTTTTATACTTATAACTCAATAAGTTATGAAAAACAAAAAATCCTGTGCCGCCTATGTGCCGCCATAGGAATGACGTTTTTTAGAATTTTTTTCGTAACATTTTAAAAAATCCCCCTTTTGCCCTGTTCATCTCAGTTATGGACAATTAACCCTATTTCTAATACTTTTCCCTATGAGTTAACGAACAGGGAAAATAGCTTTATGACGGAAACTTCATCGCAAGAAAAGTTCACTCAAACACTCGAAGGGATCATCGAGCAATATTCAATTTCCGAACCACCCGAATTTTTGAAAGTCCTCATCGCTCTCCCTGACTCTCCAGATAAAGACAAAATGTTTGAAGGTATGGATGAAGTATTTCGCGCCATAACTTCACCCTCTGAACTATCCAGCAAACTCCCCAAAGGCACAACTGAAGATACGGTCGCAAAAGAGCTGGCAAAAATTCCAGACAGTCAGAAAATCCTTAGTGAAGAACAGCAGAAAATGGTGGAGCTATTTATTGAAATGCTATCTTCATCATCGAGCAATGAATCTCAGATCGATATGGACTATGTACGATGGTTCGCAAATGCCAATTTTCCGCTGTCATCGGACACTAGTGATGAAGATGAAGCTGTATTAATAAACTTACTCAACAGCCAACCAGAGGCCATAGCTGAGTTTATGCAAGCGATGATGGCGTGCCACATGGCTGGAATGACCAAAGCAGCCAATCTACTAAGTCGCCTTTTTGCACAGCACGTATTGATCATTGAAAACGACAGCTACCAATCACTCTGTGGTGATATAACAAGGCACAAAGGGGTAATCGAAACCTCGGGCAACAATTCCAAGAAGGGGCAAGATAAACGTCACTCAAAAAACCGCCAGCGTAAAGACTTTGCACTTAAGCTCTATTTAGAAAAGCCCTCAAGAAATCCTAAGCAAGCAGCAGAACGACTTTTTGATATTGTTAACCAATATGCCAACGATATTAAGCATCCATTCTCCAGTGAGTATCAAGGTTTTCAGACGGTATATCGCTGGTTTTTAGATGCCGATAAAAAGGAACGCAGCAAAACTTGATTCTGCCAACTAGTTAATATAAATTCGTCATAGGCGCCCGCCTCACTTACATGCGAGTGAAAACAGGCACCAAGACGAAAGTCCCTCTTTTGAATTAAACCCAATATACATAAATGACTAGGTTGAGAAGCCTCGCCGTAATCGCATGTGGTAATGCTTAAATGCAATTCGCACTCAACCGCGGAGTCTATTTATGTGTTCACTATCTAACCACGCACACAACATTCACAACAAAGCTAAAACTCTAGCTAAATGCAAAATCAGCCGAGCGCAAATATTCGAGTTAATTGCGGCCTATTACGGGCAGAAGAGTTTTGCAGCGCTGAAAAATTCTGATGTAAGTACAAAGCTAGAAAAGCCTAATTCTGATGAAGCAAATGATCGCTGCATTCAGAGAGCTATTTCTATGGGAGTAAATCATGAGACCAGCAAAGAATTATCTCTGATAGTGACTTGTGAATTGGATTCAGTAAACTCAGTCAATCCCACACTGATTAATCGCCAAGTTCTTAGCTACCTAGAAAGTAACATTGAGCTTAATGAGCAGTATTTTTATTTTGAAGGATTAAAAATCTATATCCCTTCAATGCTTGTAGCTCTAAAAAATGCTTCAAATAATGGGGTTAAAGATTCTCAGCTTTTAGAGTTGTTACTGTTAGTTGAACACTACGCAAGTGTCACGCAGGGGGAATCCAGTGAACACTGGTATCAACGTCAACTTGCAGGCGAAGTGTTAGGGGAAGCTCAAAAGAAATGGGCTGATAATTTCGCTGAATTGGTACCTGCGAGACAGGCGCTAGATACCTTTGTAAAAATGCATTCAATTACTGATCTACCTGTACCCAATATCGAAGAACTCATATCGTCCCATGCAGTTACAAGTATTAAGCAATCCGTCTGTTACCGAGTAAATGCTGGGTTTATAAAAAATTTAGCTATTGATCTATGGGGGCTAGATGAGAATGAGTTATCAGAACAACAATCGGAATTTATCACTCAGTGGGAAATCTTAGCGACCTTTCAAGAACCTTATAGAGGACAGTTAGCAGAATTAGTTGAGTCCGAAACAGATCTTATAAAACAACATTCATGGTTAGGGTTTGCCAAAGCGAATGGTATTGACCTCGAAATGGATGATATGCACCTCGTTAACTCATATACAGGTGAAGTTTGGGAGCATGATTTTGATGGCCCCGTATACGTTGATGGTTATGAAGGCATTACCCTTCCTCAATTACCATCCGAGCTACAAACACAAGTTATTAAACGTGTTGAAAAAATGCTCAACATCCAAAAAGTAATCTCGAAATTGTAATCAGTAGAAAGGTGTTTCTCAGGGTGAGAAACACCTTTTTGAGCCTGACAAACGCATACACCCTAACCCCTCACAATTATCTTAACTCCTGACAAATCTACTTTAATCAGGAGTTACCATGAACGATCTATTACTTAGTCCGACAGAGGTCGCCGAATTTCTCGGCGTCACCATCGGCACTCTATCCGTTTGGCGCTGTACTGGCCGCTACCCGTTGCGCTTCGTTAAAGTAGGCCGCAGCGTTAAGTATCGCCAAAGTGATGTTGAATCCTTCATTAACGGGAGGGTTTATGATCACACTCTTTAAATTCGGTTTCTTGTTTTGCGTCATCATTCAATTGGCGATGATCGACCACACACTTCAACAATCCCTAGAGACCATTAGGTTATATAACGAGTCCAAGTACCCGTTAACGGGTACAGAGACCGAAATCGAACAGGTGTACCCGTTAACAAGCTTTGACTCTGTTAACGGGTACACCTTAAAAGCCACTGACCAAAAGCAAACTGTTCCATTACATAACGGGGAGGTGAAATAATGATGACCTCCCCTTCTATCCCCATGCCCAAACTCACCGATGAACAACAGGAATTTGCCCAATGGCTCTTAAAGGGCAATAGCCTTTTCCTATGTTCAGAAATTTGCAGTGACTTTGGCAAGGTTGACGGTATTGAAACCTTTAACGGTCACTTTCAAAAACGCACCTTGTTTCGGTTAAAACGTGAAGGGCTACTCACAGAAAGCACAATATTTGAGATGGGCATTCGTTGGCAAAAGCTCACGCTTAACGAGCGAGGTAAGCAATTACTGACTAACAACGAGGTAAAGGCATATGCTTAATGTCCATGAACACGATAAACACTGGCTAGACAGTAAACTCTATGGCCTACCCTCGCCTCATCGTATAGCGATTATGCGGCAATATCGTAAGAAGCCAAACCGCCGTGAGGCCAATCTAAGCGTGTTACACCTGACTAAACGCATTGCCGCCGTTATGGGTAAGGATAAACATTTCTACCATGTGAATATTGAGCAGCAAGATATAAGCGCAAAGGCAAAGCAACACGCCCGCCGCTGTATACAGATTGCAGCGCAAGCAGAAGGTAAGGGATTACTCACTATTTACAACATGCTATTGCATTACATGGCGTGCTATAGCATTAAGCCGCCAAAACTGAGCGAGACAATTATCAACCATCTTAAGTTGGACACACTTGATGACTTTGAGCTTGCCCAAGTCTATGGCGTACTCGCCCGCGCTGGCGATGAAATTTGGTGGAAACGGAAATTAAGAAAACAGCGCAATCTGCAAATTGAAACCATTTCACGGGAACTCAATTTGGTCAGTAAACAAAAAGGCATTTATGCCAGTAACATTACCGTCAGCAATTTTCAGACCCAATGGCAGAGCAATCAACAGCTATTAGAAAACACCATAGCCACCAACGAACACGGCTATAGTGCAAGTCTTGCCGAATTATCCAAACTCAATGTCTCTAATCCCGCCATTCGCAAGGCCGAGTTGATGGTTCGCATCCGTGGCTTTGAAGATTACGCCAAAGAAATGGGCTATAGCGCCCTATTCTTAACCATGACTACACCGTCTAAATACCATCGCTGTTTTGCCAGAACGGGCGATGAAAATCCCAATTGGAATGGCGCAACCCCTCTCGATGCCCAAGAATACTTAAATCGCACCTTTGCCCGCATTCGTGCCGCCCTTGCCCGTGAACAAGTCACCCCTTTCGGTTTTCGGGTAGCAGAGCCACACCATGACGGCACCCCACACTGGCACTTACTGTTATTTGTCCCAAGTGAGCAACAGCAAACCTTAGTCGATACCTTCACACACTATTGCTTAGAGGAAGATGGTGATGAGCAAGGCGCAAAGGAGCGCCGCTTCAAAGTGGAATATATTGATCCAGCCAAAGGTTCTGCCACTGGCTACATAATGAAATACATCTACAAGAATATTGACGGTGAAGGCATCGAATACGACAGCTACGGCAAAGATGCCTCAAGCTCAGCAATCAGGATAAAAGTATGGGCGTCCTGTTGGGGCATACGGCAGTTTCAACAAATCGGTGGCGTTGGTGTAACCCCTTGGCGCGAATTAAGACGCCTAGACGCAATTAAAGATCCGTCACTTGATTGGATAGAAGCCATTCGCCAAGCGGCCGACAGCAGCAATTGGGCTTTATACACTCAACTTATGGGCGGTGTATTTTGTAAACGAGCCGAACAAACCATTCGTCCGTTATACCAAACCCAAACCAATGCGCTCCAAGCCCAAACACGCCACAGTGGAGCCACTGACACACAAAGCAAGCCAATTACCGCATTAATCCAAGAACAATCCCGAAACGCATTGCAGGATTGCGGAAATAGCCAGAAAGAATGCGGAAATAATCCCGAAAATTCCGAGATTCAATTGCTGGACGCTTTCAGGAACATGCAAGAACCATCTCGGGAATTTCAAGACTACGATTCAGGAATGCAGGAAATCATTTCAGGAACTGTTGCAGGATTTTCGGGGTTAAATACGGGATTAGCTTCGGGAATAGATGCGGAAATAGCTCCAGAACACTATCAGCCACTCAAAACCAATCGCTATGGCGATACTGCACTAGCCCAGCTAAAGGGGATTATCTCTTTCGGCGTGGAGATCATCACCCGCGTCCATACATGGACGCTAGCAACTAAATCTCAGGTTCAGAGAAATGCTTTTTGCTCTCACTTGGAGTTCTGTCAATAAGTGTACGCAAATTTATATACACCATGAGCTTTCTAATTTAAAATCACATCATTACGATGCAAGATCACTTACTAAAGAGATTGTATATTGCTTAGGAATAAGAATGAAAAAATCTGCTAATTATCGTGTTTTCTACAAAAAATGGACATTTTGTATTATGGCAATCTTATGCATAATTATTACCTCTTTAATAGGAAAATCTTATGCACAAGAAGAACAATCTGCATCATCATCTAACAATATTGTCACTGAGATAGATATCGAGAAAGGCTTTCTTTTAAATAAGCTTATAGATATTCAATCTGAGACTATAAAATTAACAAATGAAAATATTTACTTAAGGGAAAAGCTACAAGAATCAATTTCAAATTTAGCAAATCTCGAAGCAAAATATGATTTAACACAAAAAAATTTAGAGTCATTCAAACAACAAAATTCAACATCATGGGTTGATTGGGTTGGGATATTATTAGCATCCGTTGCAGCAATTGTAACAACTTTTGGTGTTTTCATAGCTTTTTTCTCTTTCTATGGATATAGAAAAATTATTGAAGAAACGAAAAAAATTGCAGCAGAAAAGACCAAAGAGACTCTTCCAGAAATTTTACCTAACTACACAAAAAATGAGCTAATAGAACTGATTGAAAGTGGTACGTTTAATGCTGTAATTGAAAATGCAGTATTGAAAATAACCTACAGAGGCATTGAGATAGAAACTATAGAGGATATTTAAATGCAAAAAAATTCTCATACCGCTAATCATATTGAAGATATAAACTCATTTATTTCAGAGTTTCATTTTGAACTTCCCGTAAAAGTTGGGAAGATTGCTTCAGCCCTTGGGTTAAAAATTAAAGTATCAACATTGCAAAATGGAATTTCTGGAGAGATAAGGAAGGATGGTGATAGTTATATAATAAAAGTAAATCGACATGATACAAAGGAAAGACAACGATTTACAATCGCACATGAAATATCTCATTATTTACTGCACAAAGAATTAATAGGTGATGGAATTATTGATGATGCATTATATCGCTCAAAACTATCCGATAAACTTGAAGCCGAAGCTAACAGGTTGGCAGCAGAAATATTAATGCCATGGAGTCAAATGAAAGTTAAAATTGAAGAGTTTGATAACTTGAAACATGAACCTCTGTATGAGGAGTTATCATCAATTTTCGAAGTTTCAACAACAGCAATAAAAATTAGACTCGGAAAACTTTAATTTCAAGGAGAACGTAGTGTCAGATTTCGCACCTAGATACATCCCAATTCTCTCAATTAGTGGCTCGGAAATTAAAGGATTGTCAGAACTTCCAGAAAAAGACAAAGACTTAATATTACCATACTTCCCCTTAAAAGGCTGGATGGCTTCTAATAAGCTAGAAAACACAACTAACAAAATCAAAGAGATATACAAAGACAGAGCTTGGATAGCTGATATTGATTATGATTTCATAAGGAATAGTACTGTAATAAAGAAGCTACTAGTTGATGGAAAATATCCACGAGAAGTCTATGACCAAGTATTAAACTTATCTCAACCAGACAATGGTTATTCGAACTGGATTGAATACTGTTCATCTTTAAAAAATGCAATTCCAACAATACAACTTGATGACATATCAGAGTTAAAACTCCAATGCTTTCAGTATAGCAAACCTGACGCCTCTGAAATGCCTGTTGCATTGAGAATTAGATTAAATAATTACAAGCAAACTGAAATTGAACATATACTTAGTATTGTAAGTTCGACTCTAATTAACCCTTTATACATATTGATTGATTTAGGCCAAGTTAATTACTCTTACATTAATAACATTCCTCTTATCGTAAAATTTGTTCAATATATTATTGATGCAACATCCTGTAAGAAAAACTGCAGGTACTCTCTAGCGGCAACATCATTTCCTAGTAGTTTTTCAGGAATATCTGAAGGAGAGAGTTCTATTTATGAGAGAATTATTTTTGATAAGGTAAGTAACGCAATAGTAACTAAACTAATCTATTCTGATTACGGTTCAGTCTCCTTAAACAAAGCCACTGGAGCATCTAGAATACCTCCACCAAGAATTGACTACCCAAGAAAACTGGAGTGGAAACATATAAGAAAGGATTTTGATGATGTAAAAACTGCAACCAAGGAAGAAAAGCATAATATATATACATTATTAGCTAAGAAAATAATTGAAAAGGAATATTGGGACCCAAATTTATTAGTTTGGGGAACGCAACAAATCCAAAAAACAGCTATTGGGGACAACTTTGGTATTACTGATGCTCAAAAAGCTACAGCAGCAAGAATTAACATTCATTTGTTTCAACAGCTTCACTATGGTGAAGATATTGAAGAGATCGATACTGATGATGATTGGGTAGATTAAATGTTAGTTTTACAATAGTTTTTTTATATACATTGGAGGCTCACCAAATACAAGTTCATTTGAGCTTTTTTGCATAGCTTCCATTTTTTCATCTACGTGATTAAAAGTCTTACTAATATCTCTTTTGTTTAATTTTATGAACTTTGAATTAGAAAGCAATTTCAAATCATCTGTACATATATCACGTTCACAACTAACTAATTTAAATGCTTCACTTGAATATTTGAATCTGGAAGAAATCGTTTCCACAACATAATTTTTTAAAAACGGATGAGCCAGAGTCAATAATGAATTGACAATTAACTCTTTACGAGTTTCATTAGTACCTCCAAACTTTTTCGCCAATGATTTAAGCTCTTTTACTTTTAACAATTTTAATAGCTTTTCAGGATTGTGTTTTTTGTTAATCTTACCTCGCCTAATTAATTTAAACTTATTATCTTTAATTTCTAATACTTCGACACACTCAGGAGATTTAGCTAAAGCTGATTTCAAATGTTTCGGTGCAACAACAAGTGTCAGCTTATCAAAATAGTCTAAATACTGCTCTATTTGCCCCTCTAATCTGATCAAGCTATCAAACTCACTTTTAATTTCATAAGCAAAAAATCTACCAGAATCAATCAATAGTAAATCAGCCCTGCGGGAAAAATTATCAAAAACAAATTCACTCGCGATAATAGAGTTTGAATAATTTTTATTTTTATCACGAAGGTAACTAATAAGGGCTACCTTTATATCGTCTTCAAGCATCTGATTTAACTCAAAAATAATCTAACTCTAGACTATTTAGTAACATAAGAATAAGTAAGCATTTTAGAGCAATCGGAAAGCAAATCCTATGCCTTAACGAAAACAATGCAAAACACTCAAGAAATAAAATAAAATTCTTTATAATACATAGACTTAATGACATTCGCAATTGCAGCAGTAACACATAAATAGGCGATAATCTAAGTTCCGCTGATTGACTAGCTCACTAATTACATATTTTTCTCTAATATCTACCTAGGAATAGCTTCATAATTTTAATTTTTCTACTACATTTATAACAAACCTTTGAGTTAACATTAAAAATGACTGGATTACAAATGAAAATATTATCTGGAAGTGTCTGGGGATTGATAATTTCCATATCAAAAACAGCTACTGTTAAGAGAGTAGCCGTTTCATATTTTACCGATGAGAGTTTATTAAACTTTGAAAGTGGAGATCAACTAATAGTCGATGCATCACCTGATGCCATAGCATCGGGTGTAACATCTGCTCTAGCTTTAAAGAATTTATTTTATAAAGGCGTATGCTTATACTCCATTAGTAATTTTCATGGAAAAATGCTAATTTTTGGGAATACTCTTATTATTGGCTCAAGCAATATTTCAAAAAACTCTATGAACAATCTAAATGAAATAATTCAAATATCAGACAACCCTAAATTAACTTCAGAGTCATTAGTTATATTTAATAATCTTATTGGGCAGGCAACAACTATTGACCGCAGCTTTATATCATCAATATTAAAAATACCAGTTAACAAAATGAACTGCGAAGAAATTATAGAAAATAACAAGGATATTTTTGACAACTTCAATAAAAATGGAACATTATTTAGGTTAGTCACAGTTCCAAAAACTCAAAAAGCACTATTAAGAGCTTATTTTATTGCTTTAATTGAACTACAGATAGGAAAGCTAAATACTGAAAAGCCATTCAAACTATGGAAAAAAACACCTCATCTTACAACCCACAGACATGCAGGAAGAATCACTGATTATGGAGATGGGTTGTATAAACTAACTGTTGATGGAATAAAATATTTTAATCGTGACGAGGAAAAGCCAATACCATCTTATTATGAAGCGTTCACCAAAGCACTAATATCAGGGGACGAAAATGATTTACCCAGTGAATTAAAACATAGGAAATTAACCATCCTTTACTAACCTATAAAACTACTATTGTTGTTAATTAAGTAAATTTGACTTTTTAACTCTTCAAGCTCTTCTTTTGTTAGCTTTTTAATTTCACGAACCAGTATGTCGACCTTAGACTCTTGAACATAAGTCCCCAAGAGTTGCGCCGTGGTGATCCCCAACTCTGCCCTGACATTTTCAATGTCTAAATGAGCATAGGTACTAGCAGTGATACTAATATCACTATGCCCTAACAGCTTACTTGTGGTTTGAATATTGCCACCACGCATCACGCTCCAACTGGCAATGGTTCGCCGTAGGTCATGGATAGTGACGTTATCCTCTTTCGCTGTTGCTGACTTTTCAGGACTTCGCAGCCCTGCCCGCTCAGTAATGCGATACCAGAAGCTGCCTTTACCTGCGTTCTCGGTTATATGACCCGAATGACTACGCTCGGCAGGGAACACATACTTATCCCCCTGCACCGCGTCATGGCTTCGGCGTTCGAGTATTGCCATCACCTCTTTGGTTAACGGCACCGCATGGGGCTTTTTCGATTTAATCTTGCTGGTCGGGATAATCCACACCCCACGCTCCAAGGGAATGGTTGTTTGTTGAGTTTAGTATGTTGATTTTGATGTGTTTTATTGTTTTTTTGCTCAGTGAAATTTAATGCGTTTTTTACGTGTTTTTAGCCCGAAAATGGTTCGAAAACACCTCATGAATGCCACCTTACTGAACGAGGAAAACCTATGCCGAGTATTAAACTACAACAGTCAATGATAGATAATTTACCCACACCACAGAAAATAACGGTGTTTTACGATAAATATTTTCCCGCTTTTTTTATGCGAGCCTATCCCTCTGGTATTCGGTGTTATTACGTTCGTTTCCAGTATCAAGGCTTGCGACAACTTCATGTTATCGGCAATGCAAATGATATCACGCTTGATGATGCGCGACTTGAGGCAAGAAAGCACATAGATGCGTTACGTTATGGGGTGGTGCGTGAACCTGCGCCCTCTCTTACGCTCTGTGCGTTCGCAGAAGAGTTTTTTCCAAGATATGCCCGTCATTGGAAGCCCTCAACATTACTCAATAGCCAGCGTGGTTTTACGCGGCATATCGCCCCTGTGTTGGGTGATGTTCCGCTTGCAGCGTTGACACGACAACACATAGAGCAGTGGTTTGATGGTATGCATGCCTCGAAAGGCATGGCTAATCGCTTGTTGCCGTTGTTGTCGGTAATGATGCAGCAAGCCGAAGTGTATGAGTATCGTCCAGCGCAAAGTAACCCTTGCAAAGGCTTTAAGCGGTATAAATCTACGCACAGTGAGCGTTATTTATCTGAGGAAGAACTCAAGCGGCTATGGTTGGCTTTAGATAGCCACGAAAAAGCGTCACCCGTTGCGGTGATGGTCTTACGGTTACTAATCTTAACGGGTTGTCGCTGTAACGAAGTGTGCTCCGTCAAATGGGCTGATTATCGGCAAGGGCATTGGTATTTGCCCGACAGTAAAACAGGCGCTAAAACGGTGTTTCTATCTTCCTTTGCGCGGGAGTTGCTGAGTGATTGGCCGCAAGTCAGCGAGTATCTTTTTTGGCATCAATCACCTTCACAGCCGTTTACCCCTGCTTGTTTAGACCGATTTTGGCGGCCATTGCGCCACACTATTCATCTTAATGATGTTCGCATTCATGACTTACGCCACACCTACGCCAGTATCGCAGTAAAGCACAATATCAACATCCTCACGATTGGCCGCTTATTAGGGCATGCCTTACCTGAAACAACCTTAAAGTACACACACCTTGCTAAACGTGATGTTCAACAGGCGGCAAATGTCGTTTCTCAACTCATTGCAGGGGAGATGCAACGATGAAAACAGTGAAATTAACACAAGTGTTTATTCGGTCATTAGCCCGTCAAACACGCGCCTACACCATTCAAGACAGTCTCTGTCATGGCCTTGGCGTTAAAGTGATGCCCGATAAACCGATGCAGTACGTTATTAGTCGCCTTATTGATAATCGAACACGCACACGGATTCTTGCGCCTGTTAGTGCGCTAACGGTTAAAGCGGCACGGGAGAAAGCAACAGGGCAACTTCAAGCATGGCGAGAGGAACACATTCAGCCGAGCATGAGTGCTTCACCCCGTTTTGATGTGTTTGTTGAACAAACATGGAAGCCGATGATTTTTGAACACTGGAAACCCAGTACAAAACGGTCAGTTTTGCCCGCGCTGAATAGACGCTTGTTAGCTCATTTTGGCCGTTACCCGTTGCACATGATTAACCATAAAATGGTGCAAGCATGGTTTGATGAGATTAGTAAAACGCGCAAAGGTGCCGCTAACCGTAACCTTGATACATTGCAATCCGTTTTCAAGTTAGCATTGAGGCAGGGGCATTGCCTGACTAATCCCTGTATTGGTATTCGGCAAAACAAAAGGCGGGTATTAAATCGCTTTTTGAGTGTTGCTGAAATGCAGCGTTTATCTGTGGCGCTTGATGAATGTGAAGAGGTCGGCGGCAGTATTGCTCAATGTGCTGATATTTTGCGGCTTTTACTGCTCACAGGCTGCCGATTATCGGAAATAACCTTTTTAAAAGGGGAGTACGTTCGCGGCAATGAATTGCATTTACCCGACAGTAAAACAGGGGCAAAAGTGCTTTATATTGGTCAAGCCGCAGTTGACATATTAAGTCGCTATCACTGTAAGGCCAATACAGAACTTTTTCCGATGAAACAAGGCGCTTCCACTTCGTTGGTACAGTCGCTATGGCTAAGGTTACGAAAACAGATAGGGATTGAAGATGTAAGATTGCACGATTTAAGGCATACCTTTGCAAGTTACGCTGTCATGGACGGATGCAGTATTCCGATGGTGGCTTCTTTACTGGGGCATAAAAAAGTCACAATGACGTTACGATATACCCATGTTGGGGATGATAGCGTAGAGCAAGCCGCTGAGGTTATTGGGGCTGTCTTCAAAGGCATTTTTACTCAGTCTTACCCCCTCAAGCCCTATATACCTCAAACTAATGAGGCTCCCACGCCAGCCGTAAAAGTAAAGCAAAAGCGTCTGCCAGAAAGAAAACCAACAGCGAAGCCAAAGCCTAAAGCGGTGAAGAAAGTGAAGCAGGTTAAACCATTACAAACACCGCCCTCTTTAACTAAAGAGGAGCTTCGCGCGATACAACGATTTAGGGAGCGTGAATTATTCTTGTAGAGTTAAAAATGAAGATCATAATTTTAATTTGCTTTTAAAAAACACTCGGGTAAGTAAAACGTGTGTACATAGAAATGGGGCTAGCAGTCTAGCCCCTCTAAAATTTACTTAATATTTGATTCTAAAACTTTAACAAGCTCTTTAACTGTACAAATACAATCTTTGCTTACACAACTGTGAATATAGTCATACTTTATTAATGACACCAAATATGAACGATATCCTTTTATTTTGTTCTGCAATTGATTGTCAGCAAATTTACTATAAAACTCTAAGTTATTACCGTGGTTTTTTTTGAATTTTTCATGATTTAATTTAAACAATTTTTCCATAATGTATACAGGTTCTTTCTCATTTCTGAGTGATGCTGATAGCTTCTTAAGTAGTTTTAGTTTTTTGTCAGATAATCTAATTGTTCCAATCGGTTCTTCCATGTAGGTATGGAATGGGTTTTTTTTGATTTTTTTGTTTTGAATGACGTAGCCATTGAGTGAAATAGTGTTCTCTGTTGCTTTTCTTTTTGTTTTTTTTAGTTTTAGTGATAAGGTTGCTATGAAAATAGAGATTTCTTTTTCAAATTGTTCTGAGTGCAGATATCGGCTTTTAGCTGAAGAGAAAAGCATGTCATCTGCATATCGAGTATAAGTAATGCTCTTATCTTCACAAAGTTTCTGAATTAAGATATCTATTCTTCGAAATATAATGTTTGATATGACTGGTGAAGATGGAAATCCGATTGGTAAAATTTCCTTTCCTTTGAGATCTGGAACATTATAAGCATTACTTACTTTATGAATTACAGACATGTATGCAATATCAAGATCTGAGTACTTTGCTCCATTTTTATCATTTTTAAAATGCTGACTAAGAAGGTCTTTAACTTCAATTGAAGGTATTGAATGGAAAAATTTTGTAATATCAAGTCTTAGGAAGTAGTAACCTGTGATGTGTGGCCTAAGGAAATCATAATAGGATTTATCAGATACGAATCCACATGCCGATGAATTGATAGGGTTTTTATCTAATACAAATTTAGTAATTCTATTATTTATATCTCTATGAATAGAGTCTTTAGGTATTTCGAAAAAACTATCTGCACCTATCTTGAACTCTTTCACAACGGGAGAGAAGTCATTGAATAGTTCATCTTGCCCTTTAAGAATTGCATTCTTAAAGAATATATGACTAATTTTATTTTTATTCATAAAACTCCAACCCGATACAAAAGAACACCATTACACCGTAGGTGTGTATAACGAGGCATACTAATTAGGCGACCAGAATTAGTAACTACTAGGACTATGCAAAAAGTGCAAGGAAGACAAAATCCCTTACACTTTGGGCGGGAGAGGCAAGCTCTCAGATATTTGTCGAAACTCATATCTCCCCTCTACTATCGGGTTGAAGCATTCGGATGATATCATAGAGTTCAGGAAAATAAACCTTAAAAAGACTACCAAATGGTTGTTTTTTATCCGCAGACTCCATTTCAATGTATTTTATAGCATAATTTATAAAGCTTGTTGTCCATCCGTCTGTCTTATTTAGGAACTTATTTTCTACGGTATTTTTTTCTAAAAGCATCATAAGTTTTTTTGCGTGCCTAGAAGTGTAGCGTAACTTACCATCTACTTGCTTATTTTTTTGTAGGGTCTGTATATATGCCTCTATATTAAAGTAACTATAATCATATAAGATGTTAGATTTACCATTAAATATTACCCTTATGTAGTCTATTAGCATTTCTTCCGTTATATATTTACTTCGTTTAATTCTGTCTAAAATCAATTCAGTTTTTGAACTATGCTCTTTATCTAACCAGCCGTATACTATTTTAGAGCTATTACTTTGAATTAAACACCCTTCAAGTGTCGTTCTGTTTATGTATATGTTTTTACTAAGCAATCTACGTTTAACTTCCGTAAATATTTGTTCGAAATTAGACTCTTGTAAAAAATTCTGCGTTGTATAGTTCACCTTGAGAGGCATCTTTTTGTAGCTTATTAATTTAGATATATTTTCTCTTTTTAATTTATATTTTTTACTGAAGCCAAATTTGAATTTATTATGTTCTGCTTTTAATGTTTCCGACTTGAAATCAAAATAATTCCCATTACTTCTTAGTTCTAACGATAGTTTTTTTGGTGCACCTTTTATCGAAATAGCTTTGTCTGCATCAAATAAAAACATGTACGGGATGGAGGAGTTTGAATATGATGGATTTATTCTCTCGCCTATAACATTACTGCTGCATTTATAAATGTCAACATTCTTTAAATGGGGAAAGTGCTCCGACATTTTTATATTTCCAAACGCTTCTAAGTCGCTCTCACCCTCAACAAATAAAATAAAGTCACTAAAAAATAATCTAGCTTCATTGTCGCTAAATATATTTATAAAACTTTCATTGTCGTAGGTGGAGTTGAGAATGTTAACAGTCGTTGTAGCGTCTGATTTCTTTTGGAAGCAATATATTTTTTGCTTTTTTCTAAATTTTTTGATTATTTCTTTTACAATGTTTGGAGAGTGAGTTGTTAAAAACACTCTTGGCCTTGCAACCTTGTCTTCTCCACTTTCATTGTATTTGTAACTTGTATATATATCTTGAACCAATAATTCACTCATCTTTGGGTGGAGCCCAAGCTCTGGCTCATCGATGAATACAAATGGCGTTATATACTCTCTTCTTGATATTGTAATCAAAATCTTTAAGAATGTTTTGATGAAGTGGTAAGAGTTGGTTCCATCTGAATGATATTTAAGATCATTTTCATCTATCTCAAAGCGGTAGCCTTTCAAACCAGCTTTAATATAGCTTAATAGCTTTTCTTTTTTTGAGCTAGGCTTAGTTGATATGGTATCATTTAAATCTGATATATAATTGCGGTACGAGCTTTCTCCACCCGCATTTATTGAATTATCAAAAAAATCTATTACAGATTGGTCGTCAATGGTTGACAAATTAAATGATTTTAGTCTTGCTATAAGATCCCACAAGCTATCCCACTCATGTAAATCCATATGTCTAGGTTCAATATGAAAGAACGGAAACAGGTAGAGTATTAGACTAAGTATCTGTTTGTCGTTAGTTGACCACTTTACTTTACCATCATTATAGATATTTAGTGTTAAAGTGTAGGTGGTATGGTCGTTATCGTATCGCATCAATGCAAAAATACTTCGCTTATGAATTGGGATAAGTTTTCTAATAATGAAAGCGAAATATTTATTGTCTGGCTGCTTTCTAGCTATCCGATAAATCTTTGTCATATTAAATGTTATAGATATAGAACCTTTATATGAATAGTTCGAGTTTAGCTTTGGTGGCAACTCTTCTTTTCCATCTAATTTATTGTAAAAGAACTTTAAAACTTTAAGTAAGTTAGATTTACCTACATTATTCCTACCAACGATACAGTTTAAGTCATTTAAGTCACTTACAAGTATTTCGTCAAATGATAACAAGTTTGTAATCTTGATAGCTTGTACTGCCATGATGTGCTCTGCTATGGTTTTTATTTTAGTATATCATGTAGTTAGGTTTATAACGAACGTTGCTTAGTAGATGTAACACTAATTATGTTAATTTGGGTCAAATGATACTTTGGTACAATGGCTTTAAGTTGTATTGTCGGACGTAATTTAAAATCTAGAATTAGTGAAAAATGCCTATCAAATTGCCTGAAATTTGGTTGCGGAAAACTACTTTTTTGCACAGATTTTATTATTTATGCATTTTTATGTGTTTGATATTATTGGTTTAGTTCTAAATTTTTATCTGTAAAAAATTAATGCAAAAATGCCACCTTAGCTCGTTTTGCATTGTCCACACTTCACGCCACTCAAAGATCTTACGTTTTTTGCAGAAAATGACACAAAAATGCCACCTTAAAGAGGTTTTTTGCCCGAAAATTGGTTGCGTGGGACTACTTTTTTACACAACCCCAACCCTTTCAAAGGGCTCTAAGTTGCTGATATACTTGCCCTGAGCGGAAATAATTAAACACGTAAAATTAATGCAAAAATGCCACCTTGGCACGTCCTATATCCTCCATACCCCACGCTGCCTATCTATCTCGCGCCACTCCATGCTAAACACACAGCTTTTACGCTGCCCTGTTAACAGCAATAACATGACAACATCACGGTAAAGTGGCGGCTCAAATTCTAACGACTCAAGTAATGCCCTCACCTCATGCTGATTTAAAATCCGTTCACGCTTCA
The DNA here is from genome assembly GCF_036245925.1 of Shewanella sp. M-Br. Lineage (NCBI taxonomy): Bacteria > Pseudomonadati > Pseudomonadota > Gammaproteobacteria > Alteromonadales > Shewanellaceae > Shewanella > Shewanella sp. M-Br. Next base: position 80,480 of record NZ_BJBV01000021.1, read on the forward strand.
CCGCCGCCAATTTTTTGATGCGGCCAAAGGGATTGATTTGTTGCTCATTGAACATCGACTTGAGCAAGGTCAGGCATTTGTTACGCACAGCGGCAGAGTTTTTGGTGATAATCAGCTTAAGCAGGTTTTCAGCTTCGACAGCGGTGATGCTTTCAACGGGTAAATGAGCAATGCGCGGTTGAATGTGGTTCTTCCATGTGGATTGAATATCCTTAAGGGAATTGAGTCGCCGCTCACCCGTTTTGATTTTGACCATAAACTCAGCTTCGAAGGAATCAAACAACTGTTGAACGCTGATCGACAGAGCTTCTTTGCGCTCAGCCTCTTGTTTTGCAAGGCGCTTTGCCTCATTCGGATTCACCCCTTCGGCCAAGTCTACGGCAATATGCTTGGCCTGTTTGCGGGCGTTCTCTATGGTTAAATGCGGGAACTCCCCGATCGTTACTATGACGTCTTTACCTAAATGCTTGCGGCGAAAGCGAAAAACCTTTTTTCCCGATGGAAAAACATCTAAGATTAAGCCATTAATTGAGTCTCGATGGCCGAAATCCGCAATTCTGAAGCGTTTTTGACCGATTTCGAGCTGTTCGAAAGCACGTTTTGTGAAGCTTGTTTCAATGCTCATAATGACTTAGCCTTAAATCCTGTGCCGCCTATGTGCCACCATAGGGATTAATTTAGACTAAAATACAGTAATTTTGGTTAATGTCAAAACCGCACGAAACACACTTAACAGCATGTTTTATAATGATTTATTAATTTCAGATAATTTTCGTTAATGTCGCGAACTGTCTCCTGTGGAGAGACCAGATAGTGCTTGTGTGATTTCAACTTTACTTGAAGATTTTTCTGATAAGAATAATTTTCAGAAACACAATTTAAAACTTCCTCAGTCTATATCCCTTAAAAAAACAGCTCTCTTAATCGTTACTATAAAATCCAATACTAGGATATAGCCACATTGCGCCATTTCCCTAAACTTAGCTAAGTCAGTATAATCCGCCACATTGATGTTTGATGAGTCTTCAGGGCTCAACCTAGGAGAGCTTGCTTGGCCAACACTTATATCCCGTTAGATCAATACCGCCGTAAGTGGATTTTCAACCACAAAGACTTGCCTGTCACTGACGAGGACAAGGCGCACATCCTGCCGTTAACAGATAAAAGTGCGATGGAAATCTGGAACCAATGGATCAGCAACAAGAGTAGTCGTGCGGAGCAATTTACTAAGGGAGACTGGGCGGCGAAGGCTGATGCTTGGGTGGAAACAGATCATTGGCAGAGCGCTTGGGATAGTGAAGATAGCAGTTTACCCACCATGTTAGCTGAGTTTATACAATGGCCCGATGAGACGCCGGTGTATTTTTGCTATGAAAAATATCAGATTATTGAAACTCGTTGGGATGTGTTCGTCCGCAATTGGAAGTGTTTTCTTTTCTTTGATGACGGTCCCATTTTGATCTCGCCAAAACAGAAACAAGCGGTGATGTTCGAACAGAGTGGTCAATACAAGCTAGGCACTCGCGGATAATTTATACAGGGCGCTTAACGCTGATGATTTCCCATCGATAGCTTTACGCCAACACTTTTACGCAATAGTTTAGCGCGAGGAGTCATCTTGTTGGCATGCTCATACTTAATGATGAGTATGCCATACTCGAAAGATACTTAAGCACAATTAGCCTATCTCTCCCCTCTTCTTTAGATTAACATCCATTTTCGGTGCCGAGTATTTGAGAAGTTGGGGTCAACTTTTTGCTGTAAATACTCATAAAAATCTGCTTTATACCAATCGAATTAAATATCTGTTCATTCAGCGGGAGTTCAACACGCTTTAGACAAGGCGAAGGCTTGAAGGCATAGTGGTGCTCTGTCGAAAGCCTTGAACGCAGTATGAAGCGCGTTGAAACCCGCCCTTCGGGAGCCTCACAGGCATCAGACTCCGGTGTTGCATTGACTTAAAAGGGAATAACCATTTCTACGTCAATGCGCCTTGGATTGGGATGCCTGTGAGGCTCTGAACTGATTAGATATTTATTGTGATTGGTATGAAACCCAATAATTAAAATAGAAAAATGAGGTGTATTATGAAGTTACTCTCCACTCTTACCCTAGCAAGCGCGCTGTTATTACCCCACACATTAATGGCCAAAGAAGTCTCAGGAGTGCAAGTCGCCGAGACAGTGACATTAGATAGCCAAACATTACTGCTCAATGGCGTGGGCGTTCGCAGTAAGTTCTTTATGGATTTATATGTAGGCAGTTTGTATTTGCCAGCAGCATTAAGTAGCACTGCAGCGGTTATTGATGCACCAGTTGCAGCGATACGCCTTAACATTACCTCAGGCATGATCACCTCAGAAAAAATGCGCGATGCGATCACTGAAGGTTTTGAGCAAGCGACGGCAGAAAACACCGCCGATATTCAACCGCAGATAGATACCTTTATGGCGCTGTTTAAGGAAGAAATTAAAGAAGGTGACCAATTTACCTTAGTCGCCAATAAAGCCCGCGGCGTGACGGCCTATAAAAATGGACAGGAACAAGCCACCATCGAAGGTGAAATGTTCCGTCAAGCACTGTTAAAAATTTGGCTAGGTGATAAGCCAGCCCAGAAAAGCCTCAAAGAGGCCATGCTGGGCAAATAACTGACATTAACGTTAGAATTTGAATTCGATATCCAAGGCCGCTGCGCCTTGGTTATTCATTTCAAGCGCGGCTTGATTTGTCACTTCTAACTCACCATCAAAGTAATAACCAGCATAGAGATTTACGGTTAAAGCAGACGTTGCTCGCCAACCGCCACGCAGATAACTCACCCATTCGTTCGTTTCTACAGCAATATCATCATCCTCAATAAGGAATCGCTCAGTACGACGTGAACTACCCAAACCAATATTCCAATCAGGATTGAATTGATAACTAAGCTCTAGTCCTGCTGGACCACTAAAACCGGCTTGGAATGGATTAGCCAGTGTCCAATGTTCATCTATCTGCCAGCGCATGGCAAGATAAGGCACAGTGCGAACTTCATCGATATCATTAAGATACGCGACGCCAAAGCCAATCATATTCCCCGAATCAAATGCATACATGGCAGACGCCACAATACCGTAACTCTGGGCTTCGCTGGCCGATGCAGTGTCGGCGTAGGCATATTGGATCTGCGGCGCTAAAAAGAAGGCCCAATGTTTATCCATGCGATAATTTAACGACACTCCGGCACGGTAACGATTGATATGATCCCAATTCTGCCCGTCGGTGCCAAACAGCGGTGCGACATTGTTTGCGCCAGTAAGCGTGATGTTACGCCAGTCATAATCAAGTCGGTCATAGCCCACACGAAAGCCTAGCGACCATTGCTTATCCAGTGATACATTCATCCCAGCGTTCAGTAATAAGCTGTCCCTTTGTAGCTCAGTATTGCCATTAGCTACCTCGGCGCTTTGGGTGCTGATCTGCGTGACACTTAATCTAAAAGGTTTGTATTCCTGCGAAGGTTTATCCGCTGCAATAGCGGCACAGCTCATTAACGGTAACAATAACAAACTGCCTTTCAGCAACCGCTGTTTTACGCTTAATGGTGCGAGTTTTCGATTAGCCACGCTAGCTCCTTGCATTTAAAATAATGGATAAATTTTTGTGCATAATACGCGCTATTGAATAAAAAGGTTCACACTTTCAAAATGAAGATACAAACTAATACCTTTGAAACAAACAAGCCTTTACTCTACCCGATGCGCCCTCAAGAACATGTCAGCACAACCCAATATATAATGATTCCTGTCGTCAAAAAGCTCATCGGCCGCTAACCCCAATTCTAATTTAAGTTTTAGCTCACCAAACAGCATTAAACATAAACGCACTGCACTATGGTGAGCATTACCAAATCGATATTGCCCTAACGCCTCTACAGCGACTAAATAATCCGCCAATAAGCCCACTATGTGTTTAGGGCCCGCGTCAAAGAACAATCGCGACACTTCAGGATGACTTTCGGATTGTGCCACACAGGCTTTGAATACCGTAATAGCTTCAGGGCTGACGATCATCTCCCCAAACTGTAGGGCAAACTGAGTTAATGCCGATTCAGGCTTAGTGGGATCACTTAACAAATCATCATTAAGATTATGGCCAACACATTTAGATTCGATTGCCGCAACAAATAATTCATCTTTGCTGCCGTAATGGGAATAGACGGTTTGTTTCGACACGCCCGCAAGCTTGGCAACCTCATCCATACTGGTATGGGGAAACCCTTGACGACAAAATAAATCAATAGCAGCTACAAGCACTTGCTGACGTTTTTGTTCGCTACGGCTCAGAGGTAACTGCGTCTCAGAGGAATGCGTCATATCGACTCTCGAATAGATAGACCTAATAAATTGGCATTAGTTAAGCACAAAATAGACTAGACAGTCTAGTTCCGCACAACTAGACTAGCAAGTCTAGTTACATTGTATTAACGTTTAACTTACAGCGGAAGCACTTAAAATGGATCGAACTGCCCGACGTTCTTGGCGCACTATTAGCGTCTGCGTGTTTGCTTTAGTCACATTATCCGCCTGTCAAAAGGAAGTTACTGAACACGCCACGACAACCGTACTGCCCACAGTCACGAGCCAAGCGTTGATCCTGACCCCAAGCTATCAGCACGAGCAGACCTTCACGGGGACTATCCGTGCGGGCAACACGACTGGCGTCGGCTTTGAACTTTCAGGAAAGTTAAACGAGCTACAGGCCGATTCCGGCATCAAAGTGAAGCAAGGTCAAATACTGGCAATTCTCGATACCCGACTACTCGAAGCCGAACGTCAAGAGATCCAAGCGAGTCTGGCGCAAACCCAAGCCGATGTTGATCTGGCCACCAGCACTCTAAAACGTAATCAAGAATTGAAAAAATCGGGCTATGTCTCTGAGCAGCTATTAGATGAAAACCGCTCACAATTAAATAGCTTAGCCGCGGCGAAAAACCGCTTACTTGCCTCACAGCATGCCAATCAACTTAAACTCGATAAATCCATCTTAGTGGCGCCCTTTGACGGTACCATAAGCCAAAGGCTACATAATCTTGGCGAAGTGATTGCCGCGGGCAGTCCTATCTTCACCTTAGTGGGTAACATCAATCCTGAAGCTTATATTGGTGTTCCTGTTGCGCTAGCGGAGCAATTTAACACCAAACAGCAAGTGCAAGTTAGTGTACGAGATCAAACCTTTACTGCTGAAATTGCCGGTATTAGCGCTGAAGTCAATCCCATCAGTCGTACCCTACAACTGAGAATAAGCCTGCCAAATGATGCCCATGTAATCAATGGCGAAATTGCGTATCTACATCAACAACAGCAAATCCCGCAACCGGGCTATTGGGTACCCATTTCCGCATTGACGGATGGTATTCGCGGATTATGGAATCTCTATGTCATCGCAAACTATGAACAGCAATCCATCATAGAGCGCCGCGATGTGGAAATCCTCTACACCACCCAAGACATGGCCTACATTCAAGGCGCGATTCAGCCTAATGAAATCTATGTCAGCCAAGGGCTGCATAAGCTGGTCGTAGGCCAAACTGTATCTCCCATTGCTGCAGCTACGAGGTAATTATGATTAAAGCCTTCGTTGAAAACGGCCGCTTAGTCAGCCTCGTTATTGCGCTATTACTTGTCGCAGGCTTTGGTGCGATATCGAGCCTACCGCGTACTGAAGATCCCCACATAACTAACCGTTTCGCCTCTGTGATCACCCCTTATCCTGGCGCCTCAGCCGAGCGGGTCGAAGCCTTAGTGACTGAAGTCATTGAAAACCAGCTCAGACGTTTGGAAGAAATTAAGTTGATCCAATCAACCTCTCGACCAGGGATTTCAGTTATACAGTTAGAATTGAAAGACACAGTTAAAGAAACGGCTCCCGTATGGTCTCGAGCGCGGGATTTATTGGCCGATGCGAAAATTAATTTACCTGAGGGCATACAATCTCCCACACTCGATGATCAAATTGGTTATGCCTACACCGCCATCTTAAGTTTAGTGTGGAATAGTAATACGCCCGTACAAGTCGACATGCTAAACCGCTACGCAAAAGAATTACAGAGTCGGCTCAGGCTGTTATCGGGCACGGATTTTGTCAAACTTTACGGCGCCCCGACCGAAGAAATGCTAGTGCAGCTTGATGGTAACAAGATGAGCCAGTTACAGCTCTCTCCTGCGTCCATCGCCCATATTCTCAGTGGCGCCGACAGTAAAATTGCTGCCGGTGAAATCAACAACAGTGAATTTCGTGCCTTAGTTGAAGTCTCCGGTGAGCTTGATTCTTTAACCCGTATTCGCCAAGTTCCGCTTAAAATTGATAGCCAAGGACAAATTATTCGCCTCGGCGACATAGCAACTGTGACTCGCCAAGCTCAAACCCCAGCGGATAGCATAGCGTTAGTCGATGGTGAACAAGGCGTAATGGTTGCAGTACGAATGATCGATAATACCCGTGTTGATCTTTGGCAAGCGCAAGTCAATAACGTCGTTGACGAACTCAATCGCGACGTCCCCGCCAATATCCAGATCCAATGGCTATTCGAGCAAAACAGTTACACCAGCGAACGACTTGGCGGGCTAGTGGTTAACCTGCTGCAAGGATTTGTCATCATCTTACTGGTATTACTCCTCACCCTAGGCTTAAGAAACGCCATTATAGTGGCGATTTCATTGCCGCTCACAGCGCTGTTTACCTTGGCCTGCATGAAATATATCGGCCTGCCGATACATCAAATGTCGGTGACAGGACTCGTCGTCGCCCTTGGGATCATGGTGGACAATGCGATAGTGATTGTCGATGCCATATCACAAAGGCGTCAGCAAGGAATGAGCCGTTTAGCCGCAGTGAGCGAAACCTTACACCATCTTTGGCTGCCCTTAGCGGGATCGACTATCACCACTATTTTGGCTTTTGCGCCCATAGTACTCATGCCCGGTGCTGCGGGGGAATTTGTCGGTGGTATTGCCATGTCAGTGATGTTTGCGCTGCTGGGCTCTTACGTGATTTCCCATACGTTAATTGCAGGGCTTGCGGGACGATTTAGCCATGAAGGCAAACATGATGTCTGGTATCAACACGGGATCAATCTCCCGCTAGTGAGCCAATATTTTCAAGCGAGCCTGAGAATTGCCCTTAAACGCCCTATCGTCAGCGCGCTGCTTATCGGCATTACACCAGTATTAGGTTTTTTCGCCTCGGGTAAGATGACGGAGCAATTCTTTCCGCCATCGGACAGGGACATGTTCCAAATTGAAATCTATCTTGCGCCCCATGTGAGTTTAGAAAACACCTTGAACCAAGTGCAGTTGATGGATAAAAAACTCCACGCAGTCACAGGGATCACTCAAGTCGATTGGGTGGTCGGCGGTAATACGCCCTCATTTTATTACAACCTGACGCAGCGCCAACAAGGGGCGACTAACTATGCACAGGCCATGGTAAAAGTGACTGACTTTGAGCGTACCAATGAGTTAATCCCCGAATTACAACAGCAATTTGATAACGCTTTTCCCGAAGCGCAAGTACTAGTACGAAAACTCGAGCAAGGCCCGCCCTTTAATGCGCCAGTGGAGTTAATGATCTTCGGCCCGAATCTAGATACTTTGCGATCATTGGGCGACAACGTTCGTAATATTCTCGCGCAAACGCCGGACGTACTTCACACACGTGCAACCTTAAGTGCCGGTGCACCTAAGCTGTGGCTACAGGTAAATGAAGATGCCAGTCTAATGAGTGGGTTAAGCCTGACGGACATTGCCAAACAGATCCAAATGTCAACCACAGGCGTTATCGGTGGTAGCGTGCTTGAGCAAACAGAATCGTTACCCGTACGAGTTCGCCTTGCTGATGACAGTCGCGAGCAGGTGAGCCGCCTTTCTGAAATTCAATTAATGACACCTTCGGGTGAGTCTGTTGCATTATCCGCCCTCGCCCACAACGAAGTGCAAGTGAGTCGCGGCGCCATTCCAAGGCGCAACGGCCAAAGGGTTAATACCATAGAAGCCTACATCGTCAGTGGGGTATTACCAGCCCAAGTGCTTAATGATGTTAAAGATAAAGTGGCTCAATTACCGTTGCCATCGGGTTATCGCATTGAAATCGGTGGGGAAAGCGCTAAGCGTAACGAAGCAGTCGGTAATTTACTGTCCAATATGATGTTGGTCGTCACCTTGTTATTAGCCACTGTGGTGTTGTCGTTCAACTCCTTTAGGCTCACGGCGATTATTCTATTGAGCGCGATACAATCAGCAGGACTTGGCCTATTAGCCGTGTTTGTATTTGGTTATCCCTTTGGATTCCCGGTCATCATAGGACTGCTTGGATTAATGGGACTTGCCATTAACGCTGCGATTGTGATCTTGGCCGAACTAGAAGATATGCCGAGCGCTCGGCTCGGCGATATGGAAACCATAGTGTCTACCGTCAGCAGCTGTGGCCGTCATATCAGCTCAACGACTATTACCACCGTGGGCGGTTTTATTCCGCTCATCATTGCTGGCGGCGGGTTTTGGCCTCCCTTTGCCATTGCTATCGCGGGCGGCACCCTGCTGACGACTTTACTTTCTCTGGTATGGGTTCCAACTATGTATTTGCTGCTGATGAAAACCCGTACGGCGAACACCCCATCCGCGATTCAAGCTCAAATCGCATCATGAACTAGATATTGGTACAGTTTATCTTTAAGGTTTAATCGCTCTAATTTTAACGCTAAAAAGTGCTCATCGGCGGTGGGCACTTTTGTTAACTCCAGCGCCCTAATTTTATTATCGAGTTCATGGTAACGACTAGCCATGGTCGCGAAGACGGTATTATTGACTTTTAAATGCTTAATTTGATCGACGAAATCAGGAAACTCATAAACCAACGCATGATTCTCACCTAGCATATACACTTCTCCTATAATGTGGTTCTAACACTATAAACTCCATTTACCTTAAGCAGCTTAGTCTATACCCTCAAAATACAGCCAGTACTTGGACATGTTATCTACTAACATTTCTGCAAAATAAGCAGATGAGTCCAAGTCTAAAACTGCAAAAATATCAACGAAATGAGTTTAAAATTGCAGAAGTTTTAGACCCACATCAAGACTACAAAGTAAAACTTAGGCTACATTGATGTAACCGTTACCTATAGGATCTTACGATGAATTATAAAAATTGGCCTATTGCAAAACAAATTGGCGCCCTCGCGTTTATTCTCACTCTTCTCATCTTTGGCGTACTGAGTACCGTCTCCTATAAAGCCGCTTCAAATGTATTAGAAGATAAAGGTATCAGTGCCATGAAATCTGAAATGCGTGCAGTTTCAGACATGTTAGAGCTGCAGTACGATAGTCTTCTGCAACTTGCGAGACGCAACGCCGATGTTTTTAAGGAAATGTATCCTGGACAATTTAGTCTGCAAAATAAAACTGTCAATGTGATGGGAGTTGGCTCTCCAGCCCTAATGCATGAACAAGAACAAGTGAACTCATCAAAAAGTAAAGTCGATCGTTTTGCTAATCTAACTGGCGGTACCGCTACGGTATTCGTACGTGATGGCGATGACTTTATGCGAGTTTCGACTTCACTCAAAAAAGCCGATGGCAGCCGTGCACTAGGTACTTCCCTTGGCAAAACACATCCAGGCTATCAAGTGCTGCTCAGCGGTAATGAATACGAAGGTTATGCCAAACTTTTCGGCAAAGACTACATGACAGTCTATCGTCCAGTGAAAGACACACAGGGCAAAGTTATTGGTATCTTATATATTGGCTTCGACATCACCAGTTCCTTAAAACAATTACAAGAAGCAGTTAACAGAATTACCTTAGAAGAAAGTGGCCATTTTCTATTAGTACGCAAAGCAGACAATGTGTTGGTCGCCCATCCTAAGTTCAATGCAGGTGACATCATCACCGAAAGTATGCTTGATGGCTTAAGTGTTGCAAATGCCACCCAAAATGATGCGGAATCCCATTACAGCAATAGTAAAAATGAGCCTATGTTTGCCTATAGCCAAACCGTAACAGGCTGGAATTGGGTGCTAGTGGGTCAAGTCAAGGCAAGTGAGCTTAATGAAGAAAGTATGCAATTGCTCACCATCAACGCCATCGTTGCTATCACTGGGATCGCGCTGATCACAGCGCTATTATCAGTTGTCTTAATTCGCGCACTCAAACCTTTGCATGCCCTCCAAGTGCATATGGAAAATTTAGGCAGTGGCGATTTTAGCCATCACTTAGCGCCATCAGAACCACAGAGTCAAAACGAAGTGGATCGAATTACGACCAGCGTATCAACTATGTCCTCAGAGCTCAGACAATTGATTATTGCATTGCAGGATTCAGTCATGAGTCTAGAGCAACAGGCCTCCAAGGCACAGAGCATCGCGAAGCAAAATGGTGAAGAAGCTCAAGCCCTAATGCTACAAACGGATCAAATCGCAACTGCCATCGAAGAAATGTCGACCTCGATCCGTGATGTGGCTAATCATGCCCAAGATGGCGCAGTTCAAAGCCAGCAAGTGGATGCCGCAGCCAAAGAAGGTCAAAACCAACAGACGAAAGTGGTGCAGGATTTACTCAAACTCAGTCAGCAACTCAGCAACAGTCATCAATCGGTTGAAAAAGTCAGCCATGAAAGTGAAGCGATCAGCAAGGTGACCGAAGTCATTAACAGCATTGCCGAACAAACTAATTTACTCGCATTAAATGCAGCGATTGAAGCGGCGCGCGCAGGCGATCAAGGTCGAGGCTTTGCCGTCGTTGCCGATGAGGTGAGGACTCTCGCCCAGCGGACCCAGTCATCCATTGTAGAAATTGGCCAAACAATTGAAAAGCTGCAAACTCAAGTGAAAAGCACCACAGAACAAATGAGCCAAAGTCATCAATTAGGAATGGAATCTGCAGCACAGGGTGAAGCAACGGGTGAACAACTGAAGGAAATCACCCGTAGGATTGGCGAACTCGCGATTAGCTCACGCAATATTGCCTCGGCTACTGAGCAGCAAAGCAGTGTTGCACTAGAGATAACCCACAATTTGCATCAGATCAGCGAACTCGCTAACGAAGGCGAGCACCGTGCCACTGAAACAGTGCATTCTGCCAATCAACTGTCTTCCTTAGCCGCCGCCTTAAAACACCAAATAAGCCAGTTTAAGGCCTAACTCAAATACAGACTTAGATACAGAGTTAGTGCTTTATCAAACGTTAAATGCCGCCCTAACAGGGCGGCATTTTTTATAACAGCAGTACATCAAAACGATAGGAGCCACATTTAAGAAATGGGATTTGGGACTTTGATTTAGGAGCCTGACGTGAAGGAATAATGGAGAAAATATCTAAAACCATGCAGAGCAAGCATCTGCAGAGAGCACAATCAAAAAACAATGATATCAGACCTATTCGCTGCAGTTACATCACCACTCTGCAGCGAAGTTAACTGCTTGGCCTAATACGATAACGCAGCTCTACTTCAAACTAAAATAACCTCAGCCCATCAAAAAATCCCAATAAAAAACCCCGCTGATGCGAGGTTTTTAAATCGAGTTTAGACGTTACTCGGCATCTTCTGCCGATCTGTCCATGTTCTCTGTATTCTCAAGCCACAGGGCATTGATAATCCCAAAAGAACAGGCCAGCAAAACCCCTAATATCCACGTAAAATACCACATAGCAGATGCTCCTTAATGCCTAATAGAGTGAGGCTTTGTTATCTTCAATATGCTTACGGCCGATACGACCAAACATCTTGTAGTAAGTCCAGACAGTGTAGCTCAACACTATAGGTACGAAAATCGCTGCAGCAGCAGTCATAACACCTAAGGTCATTTTACTGGCTGTTGCATCCCACATAGTCAAACTGACGTTAGGGTTAAGTGATGATGGCATGACGAATGGGAACATTGCTGCACCGCAAGTCAAAATCACCATAGCCACAGTGAGTGAGCTGAATAGGAACGCAAAACCTGAACGGTTAAAGCGGCTAACCAAAATCACTAGCAGAGGCAATGCCACACCTAAGATGGGGAACAGCATAGTGATGGGGTATTTGTCATAGTTGGCAAGCCAAGCACCCGCTTCAATTGCGACGGTTTTCATGGCTGGGTTAGAAACCGCATTATGGTCCAGTACTGAAGTCACTACATAACCATCAATACCATTGGCTAACCACACACCCGCAGCAGCAAACAACACAGCCACTAACAGTGCGAAGAATTGCGTGGCTTTCGCAGCACGAACACGCAGCTCACTGTCAGTCTTCATTTGTAGCCAAGAAGCGCCTTGCATCATAAACATGCTCACGCTCACAAGACCTGCCAGCAAACCGAAAGGATTCAACAGGCCGAACAGACCACCATGATAAGTCGCACGTAGGAACTCGTCGAATTCAAAAGGCACACCTTGCAACAAGTTACCAAAGGCCACGCCTATGATTAGCGGAGGTACAAAACCACCGGCAAACAAAGCCCAGTCCCACGACTTACGCCATTTTGGATTTTCGATTTTAGAACGATAATCGAATCCGACTGGACGCATGTAGAGGGCAAACAGCACTAACATCATGGCGACATAGAAGCCAGAGAAAGACACTGCATACACCATAGGCCAAGCGGCAAATAACGCACCACCTGCTGTGATTAACCACACTTGGTTGCCGTCCCAATGGGGAGCAATAGTGTTAACCATGATACGGCGCTCAGTATCGTCTTTGCCTATAATTGGCAGTAACGCACCGACGCCCATGTCAAAACCATCAGTAACCGCAAATCCGATGAACAGTACGCCGATCAGAGCCCACCAGATAACTCTTAATATTTCATAATCAAACATAATGAAATCCTCTGCTTAGGCTTCTAGGTTCTCGAAATGATAACGACCAGTTTTCAAACTGCTCGGACCAATGCGGGCAAACTTAAACATCAAGAACATCTCAATCACCAGCAGTACAGTGTAGAACAAGGTGATAGAAAGGATACTGAACCATAAGTCGCCAGTCGTTAAGCTTGACGCAGACATAAAGGTCGGTAGTACCTCAGAAATCGTCCAAGGTTGACGACCATACTCAGCCACAAACCAACCACACTCAATCGCGATCCAAGGCAATGGCAAGCTATAAAGTGCAGCTTTAAGTACCCATTTTTTCTCGGCGATTTGATGACGTGTGCTTTGCCAGAATGCCGCAGCAAATACGAACAACATGATAAAGCCTAGACCTACCATCACACGGAAGCTCCAGAAAATCGGTGCTACGTTCGGGATAGAATCTTTAGCTGCTGCTTTAATTTGCTCTTCAGTCGCATCGACCACTTTGTCTGTGTAGCGTTTCAGTAAGAAACCGTAGCCTAAGTCGACTTTCGCTTCTTCAAAAGCAGCACGTAGTTCAGGCGTTTCTTCACCCGCACGCAGTTTCACTAGCATGGCATAGGCTTTCATACCGTTACGGATACGCACTTCATGCTCAGCAATCAAGTCATGAATACCAGTCACTTCTTCATCTAACGAGCGTGTTGCCACTATACCCATCGCATAAGGAATTTTGACTGCAAAATCTGTTTTCATGGTTTCTTGATTCGGAAAACCGACAGCAGTAAAGGCCGCTGGAGCAGGCTCTGTATGCCACTCAGCTTCAATCGCTGCTAACTTAACGCGCTGTGCTTCACCCACTTTATAGCCAGATTCGTCACCTAACACGATAACCGACAGAATCGCCGCCATACCAAAGCTAGCTGCAATCGCGAATGAGCGACGGGCAAAAGGTAAGTCACGTTTCTTGAGGATGTAATAAGCACTGATCGCCAGTACAAACATGGCACCCGCCACATAACCCGAAGCGACGGTGTGAACAAACTTAACCTGCGCGACAGGGTTAAACACAACCTCAGCGAAGCTGGTCATTTCCATACGCATGGTTTCGTAGTTGAACACTGAACCCACAGGGTTTTGCATCCAACCGTTTGCCACTAAGATCCACAATGCCGACATGTTAGAACCAAAGGCCACTAACCAAGTCACGACTAAATGCTGACGCTTAGTGAAACGATCCCAACCGAAGAAGAACATACCCACGAAGGTAGATTCAAGGAAGAAGGCCATTAAACCTTCAATAGCCAGAGGCGCACCAAAGATGTCCCCTACGTAATGCGAATAGTAAGACCAGTTAGTACCAAACTGGAATTCCATTGCCAAACCTGTGGTAACCCCCAAGGCAAAGTTAATACCAAATAACTTACCCCAGAACTTAGTCATATCTTTATAAATTTGTTTATCTGTCATCACATACAGTGATTCCATGATAGCCAGCAAAAATGCCAACCCCAAAGTCAAGGGAACAAATAGGAAGTGATACATGGCTGTCAGCGCAAACTGCAACCGCGATAGCTCAACAACCTCTTCAACAATCATCGGTGACTCCTTACTTGGTGCGTCCAATTGCTATGACATAACCCGCGTCAATCACAGCAAGTGCCTTTGTAGGATAGTGAGTTTTCATTTTGTGTTTATATCTGCGACAACAGTATAAACCGTTAAATTTAATCTTTTGCATTAGTTCGAAGCAGCAAGGGCTAAAAAGTACCAATATCTGTTGCATATTGAGACGCGAGTCACACTATCACAAGTAACTGAGACCGACACCCTACCACTCACTCAATCAAATGATTTCATCGATATAAATATCAGATAGTTAAGATATTTATTCATTTTCATTTGTGGCTATTTTATACCACCTCGCTTTGATGCAAATCAATCAAACTCAGGGGTTTAGGTGGGTTTTGCGGTGAGGCACACACTTCCCCACCAGAGAGGATTGACAATCGATAAAAACAAGAGTAGTGAGCAACCATTAATTGATATAAAGTCATACTTTCACTAACTAGGCAGCAAAAATAAGCTCTAATCATCAAAAAACCAACAAATAAATAATGTTGCAACAAATTAACTAAAAAATATTGTCACAAATTTAAGTGTCCTATAATTTAAAACCTTTAAAATCAAATATAAATACATATAAATATAAAAAATCACAATAACACACTCTAAAATACATTAGTTTTAATAATGAATATTTGTATTTTTTCTCGTTTGAGAAGCTAACCTAAGTTGTTTAATATATGTCCTGTGTTAAGGAGACAATTTGGTAGAACTGGTGTCGTAGCCCAGCCAAGACCAACTTCGCGCACATAGGTACTAACTTTTGGTGTGGAGATATCGATATGACTAAATTATTTGAACGTCTGGTTAACAGCTACAAGCGTGTTTTTGTTGAACTTTATACAGCTAATGAGCTGAAATAATCCCCAGAATTACTCGTGAAATTAATTGCATTTATGTGAAGTTTTGTTAGCGCAAAACGGGCCCCCATCTCCCTGAGATTGGGGGCTTTTTCTATATTAAGACCCTAGCATCCCCCAACAACTCCAGAACCCCATAAAACACCACGCCCCGTATCAAATGCGCAACATACCTATTAATAGGTATTTACCGATTAAAGTGGCTATTTTGCCACTTTAGTCCATTAGATTATTTGCAATAAGCGTTAATAATTTGAAATACAATCACTTCCATAAAATGCATTTTATATATAAAAAAAGGAGCGAAATTATCGCTCCTTTTTTACGCTTTCATTAACCTGCTTTTGCCCCTCAACAAAGGCAAAAGCCGTTGACTTTAAACGCTTAACCTAAGGTCACTCGTGCATTACGGAACATACGCATCCAAGGGCTATCTTCACCCCAAGCATCTGGATGCCAAGAGTTCGCGACAGTCCTGAACACACGTTCTGGGTGTGGCATCATCAAAGTCACGCGGCCATCAGTCGTACAAATCCCTGTCAAGCCATTTGGCGAGCCGTTCGGGTTTTGTGGATACTGAGTCGCGATATCACCCTTACCATTGACAAAACGCAATGCAATTGTGCCTGACGCTTCGGCAATCGCCAGCGCTTCAGGGCTGGCAAACTCAGCCAAACCTTCCCCGTGTGATACGGCGATTGGCATACGTGAACCTGCCATACCTTGGAAGAATAGCGACGGACTCTGTTGCACTTCAACTAAGCTGAAACGCGCTTCAAAACGCTCTGAGCGGTTACGCACAAAACGTGGCCAATGCTCGCTTCCTGGAATGATTTCTTTCAGGTTTGACAGCATTTGACAGCCATTACACACGCCAAGGGCAAAGCTTGAGTCACGTTCAAAGAAACGAGAAAACTCATCGCGAGCTCGCTCATTAAACAGAATCGACTTAGCCCAACCTTCACCCGCACCTAATACATCACCGTAGGAGAAGCCACCACAGGCCACTAGGCCTTGGAACTCCTCTAGGCTGATACGGCCAGATAGAATGTCCGACATGTGTACGTCGCGGCTTTCAAATCCGGCGCGATCAAAAGCTGCTGCCATTTCCACGTGGGAGTTAACGCCCTGCTCACGCAAAATCGCCATCTTAGGCGCAGCGCCCTTAAGGATATAAGGTGCGGCAACATCTGTGCTTGGATCAAAACTTAAGTTAACAGTTAAGCCTAAATCGGTTTCGTCTTGCTTAAGTTTGAACTCTTCAAGCGCGCAGGCTGGGTTATCACGTAGAGCTTGCATACGATACGTGGTTTCTGACCACACAGTACGCAGCGCCACACGGGTATCACTGAAGATTTCACGCGCGCCATCTTTAATGGTGATGCGTTGATCGTCGGCTAGAGTTCCGATCACATGGCAAGGCACGCCAGCGATAGCAAACTGAGCGGCAATTTTCGCAGCATTGTCACGGCTCACTTGCAGTACAGCGCCGAGTTCTTCATTAAAGAGTCGTTCTAAATCAGTGCCCTGCAAGTCTTCTACATCTATGTCTAAACCTGTATTACCAGCAAAAGCCATTTCCACTAAGGTAGTGAATAAACCACCGTCGCTACGGTCGTGGTAAGCGATAACCGACTTCTTAGCCACCAGATTTTGCATGGTTTCGAAGAAACCACGCAGCAGTGCAGCATCGTCAAGATCCGGCGCAATATCACCCAGCTCACCAAACACTTGAGCTAAACAAGAACCGCCTAAACGATTTTTGCCCGCACCTAAATCCACTAACAGTAAAGACGTTTCGCCTTTATCTGTGCGTAGCTCTGGCGTCACTGTATTGCGAATATCTTGCACCACACCAAAGGCGGTAATGACCAATGACATAGGTGAGGTCACGGTTTTATCCGCGCCATCTTGTTGCCATGCGGTCTTCATCGACATAGAGTCTTTACCGACCGGAATGGTCAGGCTCAGCTCTGGACACAGTTCTTCACCTACGGCTTTCACCGCTTCATAAAGACCCGCATCTTCACCAGGGTGACCCGCGGCAGACATCCAGTTGGCAGAAAGCTTAATACGCTTAAATGAACCGATATCAGCACCAGCGATATTCATGATTGACTCAGCCACAGCCATACGGGCAGAGGCGCCAAAGTCTAGTAGCGCTAGCGGTGTACGTTCACCCAGTGACATAGCTTCACCGGCGTAGGTATCAAAGCTTGCCGCTGTGACCGCGCAATCGGCCACAGGCACTTGCCATGGGCCCACCATTTGGTCACGGTTCACTAAACCCGTAACTGTGCGGTCGCCAATAGTGATAAGGAAGGTTTTATCCGCAACTGTAGGCAAGCTCAGTACGCGTTTAACCGCTTCTTTAACATCAATCTTGTTTTGTTCGAGCGCTGGCGATACGGCTTTTGCCGATACCACATCGCGGCTCATCTTAGGCGCTTTGCCTAATAAGACTTCGAGCGGTAAATCGATAGGATTATTGTCGAAATGGCTGTCGCTAAGCGTCAGGTGTTTCTCCGCTGTCGCTTCACCCGCAACCGCAAACGGTGCGCGCTCACGCTCACAGATGGCAGTAAATAGCGCGAGGTTTTCAGGGGCAACGGACATCACATAACGTTCTTGTGATTCGTTACACCAGATTTCCAGCGGACTCATGCCTGGCTCATCCGAAGGCACGTTACGCAGATTAAACAAACCTCCGCGCTCGCCGTCATTCACGAGCTCAGGGAAAGCGTTCGACAAACCGCCCGCGCCCACATCGTGGATAAATTGGATAGGGTTTTTATCGCCAAGCTGCCAACAACGGTCGATCACTTCCTGACAACGACGCTCCATTTCAGGGTTTTCACGTTGCACAGAAGCAAAGTCGAGATCTTCACTCGATTGACCCGATGCCATAGATGAAGCAGCGCCGCCACCCAAACCTATGTTCATCGCTGGGCCACCCAGCACAATCAGCTTAGCGCCAACGGTGATTTCGCCCTTTTGTACGTGTTCTTCACGAATGTTACCTAAACCACCGGCCAACATAATGGGCTTGTGGTAACCACGGACTTCAACACCGTTGTGGCTGCTGACTTCCTGCTCATAGGTACGGAAATAACCGACCAATGCCGGACGACCAAACTCGTTGTTAAATGCCGCGCCGCCGAGTGGTCCTTCGGTCATGATGTCCAGCGCGCTCACGATACGTTCTGGCTTGCCATAGTTACCTTCCCATGGTTGAACAAAACCCGGGATTTTTAAATTGGATACACTAAAGCCTGTTAAACCCGCTTTAGGTTTAGAACCACGACCCGTTGCGCCTTCATCACGGATTTCACCACCCGAACCAGTTGCAGCGCCAGGATAGGGGCTGATGGCGGTTGGATGGTTGTGGGTTTCCACTTTCATCAGGATGTGCATAGGTTCAGTGTGGTAGTTGTATACCCCATCAGGATCGGGGAAGAAACGACCCGCAACCGAACCTTCCATCACAGCAGCGTTATCTTTGTAGGCAGATAACACGTGATCAGGCGTGGTTTCAAAGGTGTTCTTGATCATCTTGAACAGTGACTTAGGCTGAACTTCACCGTCAATGGTCCAATCTGCATTAAAAATCTTATGACGACAATGCTCAGAGTTCGCCTGAGCAAACATCATCAATTCGATGTCATGGGGATTGCGGCCTAAACGGACGAAGTTTTCGACTAAATAGTCGATTTCATCTTCGGCTAAGGCGAGGCCCAATGTAGTGTTAGCCACTTCAAGTGCGCGGCGACCTTCGGCAAGAATATTGACACTCTTAAACGGCGCAGGCTCAGTGCGTTTGAACAGCACATCGGCTTTGGCAAAATCATCGAGGATAATTTCAACCATGCGATCGTGCAGCAACGCATTTAAGGTTTGTTGCTGAGCCGCTGTCAGTGCATCTGACTCGACATAATACGCAACGCCTCGCTCCAAACGCTTCACTTTACCAAGGCCACAATTGTGCGCGATGTCAGTGGCTTTTGAAGACCAAGGAGAAATAGTACCGGGGCGAGGAGTGACAAACAGGAGTGAACCTTGGGGGATATGAGCTTCTATCGCAGGTCCATAGGTGAGAATTTTTTCAAGTTGCTGGCGTTCATTTGTGTCGAGCAACTCGCTCAAATCCGCTAAATGAACATACTCAGCATAGATTTGGCGTACCGGAAGCGCCGCGTTTTCGCAGGCCTCCATCAGCTTTTGCACCCTAAACGTCGAGAGTGCAGGGGCTCCGCGGATGATCTCCATCACGTCTATTCACCTTATTATTTATTATTGCAGGGGTCAGAGGTGGCGCTATTATAAGGAAATGTCTGTCACAAATCACCTGCGACCTTACGCAAAACAGTGTTTCCTGTGATATAAAAAGCCCAGTATTGTGTCGGCTGTACTTTCCCCCAGAATGATTTTTTTTCGAAATCGCAGACAAACGGATATAATCCCACCAATGTCAGCCAGTTCACCACTAATGCCCCACTGTTAACTCGCTATCTATAATATTGATTTTATTTACTATAAGTACATTTAATGACTCGATTTCTGTTCGCTCTTATCTTAGGTTTCCTACTGACTGCCTGTCAGCAGGTGACCGTGGACGAAACAGAATTCGTGCCGAAAAAATTAACTGAGCTAAGAGTCGGTACACTTTACGGCCCACAGATTTATATGACCTCGGGCCAAGGTGATAGCGGTTTCGATTACGATATGGCGGTATTGTTTGCCGAATACTTAAATGTGCCCTTAAAAATGGTGCCCTACACAAACCGTATCGAGTTGTACGAAGCCCTCAAAAAGAATGAAATCGATATTATTGCTGCAGGCATGACAGAAACGCCCACAAGGCGAGAACAGTTCCGCTTAGGTCCACCGCTATACCGGGTGAATCAAGTGTTGGTGTATCGCGAAGGCATGCCAACCCCAAAAGACATCAGTGACTTAAAAGGCAAGATCACCGTTATCGCCGACTCTTCCTTCGTCGAGACCTTGACCCAGTTGCAAAAGCATTATCCAACGCTGGTGTGGGATCAAATTACCGACAAAGACAGTGAAGAGTTGTTGGCCATGATTGCCAACAAAGAAATTGACTACACTATCGCCGACTCCAGCAGCGTACAGATCAACCGTCGCTACCTGCCCGACCTACGCTCAGGCCCTGTGCTAGAAGAAAAACTCGATGTGATCTGGCTGTTACCTCCCACTCACAGTGATGAACTTATGAGTAAATTGCTGGCCTTTTGGCACCAAGAGAAGCTTGCCGGCACGCTGGATCACCTCAACGAGAAATACTTTGGTCATGTAAAACGCTTCGATTATATCGATACTCGCGCATTTATCCGTGCCATTGAGACAGTATTGCCGCGTTATCGACAATTATTTGAAACCCATGCAGGCAATTTAGATTGGCGTAAACTGGCAGCAACCAGCTATCAAGAATCACATTGGAATCCTAATGCCCGCTCGGCCACAGGAGTGCGTGGCATGATGATGTTGACTCAGCCAACCGCCAAAGAGATTGGGATCACCAACCGACTCGATGCCGAAGAAAGTATTCGCGGCGGCGCGGCGTATTTGAACGATATGATCAACCGCCTGCCAGAATCGATCCCCGAGAGTCAACGCATGTGGTTTGCGCTGGCCTCTTACAACATAGGATATGCCCATATTGAAGATGCACGTAAGCTTGCGGAATCGATGGAGTTAAATCCCAATGCTTGGCGAGATTTAAAAAAGGTACTACCGCTACTGCAAAAGCGTAAATATTATCAAAAAACACGTTATGGTTACGCCCGAGGCAGTGAAGCCGTTCATTACGTCGACAGCATCCGTCGCTACTATGACACGTTAGTCTGGGTGGATAATCAGTCGAAACAACCTGACCCCGATGATGACTCGAGCGACCTTACTGTGGAAGAACCCGTGATTCCTGCGGGAACGTTAAGCCCTGATCAACCTAAATAGCTTAACTCGTTAGCGCTCAGGTGCATGGGCCAAACGACAATCCAACAACTCACTTCTTATATATCAAGTACAGAGTTTTACGTAACAAGAACATCAATATAAAAACTCAAGATGTACGTAGATGTCTTCAACAAGGTGCGATATCAAACAACAGGAGAACCGAATTAAGGTTTGCCAACCTAACTCAAATTTGCGATGAAAAACATCGCTTAGTTCAGCTTATCTGACCAGTGCTATTGCTGCACTCCTGTGCAACTGCTACTGTCTTGGGTTATGACCTAAGATAAATCTCTGTAGGGCATCGATAATAACAATTAATGGGGTCAATATGAGAAGAAAAACCATCAACAATACCGTTGCGCGTCGTCGTACTTTGCTAAAAATTCGTCATCGCCGTATTTTAAATCGTCAAAAACTCTTCTTTACTTTTATTCAGTCTCAGGATTAATCCTGTCACGTTAATCGGCACTTACCCAATAGCTTGCTGCGCCTTTTGAGCCTGTTTCAGGGCTTTTTTCTCTTCCCTGCGACGTTTAAAAAAACGACTCAATTGCGCGCTACAAGCATCGGCCAGCACCCCTGATGTGACTTCAACTTGGTGATTAAACGCCGGATGTTGCAATAAATTCACCACAGTACCCGCTGCACCCGTTTTTTCATCCCGTGCGCCAAATACCACACGAGCAATTCTGCTATGCACCATAGCGCCCGCACACATAGCGCAAGGCTCGAGGGTGACATATAAAGTCGCATCTAAAAGACGATAGTTTTCGACCAAACGCCCCGCTTCCCGCAAACATAAAATTTCCGCATGGGCGCTAGGATCGTGCTGGCTAATGGATAAATTGTAACCCATCGCAATCTGCTGGCCGTCTTTGACCAATACCGCACCCACGGGCACTTCGCCCTCGGCCTCGGCTTTCTCGGCCATCTCCATCGCGACTTGCATCCAATGTTCGTCTAACTTCATTTGGTCCACTAGGCTGTCACTCATCTGTAAAAATACGGCAATTATACCTATAACCAATAAAAAAGGCGCACTTGGCGCATTTAGCCTAGAAGACTTATCACTCTTAAACTATTTCCACTGAAGTATAAAACTAGTAGAAATACCTTTAAAAAAAATCAGTTACAAAAAATCTGGTGTGGTAAGTAACATCTAGAGGAATTACTATGTTGAGAAGAATGCGCACTATAGATATCCCTTTCAATTAAGCTATTCCCATTATCAGTAATTTAATTTTAAAAAGAATAGCATTGTTAATAGGGACAACGCTCCATCCAAATTAAACGAGAAAACACATGAGCGAATCTCTTTGTCGATACTCAAAAAGCCTTGAAATAATCAAAACTGGGATTTTATCACTAAAGGCAGCAGGCGCCGATGGATTTGAAGGTCTCCTTCGCATTGTGTTGACGAATTTGACAGGCATTCCATTTCGTCTTGCTGCAAGTGGGCTACAGGGTGGCATGGACGGAGATGCTGCTCTCCCCCTCGACTCAATTTGTTTCGAAGCCAAGCGATACTCTGGTGATATTCATAGAAATGACGTCTTGACGAAAATAGCGGATTTAGCTCGCAAACAAAGTGCCGCAGATCGTTTGTGGATTCTTGGTGCGACAACAGAGGTAAGTTCACAGATTGCAAGGGATATCCAGGAAGATGGTGACCGATATGCTATTTCTACGTTTATATTGGATTGGACCTCCGTCCCACTCCCGCTTTTAGCTATAGCCGTGGTTGCAGGTGGCGATACTGCCATCGATTTCATCGTCAAAAATTACTCAGAGAAAACGAACCTAACAAAGGTAACTGATGGTGACCTTAAGGCGTCATTCCGAGATATCTTGCATCATCCAGAATTCGAAAATCTCCTTCAAAAGCTCAAGTTGAACCTCAATGTTTCGAAGCTGGCGTTAAAACGAGCGATTGAGTTGAACCGTGAATGGCGAGTTGAAACATTTTGCAACACGCGCTTAGCACAGCAGCGTTTAGGGCAAGGGCTAGCAGTATTAAAAGATAAATCCTTCCCGTCAATGCGCAATGAACTGCGAGATCAAATTGCAAGTGAAACTCAAGCGGGCAAAGAAGTCATACTATTGGGTGATGAAGGCCACGGAAAGTCATGGCTTTCAGCGCAATTGTGTTCTGAGGCTAAAGGCTTGGCGCTATTCGTCAGCGCAGAGCAACTTGAGGGAACATCGTTAGAAGAACTTGATGACTTCCTCATTGATATTTTGATTAAACAAACCAACGAAGTGGCTACTGAAGCACTTAAGAGTCGATGGAGACATCGCCTTCAGGCATGGAAACTTGCACCACCACAAGCTCAGATTTTGGTCGTTATTGATGGTTCAAACCAACGTCAAGACCTCCGCTGGGACAAGCTGATTAACGGTATACAATCCCGACTATCCCAAATTGGAGGTAGGCTAATTGTGACTGTCAGGCCTCACTTTTGGCGGAAAATAATAGCAAGGGGAATAGCATTTACCCCCACAGTCATTGAAGTTCCTGAATGGTCACCAATAGAGCGCGATACGCTGCTTACATACCATGGTATATCCCTTGATTGGCTCGACCAACAAACACTGAAAACACTCCAAAACCCAAGGTTACTCAGCATTGCCATTGCGACACTTCCTCATAAGGAGGCAATGGCTTGGAAAGGGTTGACAACCGATAGGCTGCTAATGGAGCACCTTCGCGCGTCACAGCTTGAAAACTACGAAGACGAAACCTTCACGGACTTGACCAACCGCCTCAGTACACACGCAACAGAGGTGTTAAAGCGAGTGCAGGCATCTATAAACGAACCGCCTCAGAACTTTAAGGCAGATTCCAGCGCTGTCATTGAGACACGTTTCTTCCGAACACTCCCGGGGCCTGGTGATCAGTACGAACTGCGTGAAGAGGGTTTGACTCTCGCACTCGGCTTCACGCTTGTCGACCAACTTTGGCGAACGCTTTTGGCAGAACAGGATTTAGCCACTCGGATATGCCAACTTGTCGAGCCGATACAGGCCATGGACCGAACCGCTGATGTGCTCTTTGCATCTTTATTGATCTGCGTGCTCGACGACATACGGTTCGATACTAAAATCTTTTCTGGTCTACTGAATGAGTTTGCCAATCTCCAAAATGTGGATGACCGTCGCTTTGAGGAGTTCGTTGGAATTGTAGTGCATCAGCCACAAGCGCTTTTTGATATATTAAAGATTCTGTGTCTCGAAAAAGGGCGGAGGATAAATCAAGACTGGTTCATCCACGCCGCGTTTGAAGTCACGCTATCTGAAAAAGGATGGCAAGCGGCTGAAGCCGCCATACATCAGTGGCTTCACTGCTATAACAAGGATCCCGTTGAACAGACTAATCGTTACCACAGGCGAAATGACTCAGAGTACGAAAAACAGCTTGAGAGAAAGAAATCTGAAATCGAAGATACCTTGTCTTCTCTATCTTCTTTTGAAAAGCAACTACTAACGCAGATGACCGAGGTATCAAGCGAGCCTGACGAATTGTTTACGATGGCACTTCGGCTACTGGCGGGCCGCTCCCTCGTTGACTTCGCTGATAGTTTTGTTGCAATGGGCTTAGCGTTTTCATTGAGTAAAGATATGTCTTTTGTACGAAAAGCATTTCAGCAACTTACTACATTTAATCGGGTGGAGCGCGCCGCAACCAGATATTCCTTCCTCAGAGCGATTGAGCCACTACGCACCAATACTACTTCGAAAGGGGCTCAGTGGACGATTGTACGAATGCTTAATTCGAGCGGTGAAGAAGTTGACGCGACAGAGGCCGATGCGATTGCTGAAGAGCTACGAAAGGGGTGGTATAACTTTGAACCGCCATCACCCGACAAATGGCGTCAGGTTAAAGTGGCAAATCCTGACGCTACTCGACCAACAGATATAGAGCAAGGGATCCAACAATTCACAGCTCTTGCTCCCGATATGATGTTGCAGACAATGATGGGGCAAAGCAGCGAAGACCACAGCTTCATACAATTTCTGCCAGTTGCATGCCGATTTGAACCCGCAGTCGCTATTGAAAAAACTCAAAGTCTCCTTGCTGGGTTGTTGACAAGAACAGGACTTCCTCTGCGCCAACTCATTCTGAACAGTGAAGATTACATTCCATTGGTCCCCCCTGACTTAGCGAAGAACTTGCTCAATAGAATGGTGGAAAGCGATGCCTTTGAGACACTGCCAGAAAATGATCAAGCGATTTGTAAGATGTTTGCGTTTTACTATGCCGCCGCACAAATTTCAGCAGATGAACAGCTCAAATACATGACAGGCAAAATCTTCGGGTCAAACTATTTACTAAAAGTCATCCCAAGCCTTAAACGACAACCAACAGAAGCAATCGTCGCAGCACTTCAAAAATCACTAGAAAGTAACGATAAAGATGCTGCGTATGGAGCTCTTTCGGCTGCGCTATATGGAAACACGCAGATAAATAGTGAACTTGAAGAGCTTATATTAAAGTGTTTTCTTTATGATTCTTCTATGCTTCGCTCAGTTATCTATCAATTAGCGGTGCTCAATGATTTGGAGCGTGTTCGACAGATGCATACGGTAGATAGATGGAACGCAACTTCAGTTGACGAAAAAACTGATGAAGAGTGGTTCGGCTCTATGCTATTGGTCGAGGCGTGCTTTCAAAACGAATTATCAGTTGAAGAGCTTCTAAATCGGATCAGCCATAAGACTTGGTTCGCATCAGCCAATAGATTAGGAACAGCATTTGCTAAACCAATGGTAGATTGCTTTGTACAACGACTTCGTTGCGGGATTACAGCCACCTGTAAGATACAACTTCCACTTGCAGACTTTGAACTCTCGAGAACTGAACCTGATCCATATGCCTTCATATCTATCGAAGATACAGCTCGAGAAGATAGACGCTTCCCTAAGCAAAAGAGCTTAGGGGAAATTCTAGATAACGATGATTATTTCGACGAAAAGCAAAACAGACTCAATGCAGTAACGGAGGCTTTTTTCGCAAAACTGAAAGGCACTGATGCAGAACTCTTAGTTAAAGAAATTACTATAGACAATCTCCGACGCCTAGTTTTTCAAGTGCCTTCGCTGCTCGATGAACTGCTCAACATTTTAGAGCAGACAGGCACTGCTAAATTCGTTTGGCTCAAGAACTTGGCCTTTGCCGTGGCGAACCTGCTTTCCTCGAAATATCCAGAAAAAGCTGTGACATTGCTAAACCGAGCAGCAACGTCACAAGGTTTCGTAACACTAGCGTTGGGAGACAAACTAACCCTTGAGCATCAAGCTATTTGGGGAAGCGAAGCGTCTGAACCAATAGAAAAATTGTGGTATCAAAGACTTTTAGGTGCTGAAAATGATGCAGTTCTTGCGCGAGAAATACTCGCAGCAGAGCGTTTTGGTGCGGCTGACTTTATCACATCATTGATTCGACAATTTGCTTCCAGCGAAGATAGTTTGGATCAAGCATACGCCATAACGATTGCAGGATACTCGGCCCAGTCTGATAAACACGTTGGCATTATTGATAAACACATCAATGGTAAAGGTATATGTGCACAAGCAGCTAAACATGCATTTACAGAGTATGAGAATGCTCTATGGACACAAAAATGGGTTCAAAATATGTGGGACGCACCAACACAAGAAGAATTCTGGCTAAATCTAATTATTGCCAAAACCTGCATGGATGCACGCATTAGTAGGCAACCTCCGACAAATTGTAAGTGGTCACATTATGCCCCAATGTTTAACAATGCAAGGGAGGACGCAATCAAAGAAAGAGAGAAGGAACGAAAGAAGAGGCTTATTGGACAGGAAAAGCCTGATCCAATCTTTGTTACTTCTGTTGGATAAATACTCTAAGTGATTTTTCAGGCCTCAATAACTGCAGCGCACATAAACAAGAACCCCGCCTTT